>CAYGLT010000034.1:8454-26320 GCA_964350875.1 uncultured Phycisphaeraceae bacterium | reverse complement strand
GAGGAGGCGTGATGCGATCACTGATGTGGTTCCGAACCGACCTGCGGGTGCGCGACAACCCGGCGCTCCACGCCGCCGCCGCCAACGCGACCAACGGCGTCGTCGCGCTCTATGTCGTTTCTCCCAAGGACTGGGAGCGCCACGACGACGCGCCCGCCAAGATCGACCTGACGCTGCGCACGCTCCGGGAACTCTCCGAGTCGCTGGAAGGGCGCAATATCGCGCTGCGCATCGTCACGGCGGATCGCTTCAGCGATGTCCCGAAAGCCGTTGATGCCGTCGCGCGAGAGCACGAGTGCGATTGCGTGTACTTCGATCGCGAGTACGGGGTGAACGAACGCGAGCGCGACGAAGAAGCCGCGCGCATCCTCGGGGAACGCGGCGTCCGCGTCCGTGAGTTCGATGGCAGCGTCGTCCTCCCGCCCGGCGGGGTGCTGACAAACGAGGGAGGCTTCTACACCGTCTACTCACCCTTCAAGCGCAAATGGCGCGAACGCTTCGACGAACTCGGCGCCCCCGAGCCGCTCCTCATCTGCAAGAAACAGCAGGAGATGGTCGGCGAGCCCGACGCGGTCCCCGACTCGATCGACGGCTACGAGTCGCCGCTCGATCCCGAACTCTGGCCGGCAGGCGAAACGCACGCCCACCGCCGGTTGCGCTCGTTTCTCGACGATCGGGTCCCCGACTACGACGAGCGGCGGGATTTCGTCGGAGAGAACGGCACGAGCACGATGTCGCCCTACCTCGCCGTCGGCGCTGTCTCGCCCCGCCAACTCATCCACGCGGCGATGGAGCGCAACGAGGGCAGGCACGCGCGCGGCGAGAAGGGCGTCGTCAAGTGGATCGAGGAAGTCGTCTGGCGCGAGTTCTACAAGCACCTGCTCTACGGCGTCCCGCGGGTCAGCCGCAATCGCCCCCTGCAACTCGAAACCGAGAAGATCCGCTGGAAGGACAACGACGAACACTTCGAGGCGTGGACGAAGGGCCGCACCGGCTACCCGATGGTGGACGCCGCGATGCGCCAACTCGCCTCACGAGGATGGATGCACAACCGCGCCCGCATGATCGTCGCCTCGTTCCTCAGCAAGGACCTCTTCCTCGACTGGCGCACGGGCGAGAAGTGGTTCATGCGCCACCTCGTCGACGGCGACTTCGCGAGCAACAACGGCGGGTGGCAATGGGCCGCGAGCGTCGGCGCCGACGCGCAGCCGTACTTCCGCGTCTTCAATCCGACGAGTCAGGGGAAGCGCTTCGACCCCGACGGCGCGTATGTCCGCGAGTATGTCGATGAACTCGGCGATGTTGATTCATCCGAGATCCACGAACCCTCGCCGCGCACGCGCGAGCGGTGCGGCTACCCGGAGCCCATCGTCGACCACAAGAAGGCCCGCGAGCACGCCATCGAGGCGTTCAAAGCCATCAAGAAAGCGTGAGATCCAGCACTCGCCCGTCTCCGACCGCGTACACACGGTCTCCCGCACGCGGCGAAACACGGTGCATCCCCGTGAACGATCCGAACGCAGGCAGCAGCGCGAGGTTCTTCGTGAAATGGAAGCACGCCGCTCGCATCGACTGCCGCCCCTTGCCGTGCAGGCGTACGCACGGATGGATATGCCCCGCGAGTGTGTGCGCATCGATGGGAGGTTCGTCGTCGGGCTCGTGCACGAGTCGGAACGGGCCGCATTCCACCGGGCCTGAGACGCACTCGATGCCCCACGACCCGGGCGGGTCGCCCGCCGAGCGGTCGTGATTGCCTCGGACAAGCGTCATGGAGAGCGCTCGTCGATCCGCGCGCCATCGCGCGAACTCGTCGATCGTCCGTTCGTCCATGCCGCGCTTGTGGTGGAGCAGATCGCCCAGGATCATCACCCGGCGCGTATCGGTGCGATCGATCGCGTCCGAGAGGCGGTCGAGGTCCGCGCGCGTCGTGCCCGCCGGTATCGGGATCCCGGCGTCGCGGAAGGTCGCCGTCTTCCCGAAGTGCGCGTCCGCGAGAAACAGCGTCCGCATGCGCGGCCAGAACACGCAGCGGTGCGGCAGGAGGATCAGATCCTCGGCCGCGAACGACGCCCGCGCGGCGCCATCGATCTGTGCGTCTCGCTCGAACTGATCCCCTTGGGCCGCGGCGCGTTGCTCTCGATCGGAACCGCCTTGGGCCTGCGCTGCTGCGCTGACGGCGTCGCTTCGTCCTCCAGGTACAACGCCATCCGCTGGACGCGATCCGTCCAGCGTTCCGTCGTCAGTTCGCTCTTGAGTCGGTCGGCCCATAGCGGGAACGAGAAAGGGGAAAGCCGTTGAAGCGTGACACGCGTGAGGCGCGAATCGGCGAGGCGTTCGAGGGCGCCGCGGATTCGCGTGACCTCGAGTTGACGCTCGAGCACTTCCCGCCGCGCCTGGTCGAGGAGCAGATTCGCGGGATCGTAGTCCTGGAACACATCGAACAGCAGTTCCGCCGACGCCTGGAGTTGGCGCGCCGACTTCCCTGCGCCCGGGAAACCGACGAGGATCAGCCCGGCGACCCGCGCGACCTCACGGAACTGGCGCCGCGCCATCTCGCTCGCGTTCAGCGACTCCAGCAGGTCTTCCACGAGCCGCTCCGTGCTCAGGAGTGCCCGCCAGTCTGATTCGGACAGTTCGATCGGTTCGGGAGTGAGCAACTCCAGACCGTAATCGTTCACTGTCATCGTGACTGAGCGCGGCGTGTCGCGCGCGAGCCGGAACGCCAGCAGCGCGGCCAGCCCTTCGTGCGCGAGCCGACCGGCGAACGGGTACAGGAAGAAGTGATGCCCGTCGCGACTCTCGATGTGCTCGATGAGCAACTCGTCACGCGATGGGAGCACGGACCAGCGCGATTGCACCGCGAGCAGCGGGCGCACGGCCGCCATCTCGGGGCAGTCCTCCTCTTCCCAGCGATCGAGCCTCGCACGCGTGTGCGCGGCGAGTTGCGTCGAGAACGGCAGACGGCTCCCGCCCCAGCGCGGCACGAACGACGCGCGCTTCGACGCACGCCGGACCGTGCAGGTCATGTTGCGCAGGCGCACAAATTCAAGGTGCTTCCCCGCGTACAGGAACACATCGCCCGGGCTGAGCCGTGCCGCGAACGACTCCTCGACGGTCCCCAGCGTCGCGCCGGACTGATACTTCACCGCGATCGAGACATCCGAGGTGATCGTGCCCACCGACATGCGATGGTGCCGCGCGATGCGCTGATTGACGACCCGACGCACGCCGTCCGCGTCGACGACCTTGCGGAACTGCTCGTACACGCGCAGGGACGGCCCGCCGCGCGTCACGAAATCGATGCACCAGCCCCATTCCTCGTCGGTGAGATCGCGGAACGCGCGGGCGGTGCGCACCTCGGCGAGCATCGCGTCGTCGGTGAATCCCTCGCCGAGCGCGATCGTCACGAGGTGCTGCACAAGCACATCGAGCGGACGGTCGAGCGGGACGCGCGCCTCGATGTCACGGTTGTTCACGGCGTCTCGCGCGGCGGCGAACTCGACCAGTTCGATCGCGTGCGTCGGAACGCACACCACGCGGCTCGTCTCGCCCGGGCGGTGCCCCGATCGCCCCGCGCGCTGCATCAGCCGCGCGACGCCCTTTGGTGATCCGACCTGCACGACCTGGTCAACGGGCGAGAAATCCACCCCGAGATCGAGCGACGAGGTCGCGACCACGCAACGCAGTTCCCCCGCGTGGAGGCGGCGCTCGGCCTCGTCGCGCACGG
The DNA here is from genome assembly GCA_964350875.1 of uncultured Phycisphaeraceae bacterium. Taxonomy (GTDB): domain Bacteria; phylum Planctomycetota; class Phycisphaerae; order Phycisphaerales; family UBA1924; genus JAHBXC01. The sequence continues at coordinate 22,593 of CAYGLT010000034.1, read as the reverse complement.
CGCGGTCCAGCGACCCGTGGTGGAGCGCGAGCGTCTCGTCCCAGTCAGGCCGCTTGGTCTGCAGCGCGCGATGCCACAACTCCGCCTGTGATCGCGTGTTGGTGAACAGCAGCGTGCTGCGCGCGCCTTCGATCGACTTGATCACCTTGGGGAGCAGGTTGAGCCCGAGGTGCCCCGACCACGGGAAGCGCGACGGATCGTCGGGAAGCAGCGTCTCGATCTCGACCGTCTTGTGGATGTCGGCGTTGATGATCCGGCCGCCTGCGTTCGTGCCGAGAAGGCTGTGCATCGCGTCGTCGAGGTTCGCGATGGTCGCCGAGAGTCCCCAGGTCCGCAGGTTCGGTCGGTATGCGCGAAGACGCGCGAGTCCCAGTTCGGTCTGCGTGCCGCGCTTCGTCGAAAGCAGTTCGTGCCACTCGTCAACCACCACGCACTCGAGTTCGCGGAACAGCGATCGCGCGTGGGGATAGGTAAGAAGGAGCGAGAGCGACTCGGGCGTCGTGACGAGCGCCGTGGGCAGCCGCTTCTTCTGTCGCGCCTTGATCGACGCCGAGGTGTCGCCCGTGCGCAACTCCACCGACCAATGTCCCAGCCCGAGTTCGTTCGCGCCCACGCGCAGCGCGTGCGCCGTGTCGGCGGCCAGTGCACGCAAGGGCGTCAGCCACAACAGGCGGATCGGTGGAGGCGGTTCACCCGCGGGCTCATCTTGCGACGCGAGCATCGGCCCCAGCGCGGCCGCGAAGGTCTTGCCCACGCCCGTCGGCGCGTGGATCAGCCCCGACTCGCCGGTGAGGTACGCGCGCCAACTCTCTTCCTGAAATCGGAACGGCGACCACCCGTGCCGCGCGAAGAAGTCACGGGCCGGAAGAAGTGCGTCGGCAGCAGTCACGGCGCAATCCTCCGCAGTTCGGTGTCGAGCAGCGAGCGGATGTCAGCGATCGTGTTGGCTTCACCGGGCGCCTTGTCGTGACGCCAGCGGCTCATGCGAGGGAACCGGAGCGCAACGCCCGACTTGTGGCGGTCGGACTCCTGCACGCCTTCGAACGCGAGTTCAAACACCAGTTCCGGTTTCACCACGCGCACCGGGCCGTGTCGGCCCGTCGTGTTCCGGGACACCCACGCATCAACCTTCGCGATCTCGTCGTCGGTCAGGCCCGAGTAGGCCTTCGCGAACGGCAACAATTCGCCCGTACCCGGCTCGCTCCCCGACCACAGCGCGAAGGTGTAGTCCGTGAACAGCGACGCGCGCCGCCCGCTGCCGCGCTGCGCGTGCACGAGCACGGCATCGATGGTGTGTGGATCGATCTTCCACTTCCACCAGTCGCCGCGCTTGCGGCCGACCTGATAGGTGGACCCTCGTCGTTTCAGCATCAACCCCTCGACGAGTCGGTCTCGTGATTGTCCTCGAACGCTCGCGAGTTCGTGCCAGGTGGGCGCCTCGCGCGTTCCGAGGATCGGCGATCGCTTGAGCGCGGGCGGCGCCGCACGCAGCAGTTCATCGAGTTCGCCGCGGCGGGATTCGATCGGATCGTCGCGCAGGTCCCGCCCGTCCAGCCAGAGCAGGTCGTACGCCATGAACACCACCGGGACATCCTGAAACAGAGCGTGTTCGACGCGCTTCCTGTTCAACCGTCGCTGGAGCAATGTGAACGGGAGCGGCCTGTCGTGCGCGTCGTCCCACGCGAGGATCTCGCCGTCGATCGCGCACGGGCGTGGGATCTCCCGGGCCGCGTCGACGAGATCGGGATACGCGTCGGTGACGAGTTCGTCGCCGCGCGACCAGATCGAAATCGCGGAGTCGCTGACGAGGAGTTGGGCGCGCACGCCGTCCCATTTCCACTCCGCGATCCAGTCCTCGCGCTCCCCGAGCGCGGCGGTGAGCCCCGTCTCGTTCGTGACATCGAGTTGCGAGGCGAGAAAGAACGGGAACGGCCGCATCCCGTCGGCCGAAACGCCTTCGCCGCCGTCGGGGGCGAGGAGCCGGTCGATCGTCTCGGTGGTCGGCTCCCAGGTTCCCGCGGCGCGGTGCGCCAGCACCGCCTGATCCACGCCCGCGGCTTGCGCGAAGGCGCGGAGAGCGAGTCGCGCGCTCACGCCGAAACGGAACGAGGTCGAGAGCAGTTTGTTGAGCACGAGACGCTCGCGCGTGGACAGCGGCGCCCAGAGCGTCGTCAGCACCTCCGCCCGCGATGCATCGTCCATCTTCACCATGGCTCGGAGTTGCTCCATGACCTTGTGGAGCGGGAGATCCGGCTCCCGCCGCGAAAGTTGGGGAGGGGGCGTCCAGTTCTCGAGCAGCAACGCGACGGTCTCGCCCAGATCGCCCACGGCGTCATGACACTCGCGCAGCATCCACGGCTCGGTGCTCGAGAGATCGGCGGCGATGGCGCGAAGATGCGTCGAGGTGATCGCGCGCTTGACACGACGACCGGTCAGCAGGGCGAGTGTCCAGGCCGCGTCGATGCGTGTTTCTTCGGCGGCGAGGGTGTCGCGGAAATACCGCTCGAGTGCGGCGACCTTCTCGGAGGTCCGCGTCGTCGCGTCGAGTTCATCGAAGAGCCGCGCGAATCGCTTCATCCGTCCGCGCTTTCGTCGGAGGGCTCCTCGGCCTCACCCGTGAAGCGTGTCGGGACGACGAACGACTCCAGGCCGAGCGAGTCGAGATGACGCGAGAACGGACCGACGGATCCGTGGGTGACTCCGATCGAGGTCGCGCCCGTGGCGCGGACGGCGCCCAGCAGCCCGGGCCAGTCGGCGTGGTCGGAGAGCACGAACCCGCGATCGAGCGACCGCCGCCGTCGCGTGCCGCGGATCCGCATCCAGCCCGACGCCATCGCGAGAGAGACGGGCCCGAACTTGCGCAGCCATCGCGCGTCGTTCGCCGAGGGCGGGGCGAGAACCATCGCGCGACCCTTGTGCAACTTCGCGTGCTCGGCGTCGGCGTGGAGCGTCTCGGGAAGGACGACGCCCGCGGCCCGATACGGCTCGTCGAACTTTCTCAAGGCGCCGTGGATGAGGAGCGGTCCGATCGTGGGATCCACACCCGCGAGCAGGCGCTGCGCCTTCCCGAGCGCGTAGGTGAAGAGCACCGCGGTGCGTCCATCGCTCTGGCACTCCCGCCACCACGCGCTGATCTCCTCGAAGACCTCGCCCTGCGCGGGCCAACGGTAGATCGGGAGCCCGAAGGTCGATTCCGTGATGAAGGTGTCGCAAGCGACGGGCTCGAAAGGATCGCAGGTCGGGTCGGGCTCGGTCTTGTAATCGCCCGAAACCACAGTGACCGCGCCGCGGTGTTCGAGCCGCACCTGCGCGCTGCCGAGGATGTGCCCCGCCGGGTGGAGCGAGACACGCACGCCGTTGATGTCGATCGCCTCGTTCCATCCGAGCGTGTCGATCTGTGCGCCCGGTGCGACGCGCTGCTGCAGCACTCCTCGCCCTCGCGCGGAGCACAGATAGGACTCGCATCCCCAGACGGCGTGATCCGCGTGCGCGTGGGTGACGATCGCGCGGCGGACGGGTTTCCACGGGTCGATGTGGAAGTCGCCCACGGCGCAGTACAAACCCTGCTCGGTGACCTGAACCAGCGGCGGACGCATGGGTGATTGTTCGCGCGCCGGTCGGGTCGGGATCAGGCCCGGCTCAGGTCGTGGGCGACCGTCTCGGCGCCCAGCCGACCGGACAGCATCGCTCCGTTGATCGACGAGGTCGCGCGATGATCGCCGACGACATGGACGCCCGGGCGCACGCGGCTGGCGCGCACATGGGGGTCGATGGCCGGGGGGACGAGCGCGGGCTGCGCGTGCGCGATGCGATAGGTGCGCAGGGCGCGCCACTTCGCGACATCGGCTCCGAACCACTTCGTGAGTTGTGCGCGGGCGTCGCGTTCGAGTGCGGCGTCGTCCTTGTCCGGATCGCCGATCACCGTCGCGCTCACGAGGTGCGCGCCGGCGGGCGCGTAGTCCCTCGAGACGAGCGAGGGCACGCACAGGTTGTTGATGGGCCCGTCGGTCTCGCCTTCGCCGTTGAGCACGATGGCGGGCTCGTCGATCGGCGCGTCCTCGGCGGCGAAGTAGATGCAGGTCGCCGCGTTGCTCTCGACGGGAGGCAGCGCGTCGCCGAGAAGCCGGCACGCTTCAGGCCCTTCGGCGGCGACGACGATCTGCCTGCCGCGCACGATCTCGCCCGACTCGAGCGTGACCGCGCGGTTGTCGACGCGTTCAACGCGCACGCCCGTGCGCAGCGATTCGGGAGCGAGTTTCCCGGTGAGTTGCGCGGCGATCTGTCCCATGCCTCTGGCGGGGAGCGCCGCATCGCCCGTTGCGAACATGCGCAGGACGAAGCGGAACATCCGGCTGCTCTTGCGCAGGTCCCGGTCGTGGAACACGCCCCCGAAGAACGGTCGGAAGAACCGCTCGACGACCTTGTCGGAGAAGCCGTGCTCGCGCAGGAACTCGCCGGTCTCGATCTCCGGCTCATTGAAGATTCGGTCGACCGGCCCGGATTTCAGCGCGAGGATGAGTTCGGCGAGTTTGATCTTGTCGGGGATCGTCGCCACGGGCGAGAAGATCGATTCGATCATGTCGCCCGGCTTGCGCACGGGATCGGCGAGTTTGCGGAGTTTGCCGTCGGCGTGGACGAGCGCGCCGGGGTAGAACGGCTTGAGGTCGAGGGCGGCGTAGTCGAGCGTGCGCTGGGCCTCGGGGTACGCGGTGAGGAGGACCTGGAAGCCGCGATCGAGCAGGAACCCGTCAACGGCATCGGTTCGCACGCGGCCGCCCGGCCCGTCGGACGCTTCGAGGACGACCGCGTTCAGTCCCCGGCGCTGAAGTTCGAGGGCGCAGCACAGCCCGGCGAGTCCGGCGCCGACGATGACCGCGTCGTGAAGATCGTGAACGGGGTCGAGCATGGGCTGAGAGGGTAGCGGAGAACCGGATCACTCGGTCGCGAGGGCGCAATAGTCGGGCCGGTCGGCGACCGAACGGTGGCGGAACGCGCGGGCGACCACCCCGTCGCGGACAAGGAAGACCCCGGGCATCTGGAATCCGTCCCCGACGAGCCGGCCCACGCCGTGGCCCCGGAGCAGCGCGGGGATGCCGCGCAGCACGCACTTGAGCCCGAACAACTGGGAAGGCGTCCCGCGCTCGAGTTCGAACGCGCGGTAGAGCGACTGGTCGGGATCGGCGATGTGCGGCAGGTCGCCCAGCCCGTACTTCGTGAACAGCGCGGCGGCGTCCTCCTCGCTCGGGGTCATGTGCACGAGCACGATCCGCACGCCGCGGCGCTCGATTTCTTTGCGGTGCTTCGCGACATCGTGGAGCGACTCGCGACAGAAGGTGCATCCCGCGTGACGGAGAAAGACCAGATACAGCCCCGCGTGGTGGTCGTCCACGCGCGAGAGTTCGAGCAGCGTGCGGCCCTTGCTGGTCCGAGTCATCGCGAGGGCGTCGGTCAGCGAGATGTGGTCGTGCGGGGCGCGCATCACTGAAGTATCGCACGGATCGCCCCCTCCGGGGGGAGAAAACTCGCCCGAAACGCTCATAGCACCCGTCGCGAACCGTCCCGGAAGGTCTGATATCCTTATGCCAGCACAGGAGAGAGACGATGCTGACTCGATCGATCGGCAAGGTGTTCCGGGGGAAGGCCACCCCGTTCCAGATCATCGCCGCGTGCGTGCTGGGCGGAGCGATCGGCTTCCTCCCGTCGTTCTGGACCTCGGCGGGGCTGACCGTCGCGCTGTTGCTCCTGCTGGTGATCCTCAACGCGAACCTCGCGGTCGCGGGGCTCATCGGTCTCGTGGCCAAACTGGTCGGGCTCGCGCTGGTTCCCGTGAGTTTCCGGCTCGGCCGCGTCCTGCTCGACGGCCCGACAAGCGGGCTGTTCGAGACCATGATCAACGCGCCGGTGTTCGCGCTCTTCGGGTTCGAGCACTACGCGACGGCCGGCGGTTTCGTGCTGGGCGTGGTGTTCGGCGCAGTCGCGGGCGTGCTGCTCGTCATGCTCGTGCAGGGCTTCCGCCGAAAGATGTCCACGCTTGAGGAAGGCAGCGAGCGGTACAAGCAGTACGCGTCGAAGTGGTGGGTGAAGGCGCTGGTGTTCGTGTTCGTGGGCGGCGGGCACGGGAAGAAGACCTACGCCGAACTCACGCAGAAGCGTGTCGGCAACCCGATCCGGCCCATCGGGGTCGTGTTCGCGGCGCTGGTTGTCGGCCTGCTGTTCCTGGCGCAGCAGTTCTTTGCCGGGCCGATCGTGACATGGGCCGCGCAGAAGGGGCTGGAGAAGGCGAACGGCGCGACAGTCGATCTGGACCGCGCGATCGTCGATCTCTCGGCGGGGTCGCTCGTGTTCGAGGGCCTCGCGCTGGCCGACGCCAACAACCTGAACGAAGACCTGCTCCGCGCGACGCGCGTGAACGCCGCCCTCAGCGCGCGCGACCTGCTGCGCAAGCGGCTCGCGTTCGACACCATCACCGTCGTCGACGGGAAGAGCGGCGTGAAGCGTGCGATCCCCGGCCGGCGCATCGGTCGCTGGCCCGAGCCGGCCCCCGCGCCCGAGAGCGCGCCGAAGACGATCGACGACTACATCCAGGACGCGCAGAAGTGGAAGGACCGCCTCGCGCAGGCCAAGCGCTGGATGGAGCGCGCCAGCGGACCGCCGAGCGATCCATCCGACGAATCAAAGGAAACGCTCGAGGAGCGCCTCCGCCGACGCGTGCAGGAACTCGGCTACGCGCGGGTGAAGGCGTCGCATCTCATCGAGGGTTCACCGACGCTGCTCATCCGCGAGATCGTCGCCGACGGCGTGGTGGTTGAGGATCTCGACGGGACCGTGCTCGACGCGCGGGCGGAGAACATCTCGACTCAGCCCTGGATCGCGGGCTCGCCGCGTGTGAAGGTCGCGTCGCGCGACGGGAATCTGCTGGTGAACCTCGGGGTGGCGACGGGCGCCGACGCGCAGGCTTCGGCGAACCGCACGCCCGTGCAGTTCGTGATGAAGGGCATCCCGGGCGACGAGGTCGGCGACGCGCTGAAGTTCGTGGGTGAGCCGCCTGTGCGCGGCGGGACAGTCGACATCGACGCGAGCGGCACGATGGTCGCTGGCATCGTCGATCTCCCGGTTCGTGTGACGATCAAGGACTCGACGCTGTCGCTCCCCGGCGCGGGCAGCCAGCATGTCGACTCGTTCATGCTCCCGCTCACTTTGCAGGGTCCGCTCGACAACCCGGGCGTGTACCTGAGCGATCAGGCGCTCGCGGACGCGCTGATGAAGGCGGGCGCCGATCGGCTCGCGAGCGAGGCGCGCGGCCGCGCCGACGAGGCCATCGACAAGGCGACCGGGAAGATCACGGACAAACTGGGCGAGAAGTTGGGCGGCGACGCGGGCAAGGACCTGCAGGACGCCGCGAAGGGCGCACTGGACAACATCTTCGGCGGCGGCAAGAAGAAGGAAGAGCCGAAGAAGGACGAACCGAAACCCGACGGGGAGTAACGCTTAGCGCGATGGCGTCGCGGTGTTTGACGGGCGCTTCACGGGCTCGGGGCGCTCGGTGAACGGCGCGGCGGGCGTGGTGTACGCGCGCTTGATGACGGGCGGCTCGATCGGGCGCTGGCCGCGAACCGGCGTGCGCTCGAGGTTCATGATGACATCGGCGCCGTCGATCGCTTCGCCGAAGCCGGTGTAGCGGGTGTCGAGGAACGCCGTGCCCTCGCGCGAGAGCGCGATGAAGAACTGCGACCCGTTGGAGTTCGGATCGTTCGAGCGCGCCATCGAGAGCGCGCCAAAGGTGTGGAGCAGGTTGCTCTTTTCGAGGTCGAGGTAGTACCCCGGCCCGCCGTTGCCCTGTCCGGTGGGGTCGCCCGCCTGCACGACGAACGGCGAGCCGTTCGCGGTCAGCGGCACGATGCGGTGAAACACGATGTCGGTGTAGAAGCCGCCCTCGACGAGTTGCAGGAAGTTGAACGCGGTGTTGGGCGCCTCATCGGGACGCAGCGCGAAGGTGATGTCGCCTTCGGTCGTCTCGAGCACGACATTCTTGTCCGAGTATGCGCGGAGGCCCGAGTACACCACGCCCGGCATCTCCTGCCAGTTGATGGTCGCGTCGGTCGGGTTGGTGCCCGTCGCGTACGCGGGGGAGGTCAGCGGCTGGAGGACTACCGGGGCGCCGACCGCGTCGTCGCCCACGAACAACTGCGCGTAGAGGAGTTCCGGCTTGGTCGTGGTCCAGAGCACCGGGAACAGTCCGGCGAGATCGACCTTGCCCGACTCGGCGTCCGCGGTCTCCTGCGCGGTCTCGGCGCCGGCGGTGAAGAGGCGGATCTGCACGGGGCCGGTAGTCCCGCTCGGGACTTCCACGGTCATCGGGATCGAACGGTTCACGCCGTAGTAGAGACGATCGGGGGTGAGTTGCGCCATGGCGCTTCCTGCAAAGAGTGCGAGGGCCGCGGCGGCGGCGAGAACACGAGTCGGTGCGGTCATCCGGGCCATGGTCGGCGATTCTCCGAGAATGGATCGCGGCGGAAGATCAGAACAGAGGGGCATGATAGGAAAGCCCAACGAAACACGCCGCCTCCCTCGATGGAACGCGGCGTGCGTGTCAGTGTTCGTTATGAGCCTCGAAGGATTCAGAAGGGCATGGCGAAGCCGGCGTTGGGCGGCATGTCGTCGGTTGGACGCGGGCGCCAGGGGAGACCCGGGAACGCGCGGTCGTCGCCGTCTTCGAGGATGAACCACGCGCGGGCGACTGCTTCGGCGTCGGTGTCGGAATCGCTCGCGACGACCGGGAGCGAGTTGGCGACAAGGCCGTCGCTGTCCTCGACCCATTCGACGGACATGTCAGCGCGGGCGACATTCGAGCCGACGCGGTGGTTGAAGTCCTGCTGGGTGCGCATGCCGTCGGCGATGATCGCCATCGAGCGGGGGAGATCGTGGAGATACTGAGGGCCGTACATGGCGCGCATGTGGTAGTTGCCGACAATCGCGACATCGGTGGAGAACCAGGCGGCCTCGTACTCGCGGAAGTCATGCTCGCCGCGGTGGCTCGGGCAATAGAAGAGCGTCGGCGTGCGGAGGTATTCGTCCGCGTACAGCCAGCCCAGACCCTCCCAGTCGCCGGCGCCCTTGCCGGCGTTGAGCGTCATCATCTGCTCAGGGCGGTAGGTGTCAGGGGTATCGCCCGCGGCGAATTCGCTCTGGGGGATGCGGCCGTCACGATCTTCCGCGTACATTGCAACCGCGAGAGCCATCTGGCGTACATTGGAACGACACGCGACCCGTCGCGACGCTTCAGTGGCGTGCGACAGCACAGGGAGCGTGATCCCGAGCAGCACGGCGATGACCACGATCGAGACCAGAAGGTCAATGATCGAAAACCCGCGTGCGCGCACCGATGGCATCGCTGCGTTCGCAGGTCCAATCTCAGTTTGCATGCGTCCAGTCATCAAGACGCGGGTCTCCACTTGGTGGGCCTGCCTTCGTGGGCCTACCCGTGTAAAAGTCTAGCCTAATTACCCCATCGGCACAACCCCGGTTCAGGGTATTGTTCTAATGATTTCTCTGGGATTGCTTTTGCGATATTTTTGGGGTATGATCGGGTTGTGTGAGAAACCGACGAAGAGCGGATCCCAACCGTCTCTCGTCGCGTAGGTATATTCAGCGGGGAGGATCCCCTTACTTGAGGGTCGGTGGGACCGCCCCTTTGCGACAAGTGTGTCTTCGTTGGAGGTTCGCCTCCGGATGTAAAGGTCACGATGAGCGACCGGTCGGCACAACTCGACGCCGATTACGAGCTGATGCAGCGCGTGAGTCTTGACGACGAAACGGGCGTCAGTGAGCTGTACGACCGTTTCGGCCCGCTCGTGTATCGCATGGCGTATCAGATGATGCCCACGCGGTCCGACGCCGAGGACGCCGTTCAGGAGATCTTCGTGCGGCTGTGGCGCACGGCGGGCCGATACGACCCAAAGCGTGCCGCACTGGTCACTTGGGTGATGATGCTCTCGCGACGGATTCTGGTTGACCGATTGAGGCGCCAGAAAGCACGGATCAAGGCGTCCACTATGAACGACGCCATCCCCCCTCAGGCGAGCGGGCCCGAGGTCGGGACGGAAATCGAGCGCGACGAACGGTTCGCCGCCCTCATGAAGAAGATCGAGCAATTGCCCGAACTGCAGCGGATCGTTGTCACCAGATCGTATCTCGAAGGTATGACACTCCGGCAGATCGGCATCGAACTGAACAAGCCTCTAGGAACGATTAAGTCTGCCCTGAGCCGCGCACTCGTGCGGCTCCGCGAACGGGGGAATGGCGAGGAGATGGCGGCATGAATACCAGGGACCTCTTTGAACTTGCGTCGCTCGATGTGCTCGGACTTCTCGATGACGAGGAGCGCCGCGCCTTCGAGCAGGCCTTCCGATCGGCGCCGGCGGCCACGCAAGCGCAGATCCGCCGCGAGCAACTCCGCGCCGCCCACGCCATCGAGACCGACTGGCTCCCCGCCGAGGAATCTCCCTTCGGACTGAAGGGCAAGGTCCTCGCGTCCGTCCGCGAAGCCATGGAAGCCGCACGGTCTGGCGACTTCGGCGGGCATGTCGCGCGCCGCGTCGGACCCTTCACCCTCGCGCTCCAGCGCAATGTCTCGCCCCTCTGGCGCGCCGCGGCCATCGGCCTGCTCACCGCCTCCGCGGTCCTGACCGTCGCGCTCGTCCGCCAGACCGATCAGTACGACAACATCCGCGAGACCGTCGCGAACGACGCCGCCGTCGCCGCGGTCGCCGGGCTCTTCGGCCCCGAGTTCTCCGATGTCCTCTCCAACCCGACCACCCAGTTCCGCGCCTTCAAGCCGGTCAACGAGGACTACGCCTCGACCACCGCGCGGCTGGTCTTCGACGAGGCCAACGGCAACGCCTACCTCGTCTGCAACTCCCTCGCGCCCCGCGATGACGGCTACCGCGTCGTCGTGCTCGGCGCCGACGGCCAGGTCACGCAGGAACTCACCCGCTTCGAGTCCTCGGGCGGCGTCTCCATCAAGAAGTTCGCCCTTCAGGGTCTCACCAACGCGACCCTCGCGGTCCTCCCCGGCTCGGGCCCGATGACCGCCGACCGCGCGGTCCTCGTCACCGCCTGAGTCTCTCTCCACCGCTCACCTCGCAGCGCCGGACACTTGTGTCCGGCGCTGTTCTTTTTCAGCACGCCGCGCGCACGCCGAACCTATCCTCCGGCATGACCACCGCTCCCGTCGGAACCAGCGACGCCGGAACCGCGACCTTCGGGCCGCTCGAGCGATCCGGACACGCCGACCCGCGACTCGCGCCGATCCGCGAGAAGGCGCTCCGCGGCGAACGCCTCACGCTTGATGACGGCCGCGTCCTCTACGACACGCCCGATGTCTGGGGGCTGTGCGAACTCGCCGACACCATCCGCCGCCGTATGCACGGCCAGGCGACCTATTACAACATCAACCGCCACATCAACTACTCGAATGTCTGCGCGCTCTCGTGCAAGTTCTGCGCGTTCCACCGCAAGCGCGGGCAGGACGGCGCCTACGAGATGGACGCCGCGCAGGTCGCCGCCGAGGCGCTGAAGGCGCAGGAGAACGGCGCAACCGAAGTGCACATGGTGGGGGGGCTTCACCCGTTCCTGCCGTTCGAGTTCTACCTCGACGCGCTGCGCGCGATCCGCGAGGCCGCGCCCAAGATGCACATCAAGGCGTTCACCGCCGTCGAGATCGTGCACTTCGCGAAGATCAGCAAGCGCTACAAGGCCAACGCCGGCGCCGAGCGCTACGAGGGCATCCGCGCTGTCTTGCAAGACCTCAAAGACGCCGGTCTCGGCTCGCTCCCCGGCGGCGGCGCGGAGGTCTTCGACGACCGCGTCCACGACGAGGCGTTCAAGGGCAAGATCCGCTCCGATGTCTGGCTCGATGTCCACCGCGCAGCGCACGAGATCGGGCTCAACACCAACGCGACGATCCTCTACGGCCACATCGAGGGTCGCGGCGAACGCCTCCACCACATGGAGATGCTGCGCACCGCGCAGGACGAAGCGCTCGCACGCCTGGGCTATCAGCCCGACTCGGCCGGCGCGATCACGCTCACACGCGAGGACGCCGCGCTGCCCACCGCCGCGATGAGCGCGCGCGGCGGGTACTTCCAGACCATCATCCCGCTTCCCTTCTTCCCGGACGCGAGCGAACTCGAGCACCTGCCCGGCCCGACCGGGATCGAGAACCTGCGCACCATCGCCGTCGCGCGCCTGATGCTCGACAACTTCCCGCATGTGAAGTCGTTCTGGATCATGCAGACGCTCCCGATGACGCAACTCCAGTTGCTCGCGGGCGCCGACGATGTCGACGGGACCGTCGTCTGGTACGACATCACCAAGGTGGGCGGCGCGAGCACCCACCAGGAGCGCAGCGTCTGGGACCTCCAGAAGGCGATCCGTGAGGCGGGTTTCACCCCTGTCGAACGCGACACGCTCTACCGCAAGGTCGAACGCGACGGCGCCGAGTGGCGCTTGGCGGAATAGGCGTCCAGCGGTATAACGGTCGGCGTGGGCCGACAGATCTATGTCGAGATCGCCATTCGGGCCCCGCTCGACGAGGTGTGGCGTTTCACGCAGACGCCCGACCTGCACGAGCGGTGGGATCTCCGCTTCTCGTCGATCACCTATCTGCCCCGACCCAACGAGAATGAACCGCAGCGCTTCCGATACGCCACGCGCATCGGTCTCGGAGTGGAAGTCTGCGGCTGGGGCGAATCGGTCGGCTCGCACGACGGGCCCGGCAAGCGCGCGTCCGCGCTCAAGTTCGGCTCGGACGACCCGAAAGCGATCATCCGCGAGGGTTCGGGCTACTGGAAATACGAAACACTCCCCGACGGTTCGTTGCGATTCCTGACCGGATATGACTACGAGCCGCGGTGGGGCGCCGTCGGTCGCGTGATCGATTCGGCGTTTTTCCGCCCGCTCATGGGCTGGGCGACGGCGTGGAGTTTCGACCGCATGCGTCTGTGGGCCGAGCGAGGCCTGCCGCCCGAGTCATCGCGCCGCGCGGCGATCGCGCACACCATCGCGCGGCTTTCGCTGGCGTTCGTGTTCTTCTGGCACGGGCTCGTGCCCAAACTCATCGTGCGTCACCCGCTCGAGGCCGAGTTCCTCACGCTCACGGGCATCAGCGAACCGACCGCTTGGCGTCTGGTGACGGCGGCCGGCGTGGGGGAAATGCTCTGGGCGGTTGCGCTGCTTGTGTTCTTCAGCGCCAGATGGCCCGCGTTGCTCAGCGCGATGGCGCTCCTTGGATTGATGATCGGCGCCGGCGCTGTGAAGCCCGATGTGCTCCTCGCGCCGTTCAACCCGATCTCGTTCACACTCGTGCTGGTCGCGCTGTGCGCGATCGACGCGGTCACGCTCAAGGACTGCCCTCGCGCGGCGAGGTGCCTTCGCAAACCGGGGAAGCCGTCATGACTTCGATGTATCAGCGCGCGCTCGGAGACGACTTCCACCGCCTCCATCCCATGATCCAGAAGCGCTTCGGATTCTCGAGCGCCGACAACATCGCCTCGATCGGTCGCGGCGTGATGGATCGGGTGTGGCGCGGCGCGTTCTACACCGTCCCGTTCCTCTGGGTCGGCGCGTGGCGCAGCATCATGTTCCCCGATCAAGGGACCGAGGTGCCGTTCACCATCGAGAACTACGCGTATGTCGATTCGTTCGGTCGCGAGACAGTCACATGGATCAGAACCTTCGAGATGCCCGCCAAGAAGCGCCGCTTCGACGCGACCATGGTGTACAGCGACAAACGCGGGCTCGTCGTGGATTACCTCGGCACCCACCAACACCTCGCCGTGGATATCCACCTCGCGGTCGATCCGAAGGGCGGGATGCGCCTGCGATCGGGCAAGCAACGCTTCTACGAGGGGCCGGTCGGGTTCTCGTTCCCCATGCTGTGCTCGGGCTACGCCGATGTGCACGAGTGGTACGACGACAAACGCGAGCAATTCGGGATCGAGGTGCATGTCACCAACAAGGTCTGGGGACCGCTCTTCGGCTACCGGGGCTGGTTCGATGTGGAGTGGAAACCCTGCCCGCCCGACGAGACGCCCCCGCATGTCAGGCCCGTGCGCGAAGAACGCAGGGAGTGAGCCGCCG
>CAYGLT010000034.1:0-8354 GCA_964350875.1 uncultured Phycisphaeraceae bacterium | reverse complement strand
GAGACGCCCCCGCATGTCAGGCCCGTGCGCGAAGAACGCAGGGAGTGAGCCGCCGGTCCGGTAAGCGATCCCCGAGGGGCGTGGATAAGGATGCCTCCGTGCAATTCGGGTGAAACCACGGCCGATCGGGAACGCCCGGGCGGCCCGGTCTGGTACACTCTGGATGTCCCGCGCGGCGTATCCCCTCGCCGCGATTCATCATGACGACCGCACCGAGCAGACCCAACGAGGGCGCCGAGGCGACTTCGGCGCTGGCCAGCGACGCGATGATGCGCCGTTTGCTCTCTGTTGCGCGAGCGCTCTCAGCCACCGACGACCTCGGGCAGGTACTGTCCGTCATCATCGACGCCAAGCGCGACCTGCTCGACGCCGAGCGCGCAACCGTCTTCGAGTTCGACGCCAACGCTGGCGAACTTTTCACCACCGTCGCGCACGGCGTGTCGTCCACTTCCAATAACGGCGACAGCGACGAGGCGCACGGCGGGCTCACCACCGGCATTCGCATCCCGATCACGCGCGGCATCGCGGGTGAGTGCGCCCGGCACCGCACGGTCATCAATGTGCCCGACGCCTACGCGGACCCGCGATTCAACCGCGAGGTGGACAAGCAGACGGGCTTCCGCACGCGATCGATCCTCGCCGTGCCCCTCGTGGGCGTCGACGGCGAACTGATCGGCGTGGCGCAGATCCTGAACAAGCGCGACGGCCCCTTCGCGGCGGAGGATCAGGAGATCGCGATCGCGCTCGCCAGCCAGGCCGCGGTGGCGATGAAGCGTGCCCGCCTGCTCCTCGATCGCCGCGTGCGCGAGAAACTCGAACGCGAGATCGAGGTCGCGCGGCGGCTTCAGCAGCAGACCTTCCCGAAGAATCTTCCCCAGCCCGACGGATATGAGATCGTCGGCTTCAGCGAACCCGCGGATCGCACGGGCGGCGACGCGTTCGACGCCGTCGCGCTGTATTGCGACAACGCGCGATGGCGCGCCGCCGGTCCCGACCAGCCGATCCAGGGCGCGATGCTCCTCATGGCCGACGCGACCGGGCACGGCGTCGGTCCGGCGCTCTCGGTCACCCAGGCGCGATCCATGCTCCGCATGGGGGCGCGGCTCGGCGCCGATCTCGACCGCGTTGCGCGGCACATGAACGAGCAACTGTGCGAAGACCTCGTCACGGGCCGCTTCATCACCGCCTGGCTCGGTCTCCTCGACGCCCGCGCGAATCTGCTCCACTCGGTCAGCGCCGGGCAGGCCCCGCTCCTCGTCCTTCGCGCAAAGTCGGGCGAGGTCGAGAACCGCGAGGCCGATGTCCTCCCGCTCGGGATCATGCGCGGTCTCGAACTCCCGCCCCACGAGCCGATCCGCCTCGACGAGGGCGACGCGTTCATCGCGCTCTCCGACGGGTTCTACGAGAGCGCCAACGCCGACGGCAGCGGCGAGCAATTCGGCGTCAAGCGCGTCGCCGACATCGTCAAACGAACCGCAAGGCACGGCGGCCGCGCGATGCTCGACGCCATCCAGAGCGAACTCCAGAAGTTCACCGACGGCGCACCGGCCGACGACGACCGCACCGCGCTCATCGTGCTCCGCAAGGGCTGATCGCTACTTCGAACGAAGTTTGATCGCGACCGGTAACGCCGGCGTGTCGCGTTCTTCGCGCAGGTCCTCGATGGCCTCGCGCAGGCGATCACACGGCGGTTCGTCGCCGAACTCCCCCGCGTAGACGGAGATCGCGTCGAGGCATTCGTCGAACTCGCCGCGCTCGAAGCGATCGACGGTCTCGGCCCACTTCGCGAGCCGCGGCTCGGCGTACGCGTCGCGCGGGATCTCGTAGATCTCGACCGGCACGGACTGACCGACCACGACCACGCGGCCGAGGCGGCGCAGCGCGCGCGGCGGGGGCTGTTTCATCAACTCGCGCGTGCGGCCGTCGATGATCGCGCGGACGCCGAACGCCTTGCACGCACCTTCGAGGCGCGACGACAGGTTCACGGCGTTGCCGATGGCGGTGTAGTCGTTGAGGTCGGGCGGGGCGCCGCAATCCCCGACGATGGCCACGCCCGTCGCCACGCCCACGCGCACGGCGAGGGGCTTGGCGTCGGGGTCGATCGCGCGGCGTTTCGCGTTGACGGTCTCGATGGCGTCGAGGCAATCGATGGCCGCGGCCACGGCCTTGTCCGCCTGGTCGGGATCGATGTCGAATGCGGACCAGAACGCCATCAGGCCGTCGCCCAGGAACTTGTTCACATACGCGTCGGCCTTGGTGAGCGCGGCGGTGAAGGCGCGCATGCAATCGTTGATGAGCGCGACCGTCTCCGGGCCGTCGAGTTGTTCCGAGATCGTCGTGAAACCGGCGACATCGAGGAACACCACCGTGATCTCGCGCGAGACGCCTTCGACGGCGAGCGCGTTGGGGTCGGCGGCGAGTTTCTCCACGAGTTGGGGCGCGACGCGCGACTTGAACTGACGCTGGATGCGCGCCCGCTCGACGCGCGAGAGGGCGGCGTCGAGCGCCGTGCACAGCGCCCACGAGACGGTCAGCCCGAGCATCGGCCCGCCGATGGGCAGCGCCAGGTTCCCGAAGCGGAACGCGCCGAACCCCGCGAGGCCCGCATAGCCGCACGCGATCAGCAGGAACACGGAGAACGACGCGACCGTGTGGAGCGACGCGACGACGAGCGCGCCGACGAACGCGAGCGCGAATGTCAGCGCGGGTGCGGCCCACGAGGGCGCCAGCGTCTTCGCCCGACCGGTGAGCATCGAATCCGCGATGGCCGCGTGCACCACCACACCCGGCGTGCGATCGCCCAGAGGAGTGGGCACGAAGTCCGCGAGCGCGCCGGACGCGCTCCAGCCCACGAAGCACAGTTTGCCCTCGACTCTCCGGCGCAGTTCGGCTTCCGCCGCGGCGATCTCCACGCGGCCGAGTTCGATCGCGCGGTCAACCTGCGCGAAGCGTTCGAACGGCTGGAGGTATTCGCGTTCCTCGTCGCTGAGTTCCTCCCCGGCGTCGAGCAGTTCACGGAGTTCGTCGAGGCGCAGCGCCGTGAGTTCGCGCACCGCGTCCAGCGCGGTGTCATCGACCATGGATGGGTCGGTGTTGTTGATCGCCGCGACCAGCGACGCGCGGTTGGCGATCAGACGATCCAGCGTGTCGCGGTTGCGCGCGAGCGAGACGGGGGCGCCGAGCGACAGGCGCTGCTCGTTCGACGCGGCCTTGTACGCGACGGGGGAAGGCCAGGAGACGAGCAGTTTGCCGTCGCGCATCGGCACGGAGTGGCCTCCGATGTCGATGGCGCTCGGGGTGACGGGGACATCCGACGGGCTCAGCCCGAGGTACGAGCAGGCGGCGGCGAACCCGAACTGGGGCAACTCGCCCAGCGGCGTCTCCTTGCGCGGCGGCATCGTGCGAGGGGAGCCGTCCGGGTCGGCGTCGAAGTTGACGAACCCGAACGACGCGGACGGGAACGCGAGCGTCGGCGTCGGGGGCGCGATGCGCGCGAGTAAAATGGCCTCGGCGATCGCGATCTCGCTCGGAAGGCTCAGGCTCAGGATCGACGAGACGATCGAGTGCGAACGCGCGTGCTCGGAGGCGCGGACCACAAGCCGGCGTTCCGGAAAGTCGCCGATGCTCTCGTCAACGCTCGGCGCCAGCACCCGGAGCAGCGCGCTGATGTCGTCCGGTTCGTCGGGCGCGAGTTGCTTGCGTCGCTCGACCGCGACCGCGAGCGCCGCAAGGGCCTTGAGTCGCCGGCCCGACAGGTCTTTGGGCAGGAGGTACTCGTCGCCGTCCTCGCCGTGTTCGTGGGTGATGTCGTTGCGGAAGCGAGCGATCGCCGCGGATGCCGCGTCGCTGTGGTCTTCGATCACGACGCGCTCGAACTCGTCGAGGTCGAAGGGCGCATCGACCGCGAGCACCGTCGTGGTGGACGCGATGGCGCTCGCGAGTTCGGCGTCGTGGTCCACAAGGTTGATGACGGTCGGGTCGGTGTCGTGGGGGGCCCAGTCGGGCTCGCTGGCGTCGTCGAGCAGGAGATCCAGCGCGACGGTCTGCGCGCCAGCGCGGGCGAGTTCGTTGATGGCGTCCGCGAGCGCGGTGCGCGGCCAGGGCCAGCGCCCGACGGTCTCGATCGCGCCATCGTCGATCTCGATCAGGCGGATCTGGTCCGTCAGATCCCGGGTGTGGGGTTGCGCGTGCCGGAACCGCGCGTCGAGCGAGGCACGCTCGAGGGGCGCAAAGAGCCCCAGCGAGGAGGCGGCCGCGCAGATCAGCGCGGTCAACAGCCCGGTGAGGACGATGGTGCGAGAGAGTCTGTTCGCGTTCCGAGGAGTCGCCAAGCCCGTAGGTTACTTCACGCCGCCCGGAGAGGGCGCGGGCGAGGGCGAGCCGGGGCTCGGTCCCGTGCCGGGCGCCGGACCCGTGCCGGGTTCGCCGCCGAAGCCGGGGTTGGGCTGCGGGTTGCGTGCGGGCACACCGGCGGCGTCCACGCCGAACGACGCGATGAGCGTGCCCAGCGTCGAGAACTCGTCGTTGACGGCCTGCTGGTTGCGGAAAGTCTCCGCCGCCGACGAGCCCTGACCCGTCTCGGATGTGCTGTGCGCCGTCGACGCCGCGGGCGGCGGCGCGACCGTCCGTGCGAGCGCCGCGAGCGCGGGGCTGGGCCGGGAGTTGCTGGACTGCGCGCGGCCGGACATCTTGATCTGCCTGCGCACATCGAAGTACCCGACCTCGATCGCGTTCACGCGGTTCGCGCGGGCGCCTTCGACCTGCGTGCCGCGCATCGGGCCGTACACAACGCGGAGTTGCGTGCCTTTCACGGCCAGCGTGCTGCTCGGGGTGACGACCACGAAGTCATTCTCGAGGCCGACATGATCGACCTTGAAGTCGGCGGCGCCCTTGGAGAGCAACGCGTGGGTCACGAGTTTGCCTTCGCTCTGCTCGATGGTCGCGAGCCGGACGCTCGTCGCGCTGTCGATGAGAAGCGTGGCGTTTTTGCCGACGCGCAGCGCGACTTCGCCGCGAAGCCCCGTGTCGATCTGCGATCCGACGGGCATGACATCGTTGATCTCGACGCGCTTCCATTCGGTGGCGTCGGGCGCGCGCCAGCGGCCGCCTCGACCGGAGACACTGATGACCAGCGCTTCGAGTTGCATCGCGCCTTCAACCGACTCGGGGTCGGTCGGGGCGACTTCGTCCGCGACGACCTCGGGCGACTCGATCGCTTCGGCCGGTGCGTCGGCCTCGTCGGGAAGGTCGATCGGCGGTGCGGGAGGGGCGTCGGGCGTCGTGTCCTGTGCCAGCGCGCAGGGCGACATCGCGATCGCGAGAGTCAGGGCCTTCAGATTGCCTCTCTTCACGGAAACCTCCCACCGGCCGACGGTTGACCATCGCCGGCAATGTGCCTTCACAGAAAGAGTGTACGGCGCCATAGCCCCGAATCACGGGGAATCGCAAAAAAGTGGGGGGCTTCGACCACTGAAACCCGGGGGTTATCAGGGCCTGGGAACCCGCTGGCGGATCTGCTGCACATCCCGCACATTGTCGGGGAGGTCGGTCTCGCCCTCGGCCTCGAAGCCCCCGAACGATTCGTCGATCTCCGCGAGGGGTTCGCCCATGAGCAGCCGGTCGGCCCGGCCCAGCATCTCGATGAACTCCGGGCCGGTCATCGCCTGATAGGCCGTCCGGTCGGGGATCACATTGAGGTAGATCAGTTCGCGGGTCGAGTCGCGCTGGGTCGGCCCGATGATGCGCATCGTCAGCCCGCCCTTGATCCCGGTGATCCGCACGACCGCGACCGACACCATGCCCACCGAGACGGATTCGAGCGCCGGGGGAGGGTCGCCCTTCATGGGGACCCAGCCGAGCCGGCGCGCCTCCTCGTACCGCTCCTCGTAGGTCTCGAAGGGGTCCTCGCCGCGTTCGAGCAGGAACAGCCCGTGGAGCGCGTCGTCGTTGGTGACGGCGGACACATCCTCGAGCCCGGCGAGGAACTCGAACTCGTCGTCGCGGTACTCCTTGCGCTCGACGAGCGCGGATTCCGCGACGGAGCGCGTGCATGCCGGGAGGACGCAGGCGCCCGCGATCACGAGGATGCCCAGCGCGAAGGCGGCGCGATCAGAACGCATAGGTCACTCCGACATAGAGGAAGTCGCGGTTGCCGTCCTCTCCGTCGGGCATGGCGTCGCCCGGGAAGAAGACGCCGTAGCGCACGGTGGCGAAGAGGTCCGAATAGATGCGCCAGTCGACGAAGAGGTCGACCTCGAAGCCGACATAGCCGGCGTCGGTGGTGGCCACGCTGATGGGCGCATCGTCGTCGATCTTGTGGAAGAAATACCCGTCAATGCCCACACGCACATCGCTCTGACGCGTGATGCGGTTCATCCAGGGGGAGGTCGAGATCCCGCCGCGCAGGATGATGAGGTTGGTCACATTGGGCACGAGCGCGAGGCCTGTGTTCACGAAGCCCAGCGAGTTGAACGCGGTGTCCGTGGTGCCCGGCGCGTTGCCGCCGAAGGTCGCCGACGAGTCGAGCCGGTTGGGATCGCCCGAGCCGCCCATGAGGTTGAAGTCGAGGCGCGTCTCGTTGTCGTCGAGGAAGAGGTAGGTCAGCGACGCGATGCCCGCGAACGCCGAGATGTCGTCCTTGACCTGCGGGATCGGGGCGCCCGACGAGTCGATCGAACTCGAGAAGGTCGAGCCGAACTCGTACACGGCTTCGAGGCTGTACTGCCAACGGTGGGAGAGCGAGCCGGTGGAGCCGATGCCCAGGTACCGGGAGTTGTAGTCGAACCTCGTCGGGTAGAACCCGGCGACATCCGCCTCGGTCGGTTCGTTGTCGTCTTCCTGAAAGAGCAGGTACGCGAAGGGCGTGTGGTTCTCGAGGTTCCAGTTCACCTGCCCGCCGAAGTACCAGCGCGCGGTGTAGTCGTCGAAGTTGGGCCGCGACCCGTCGAAGTCGACCACATCGCGCGTGCTGGTCCGCCCGCCGAGGCCCGTGAAGACGAAGTCGTTGACCTGCACCTCGCCGAGGGCGGCGTCCATCGGAGCGCTGAGCGTCAGGCCCGAGTTCCAGGTGATGTACTGGCGGCCGAGCCGGGCGTTCACATTGAAGTCGGGCGAGTCCGACCCCTGCGCGCGCATCATGCCGCGATAGTCGAACTCGTAGTACGCGCGGTCCACGACCGGGTTGTTCAGGCCGTCTTCCTCGCCGTCGAACGAGTCGCCGTCCTTCCAGTCGTCATACTGGAAGCGGAAGCGGACGAAGACCCGGTGGGCGCCGTCGAAGTCGGCGCGCAGGTAGAGGTCGGCCTCGTACTGGCGGAGGATGTGCGCGTCGCTCTCGGCGTCGTCGATGCTGAAGACGCCCACACGCGCGATCAGGCCGGCGTCGATGATCGAACGCTCGGAGATGTCCTGATCGAGTTTGAGTTGGGCGCGCTGTTCGAGGTCGCGCTCGCGCATCTCCTGCTGGAGGATGTCGAGGCGCCTGGCCCCCTGCGCGAGCGCCGGCGAGCCCGCCGCGGCGACGAGCGCGCACGCGAGGAGCGGCCGAAGACCGCGCACGGAGTGGGTTGTGCTGAAAGGTCGCAAGAGGTGGTTCCCTGTTCCCTGACGAGAATGGCTTGGTAACGGGCCCGCCACTCTATCATCGGTAAACCGGCCCTTCGGGGTGCGGAACCGGCTGCATCACAAGTTCCGAACGGATACAGTGCAGCCAAGGCCCGCCCCCGCGGACGGCAAGGGACGCGGACGCGGCCGAGACCCCGGCAAGCCCGACCCCGTTCGTCGGGCCCCGGGAGGAGCACCCTGCCCGTGCGGATCTACATCCTCGGCGTCGGAGACGCCTTCACCGCCCATCACTTCGGCACGAGCGCCCTCGTCGAGACCACCGACGGCCGCGCGGTCCTGCTCGATTGCCCCGACCCCATCCACCGCGTCCTCCGCGAGGGCACGAGGGGCCGGTTCGGGGTGGGCGATATCGACGACATCGTGATCACCCACATCCACGGCGATCACTGCAACGGCTTGGAATCATTCGGCTTCTGGCGCTGGATGAAACGGCTCACCAACGCCGACGCCGCGCTCCCGCGAATCTGGACCACCCCGTGGACCGCCGAGCGGCTCTGGCGGAAACTCTCCCCCGCGATGAGCGGCGAGGGCCGCCGATCCGGGGAGGCCGGCCCGCCCACCCGCGACCTCGAAACCTTTTTCGACCTGCGCACGATCGAGCCCAAACCCAAGGGCGCCGAGATCGAGGTCGCCGGGCTGACCATCCGCGCCCGCTGGACCACCCACCCCATCCCCACGATGGGGCTGATGATCTCCGACGGCCGCGCGACGCTCGGCTGGGCGGGGGACAC
>CAYGLT010000033.1:0-26931 GCA_964350875.1 uncultured Phycisphaeraceae bacterium | reverse complement strand
GCCGACCCCGGGCTGTACCGCCGCTCCGAAGCGCATGTGCGCATGGAGTTCTCCGGCTCACCCGCGACGCTCACGCATGTCGGGATCGATCGCGATGTGTCGTACAGCCCGACGGATCGCGCCGGCGGGGAGTACGCGGGAGAGATGGGGCTCGCGAGCCACCCGCTCCGCGCCGCACGATTGAAGAACGATCAGGTGTTCACGGTGGGCGACAACTCCGCGTCGAGCCGCGACGGGCGGTTGTGGGATCGGGTCGATCCACGCGTCGCCGCGGAGTTCGGGCGTGACTACGGCGTCGTGCCGCTCGACCTGCTCGTGGGCCGCGCGTTCGTGGTGTACTTCCCCGCGCCGCACGAGGTTCGTCTGATGGGCAAGCGCCGGCCGCTGGTCCCCGATGTTGGCCGCGTGCGGTTCATCCGCTGACGAGCGCGGTCACGAACCGGCGGAGAGCGTCCCTCGGATCTGGCGGATGCGTTCGAGGCGCTGCTTGTGGATCTCGCGCTGAGGTTCGAGCACGGTGAGCGCGGCGATGTGCCGCTCGGCTGTCTCGTAATCCGAACGGAGGAGCGCGACCCGGGCCGCGAGTTCGCGCAGTTCGGCGTCGAAGGGCGCGATGGTGGTGGCCCGCTCGGCCTTCTCGGATGCGAGCGTGTATTCCGAGCGCAACTCGTACTGCTGGGCGAGTGCGGCCGCGAACGCCGCGGTGCGCTGCTCGCGCGCGTCGAGGTATTCGAGGTGGGGGATCGCGCGCGAGGGATCGGCGCTGGAGAGGTAGTGCCGCGCCAGCACGCGGTGAGGCATGGGGTCGACGATGCGCGCGGCCGCGTAGCGTTCGAGGATCGGCGCGAGTTCGTCGGACGCGACCCCGTCGTTCGATTCGAGCGCGAGTTCGAGGAAGGCCTCGAGCGCGTCGGGGTTGTCGGGGTGCTCGTTCAGCCAGGTGCGCGCGACTTCGAGCGAGGGCGGCGGGAGTTCAAGGCCGTGGGGCTCGCCGAGCGGAAGCCCGACGATGCGCGCCGCGGCGCGCTGGGCCATGTCGCGCAGCGCGAGGCGCATGACTTCCTGCCCGAGTTCGTCCTTGGCGTACGCGTCGAGGCGCAGCGCGAGGATCGAGGGTGACGGCGCAAGGCCCCACTCGCGCACCTGCCCGCCCGCCCATTCCTTGAAGTCCGCCAGGAACGCGTTGGGCTCGATGTCGAGCACCTCACGGAACGCGTCGCTCTCGCGCGTGCCCTCGGCGTAGAGATCCATCAGGTCGAGCGGCGCCTGCGGGCCCCAGCGCTCGAGCATGTACTCGTACATCCAATGGCCCTGCGCGTAGGCCTGCGAACGGTCGGTCGGTTTCTTCGGCCGCACGAACGCAACATTGATCTCCTGCAGGTTGAACAGTTCGCCCGATTTCAGCGCGTTCGCGAGCAGCAGGCATGTGTCGTAATCGCGCGGGGCGAGTTCGTACTGGACGGCCGCGGCCTCGGTGAACCAGTGGGGGATTCGGTTGCGCGTGCGCGAGAGCGTGATCGTGTGCACATACTCGTGGCGCACGACGCGCACCCAGTCGTACTCGCCCGAGTGCCTGGGGCCGATCTTCGGGGCTTCCATCGCGATGACCGGGCCGGTCGCGGCGGCGATCGTGTGGATGTCGGGCATGCCCGTGATGCGCACGGCGAACCACTGGTGGTCGGGCATGAGTTCGACGGTCGTGCGGCGGTCGGGCTCGTGCTCGAACGCGCCGGCGACGACGGTGTGGATGTCCTCGAGGAGGGGGACCATCTCCTGCGCCATCACTTCGTCGACGCCCGGCTTGTACCGCACGATGAAGTTGTCGCTCTCGAGCGTGCCGTAGCCGACGAGTTCCTCGAGCAGGACGAGGCTGTTCTTCGCGCGGTTGTTGAGCGGGTCGAGCCGCGCGACCTCGCGGAGCGTGTCGAGGGCTTCGGTCTCTTCGCCCGACTGGAGCAGGAGCAGGCCGAGTTCGATCAGCGGCGCGGGCGCGTTGGGCTGGCGCGCAATCGCGAGGCGCAGGTACTCCGCCGCGGGCTCGTACTGGCGCGCCTCGGCGAGCGCCGATCCGACGGCGAACAGCGTGTCGGGCGAGCCGGGCGAGAGTTCCTCGCTCAGCGCGAGCAGGTCTTCCAGTTCGCCCGGCTTGTACTCGGCGGCGGCGACCGCGGCGCGCAGCGCGACGCCCTCACGGTGTGATGGGAATCGCTCGGCGAGCGGCTGGAGTTCGACGCGCGCCTCTTCGGGCTCGCTCTGCCGGAGCCACGCGCGGGCGCGCACGATCGCCGCGTCGGGTGAGGTGTACGCGGGATCGCCCGTGAGGTCGCGGCCGAATCCATCGAGCGTGTCGGCGACCTGGCGCACGGCGTCGATGTTGAACCCGCCCACATGCAGATCGCCCAGCAGACGCCAGGCGCCCGCGCTCTTGGGGTTCAGCGCGATGACCTCGGCGACAGCCTTGGCGGCTTCTTCGCGGTTGTCTTTCTCGTAGAGCAGTTCGGCCTCGGCGAGGATCGCGGGCCAGTAGAGACGATCGGCCGCGCGGGCCTGCGCGAGCAGGTCGAGCATCGCCTGATACTCGCTGGTCGGCTGCCCGTCGAGTTCAGCGAGGATGCGCAGCGCCTGCACGGCGTCCACAATCTGCGACGCCGAGAGTTGGGGTCCGTCGGCGAGCGCGGCCTTCGCCTTGGCCGCTTCCTTGCGCGCGTCGTCAAACCGGCCGAGCGATTCGTACGACTCGGTGCGCAGCCGCACGGCGCGGAGCGATTCGTCGTTCGTCAACAGACGGATGGCCTTCTCGGGCTCGCCCCGGCGCAGCGCCGCTTCGGCGCGGAGCACGGCGGGGATGTTGTCCGGGTAGAGCCGCTCGTCCCACGCTCCGCCCAACACGGCCGCGACGGCGGCGAGGGTCGGGTTGGCGAGGTCGTCCTCGGTCCACAGGCCGTGGAACGCGCGGAGTTGCGCGCGTTCGGCGTCGGTGGTGTAGGGCGCGTTGATGACGCCGCGCACCGCCGGGGAGATCTCCACCTGGCCCTGCTGCTGCGCGTTCGCGGCCGCGCAGGCGCCGACAATCGCGAGGATGGCCGCGATGGTTGGTCGCTTAGCGCGGCGCATCGAGTTCCCCTTCGTCGAGGTCGGGGAGTGTTTCGATCTGGACCTGCCACCCGGCGTTGGGCGGGGGCTCGTCGACGGTGAGTCGCTCCCTGGGGAGCGGTTGGTTCTTCTTCACGTCCTGCAGGTACACGCGCGATTCGTCGCCCGCGCGGTTGAGCGTGATCGCCATGCGAGGGAGGAGCGTGTCCTTCTCGTACCACAGGCGGATGCCCGTGAACTCGTCGGCGTCGGGGTTGCGCGGCGTGAGCACGATCTGCCATGTCTCGTCGAGCCACGCGGGGAAGTTCCATGTGTCGGGCAGGCCCGAGCGCGGCTCCATGAGTTCCGCGCTGTACCGGCGTTCGATCTCGCTCGCTTGCTGGCCGATCGGGATGGGCATCGGGCCTTCGCCGATCTTGAGCGGGTCGAACGGCTCGCCCGGGCGCGCGACCTCGCGCTTCACGAACTGGCGCTCGTTCTCGCGGATCTCGACCAACCAGCGGCCGTCGAAGATCCAGGTCTGGGGAGTCTGTTCGAGACGCTCGCCGCCGATCTGGAGGGACTTGAAGAGGATCGCGAAGGTGCGGGTGGGACGGCCGCCGTCCTCGTTGGGGACATTGTGAAAGAGCAGCGTGCCCCGGCGGATGTGCCGGTCGCCTTGGAGTTTGAAGAGCCGGTCGTAGACGACCTCGGCCTGGATGGTCTCGATGGAGTCGCCGGCTCTTTCGAGCGCGACGAGCAGGTCGTGGGCCGTGCGGATCTCGTCGGGGTCGGAGGCTGTCGCCTTCGTCTTGGTCGCGGGTTGGGAACGATTCGCCGGCTCCTTGGGCGCCGCGGGCTTGCCCAACTGGGCGTATGCGGCCCCCGAGAGCAGGACGCTCGCCAAACCAACCCAAACACACGCCTTGCGCTCAAGCACGATCAACTCCTTCTTGGACCGAAGCGGCCGAATGCATCATCGGCCGATTCGCGCCCGGGTGTTCGGGCGTCGGGACGGGATCTTGGACGCCCGGGCTCACGCCGCGGTTCGCGAACTGCGCGGAACAAAGCGGGGACTTCGGGCATCCGTAGTTGGTCTCAGGAACGAACCGATTCTGGCGCCGGCGGTTGAATCGCCCGGTTGGAAGCCCTGATCGCCTTACGGAGAGGAATCCCATGGCCCGTGCCCGCTCGCTGTTCGCCGTCGCCGCTGCTTCGGCGCTCGCCGTTGTCCCCGTCGCGTTTGCGCAGCAGGGCCCCCCGCCGCGGATCGAGGTCCCGGCCGAGCACGCGTCGATGGGCAAGGTGTACAAGGTGCATCCGTCGCCCAAGGACGCGCAGATGACTTTCACTTCTGACGCGGCACTCGAGCACATCAAGGGCGTGAGCAACCGCGTGACCGGGTATGTCGTCGCGCCGACCAGCGAGGGGATCGAGGCGGGCCTGCTCGCGGGCAAATTCGTGATGGCCGTCGACACGATCGACACGGGCATCCCGATGCGCAACGAGCACCTCAAGGGCGAGCGCTGGATGCACGCCGACGAGTACCCCGAGATCACCTTCGAGTTGACGGGCGTCGACGGCGCCAAACTCGCGAAGGAGGACTCGTGGTTCAAGACCTACGACGCGACCCTCAAGGGCAAGATGACCGTGCGCGGCGTGACGCGTGAGATGAAAATCCCCGCGCGGCTCACCTTCATGCCCGAGAGCGACAAGACCCGCGCCCGCGCGCAGGGCGACCTGCTCGCGATCCGCGCCCAGTACCCGATCGTGCTCAGTGACTTCGACATCGCCGTGGGCGATAAGGCCATCGAGTCGGGCATGGTCTCCAACGACATGACCATCGACACCTTCCTGCTCCTGACGACCTTCGATCCCGGCCCGCGCGGCGGGCGGGGCGGCCAGGGTCGCGGGAACCAGTAACCGATGAAGCGCATCGCGAAGACGGTCGCGTGGGCGATCGTGATGCTCTGCGGTCTGTCCGTCTGCGTTCAGGCGGTCGTGCTGTGGCGCGCGACGAGGATCGACGGCTTCACTTTCACTCGATATCACGACGAGGCGCGAGCGGCCCGTGAAGCGAACGCTCCGGGCGAGAGTCTCGCCGACCTGTTCGCGGATACGGGTATTGAAGACAACACCGGTGCGGTGGAGACCGTTCCGAACCGGTTCATGCTCGGGTTGCTACCCGGCGGGTCGGACAAGCACGCGATCAGCGTGCTGACGCTGGCCGGGCCCGGGGCGCTGGTGTCGCTGATCGCGGTTCTCGGGTTGGCGGCGTCGCTCAGGCGATCGTCGCCGTCGGCGGATCGAGCGGGAGACTCTTCGCGAAGTCCATAAACGACGCGTAGTTGGCTTTGAGTTCGGTCATCGAGTCGCCGCCGAACTTCTCGAGCGCGGCGCGGGCGATCTCGAACGCGACGACATTTTCCATGACGACGCTGGCGGCGGAGACGGCGCAGACATCGCTGCGCTCGTAGTCGCTCTGCTGCGCCTCTTTCGTATTGAGGTCGATGCTGGGCAGGCCGCGGAGCAGGGTGGAGATGGGCTTCATCGTGCCGCGCACGACGACGGGCTGGCCGTTGGTCATGCCGCCTTCGAGGCCGCCCGCGTTGTTGGTGTCGCGTGTGAATCCGAGCGTGGTGGAGTCGCGCTTCGAGGCGTCGAAGCGGATCGGGTCGTGCACCGCGCTGCCCACGCGCGACGCGGTCTCCTTGCCGAGCCCGATCTCCACGGCCTTGAACGCCTGGATGCCCATGACGGCGAACGCGAGGCGCGCGTCGAGTTTGTCGCGCCAATCCGCGCACGAGCCGAGCCCGGGAGGACAGCCGAACACATGCGCCTCGACGAGCCCGCCCACGGTGTCCTTGTCGATCTTCGCCTGCCTGATCGCGGCGATCATCTTCGCTCCGGCCTGCTCGTCGAAGCAATAGACCTCGCTCGCGTCGCGCTTGGTGAGCAAGTCGCGCCAGTTGTCGGCGGTGACTTCGACGGGCGTCTCGGCGTCATAGATCCGACGCACGAACCCGAAAACCTCGATGCCCAGTTCGCGGAGGAGGCACTTCGCGATGGCGCCGGCGGCGACGCGGGCGGCGGTCTCTCTCGCGCTGGCACGCTCGAGTGTCTCGCGGCAATCCGTGGTCAGCCACTTCACGCTTCCCGCGAGGTCGGCGTGCCCGGGACGCGGGCGGTGGACCGCCGGGGTCCGCTCGGCGTCGTCGAGACGCGAGTCCTTATTGACGACCTCCGCGACGAGCGGCGCGCCGATGGTTTTGCCCCGGCGGACACCGGCGAGGAACTTCGCGGTGTCGGTCTCGATGCGCTGACGCCCGCCCCGCCCGTAGCCGCCCTGACGCCTGCGGAGTTCGCCGTTGATGAGGTCCATATCAAGAGACAGCCCCGCCGGGAGGCCCTGGATGAGGGCGATCATGGCGGGGCCGTGCGATTCGCCGGCGGTGGAGTAGTCGAGTCGGGTCGTCGGGGGCATGCCTGACGATATCGGCTCGGACCACGCGGCGAGTTATCTGGAGTCGCGGTTTGCGCGGCTGAGAGCCCAGAAGGCGCTGGTTCCGGCGATGCCGTAGAGCGTCAGGACGGCGCCGAGGATGCCCACAACGATGGCGAAACTCGGCGATTCGCTCCGCATGAGCAGCGCGATGGCGACGCTGAGGACGCCCAGCACGCCGAGCGCGAAGGACATCACGCCGCCGAAACCGAACTCGCGCTGGGGCGCGTCGATTCCTTCCATAGGTCGTTCGGCGGGTCGAGCCTCGCGGACAATCTCGACCGCCACGCCGCGATCGCCGGCCTGGGTCATCGCGTCGTTCTTGTCGTCGGCCTGCACGAACATGCGTCGCCAGACCTGCGTCGCACGGTCGCGACCTTCGACGATGAATTCGGTCGGGTGATCCTCGTCCGTGTCCGGGCCGATCCCGTGGGCTCTGGTGTCGTGTGAGGTGAGGTAGTTCATGGCGGGGTTCCTTTCCGTAGCGCCGTTTCGTTTGACGCACTAGAACATTCGTCCCGCGCGATGATCGGCGGCTGAGGGGCGGATGAAACCGGGCTCATATTGTGCGATATCCGGACCCGCGCGGGGGTTAGATCATGACCTTGCGGTTGTAGATCCACCACTCCAGCATCAGGACACCCAGGCACGCGAGCAGCAGCCAGGGCCAGAGCGATCGGCGGTCGTTCACGCCGCCCGAGCCCGCGACGGCTGCCACCGAACGCGACGCGAGTTCCAGCGACGGCGCCGCTCGGAGGTCGCTCTCCGACGGATCGAGCAGGTTCACCGCGACGGGTCGCTGTGCGCGGCCGGACACCACCATGTCGCTGGCGGTCGCGGGGCCGTCCCAGCGCAGCGCGTAGAGCCCCGTTCGCCTGACGGGCCCGAACAGCGCCATGTTCTCGTCGTTGAGTTGGAGCGGGATTCGCGAGCCGTCCGGGTCGGCGAGGGAGACATCACCGGCGCCCGCAGGCAGGAGCGCGCGGCCGGTCTGGCCCGGGGTGAGCGTCGCGAGCGCGCCGGAATCGGCGCGAGCAAGCGATTGCATGGCCTCGGCCAGGAACACGACGAAGCCGACATCGAAGGGCCAGTCGCTCTGCGCCGGATCGAACCCGAGGACGATGGCTTCGGCGGCGCCATCGGAGACTTCCGCGATGAGCGGCCCGCGCTCGCCGCGCGCGATCGAGCGCGCCGTGCCCGAGATCGCGAGCGAGTGCGCCCTCGCGATGTTCAGTCGGTCGAGACCCGCGTTCTTGAGGATCGGGTGGTCGCGCTCGTAATCGAGCACGATGGAGGACGCGGGTTCGGAGTCGAACGCGACGCCCTCCATCGGGGGCGCGACGCCCAGCGCGAGGTAGCGTCCCGCGGGCATCGACTCGAGGTCGCGCACGCTGGTCTCGCCGTCGAGGATGATCGCGTCGTAGATCGAGAGGGGGCCTTCACGCGACGAACCGCGGTCGAGCGCGGCTTTGGCCTCGCGCTCGAACTGGGTGGGCGTCATCGTGTCGAGCCGCGCGAGGGGCAGGCCCTCGAGCGCGTATTGGAGGTAGAGCGAGCCGGGCGTGACGAGCAGCACGCTGGCTCGCTTGGCTGGGGGGATGGCGAGGTACGCGGAGTTGTCGGCGGTGAGGAGGTCCTCGCCGCGCGCGGCATCAGGCGTGATCGCGCGGACGCGAATCAGTGCGCCCGCGTCCTGATCGAGTTCGAACACGACGCCCCCGTCCACGGGGCGGCCGTCCTCGCCCATGGCGGGCATGACGACGCTCTTGACGCCCGCGACCACGCCGTCGACGGAGAGTTCGACATCGACCGCAAGGTCTTCCGTGGTCGTGCCTTGCAGGCCGACGAAGACGCTGATGCGCGACGGGCGATCGAACTGACGCTCGGCGCCCACGGAGGTGATCGCGATGTTGCGCGCGTCGGCGGTCCCCACGGCGTGGTAGAGCATCGGCGTTTCGGCGCTGGGCTTGAGGTCCGCGGCGTCGGCGATGCGCCCGTCGGTCCACAGGTGGATCGGCGCGGTCGCGACGCTCACGAGCCCGACATCCTCGCGGAGCACGGGCTGCGCGTAGGCGCCGGCGAGGCGCATCGCCTCGTCGAGCGTCGTCGGCGTGTCGGTCTGCGCGATCCCGTCGATCGCGGCGAGCAGCATCCGCTTGTTCGCGGTGAACGGCTGCACGACCTGCGCGCCGGAATCGAACGCG
Source organism: uncultured Phycisphaeraceae bacterium (assembly GCA_964350875.1). GTDB lineage: Bacteria > Planctomycetota > Phycisphaerae > Phycisphaerales > UBA1924 > JAHBXC01. Next base: position 18,153 of record CAYGLT010000033.1, on the reverse strand, counting down.
ATGATCATGGCCTCGTCGGACGCCTGCCGACCGCCGAGCGCGCGGAGTGAACGGATCAGTCCGGGCTCACGGAGGGATTCGACGAACTCGCGGGCTTCGCGTTTCGATTGATCGAGGCGCGTCTCGCCGCCCTGCGATCCGTCGCGCGCGGCCATGCTGGCCGAGCGGTCGATCAGGATGACATAGCGCTGACCGGGATCGAGGTTCGCGCGGAGTTCGGGCTGCGCGATCGCGAAGAGCGCGGCCGCGAGCGCGAGGAGTTGCAGGAACAGGAGGATGTTCCGGCGCAGGCGCTGGAACGGCGCGTTGGCGCGCAGGTCCTCGATGGCCTTCTTCCAGAGCAGCGTGGTGCTGATCTCGACCTCGCGCCGGCGCAGTTTGAGGAAATAGAGGATGAGCAGCGCGGGGATCGCGATCGCCGCGGCGACACCTGCCAGGATGGGCGTGAGCCAGGTCATCGCTTACTTCAGCAGCCCCCGTGCGCGCAGGTAATCGAGGAGGAGCGACTCGATCGGCGTGTCGGTCGTGACGCTCATGAAGGTGATCTCCCGGCGCGCACAGAACGAGCGCATCTGCTCGACATACGCGGCGAGATTCTGCTTGTACTTCTTGAGGAGCGGCGCCGAGATGGTGACCTCGGCGACATCGCGGTCCTCGATGTCGCGCAGGCGCAGATCGCCGCCGATCTCAGGGTTCACTTCCTGGGGGCTGAGCAACTGGATGGCGAAGAGGTCGTAGCCTCGGCCTTTCAACAGGCGCAGGCCGTCCTCGTAGCCCTCCTTGAAGAAGAAGTCGGAGAGAACCACCATGACGCCGCGTCCCCTTCGCGAGAGGGCGATGCGCCGCGCGGCGTCGGCGAAGTCCGCCGCGCCAGACGGGTCGAGATTCACGAGGAACGCGCCGAGGTCGTGGATGCGCCGCCTGCCGCGCAGGTCGCGCAGGGTGCGGAGTTGCGACGCGGGCGCGTCGTCATCGTCCTTCTTCTCGCGCGAGGTGAACTCGTCGCCCGCGAGCGCGGTGAGCGCCACGCGGTTGAGGTTGAAGAGCCCGATGTAGCCGAGGGCGGCGGCGAGTTTCTGCGCGTAGAGGTACTTGGACGGGTCGCCGCAATCCATGCTGGCGCTGGCGTCGAGCACGAGATGGAGGGAGAGGTCCTCCTCTTCGAGGAAGAGTTTGGTGAAGAGGCGGTCGAGCCTCGCGTAGATGTTCCAGTCGAGGCGGCGAAGGTCGTCGCCCGCGGTGTACTGGCGGTGGTCGGCGAACTCGACGGATTCGCCCTTGCGTTTGGAGCGGCGCTCGCCCTGGAGTTTGCCCGAGAAGACCTTGCGCGACGAGACATCGAGTTGCGAGAGTTGCGCAACGAGCCGCGCGTCGAGCAACTGGTCGAGCGAGCGCGGGCGGGATGGCGTGGGCGTGCGGAGCATGGTTCAGTTCGGCTTCTTCTGCTTCCAATCGCGGGGGTAGATGATGTCGGCGGCGTCTTCGAGCGCGTTGTCCGGCGCGTCGGGCTCGTAGACATTGCCGGTTTGAGGTCCGAACCCGCCCGAGCGGGAGATGGTTTTGGTGTAGCAACCGCCGAGCGCGAGAAGCGCGCTGAGCGAAGCAACGGAGATAAGCAGGCGACGACTCACGGTCACACTCCCACCGCGACGGGTTCGGTCGGCGTGCGCTCGACGATGTCCTTGATGAGCGCGTCGTGGCTCACGCGGTCGGCCTCGGCCTCGAAGTTCAGGATCACGCGGTGGCGGAGCGCGGGGAGCGCGACGGCCTTGATGTCGGAGTACGCGACATGGAAGCGTGCGTCGCGCAGGGCGTTGACCTTGGCGGCGAGGATGAGGGCCTGGGCGCCGCGCGGCGAGGAACCGCAACGCACATACTGGTTGACGGACTTGGTGGCGAACTGCCCGCCCGGGTGGGTGGCCATCGCGAGGCGAGCGGCGAACTGCTTCACATGCGGCGCGACGATGACATTGCGCACGAGGTCCTGCATCGCGAGGATGCCGGGACCGTCGATCTGCGGCGAGACGGCGGGGGTCTTGGCGCCGGTCGTGCGGTCGAGCACCGTCATCAGGTCTTCGAGCGAGCCGTAGCCGACCTCGAGTTTGAAGGTGAAACGGTCGAGTTGCGCTTCGGGCAGGGGGTAGGTGCCTTCCTGCTCGATGGGGTTCTGGGTCGCGAGCACGAGGAACGGCGCGTTGAGTTGGTGGCGCACGCCGCCGACGGTGACGGACTTCTCCTGCATGGCTTCGAGCAGCGCGGATTGCGTCTTTGGTGTCGCACGGTTGATTTCGTCGGCGAGGACGATCTGCGCGAAGATCGGTCCTTTCTGGAACTCAAACGAGCGTTTGCCGGTCGCGGCGTCCTCGCTGACGATGTTCGCGCCGATGATGTCGGCGGGCATGAGGTCGGGCGTGAACTGGATGCGCGAGAAGGGCAGGTGGAGCGCCTCGGCGAGCGTGCGCACGAGGAGCGTTTTGCCCAGCCCGGGGACGCCTTCGAGGAGGACATTGCCCCCTGTGAAGAGGACGGTGAGCACGCCGTCGACGATGTCACGATGGCCGACGATGACCTTGCCGATCTCGTCCGCGAGCCCGGCGAAGGTGGTGCGGAACTGCTCGCACTTGGCGCGGACTTCGGCGGACTGCTGTTCGGGTGCGGGGCTTGGGTTGGCGCTGGCCATGGGTCGGCTCCGGTGTCGTAATTGCTTAGTTGGACTGCTCGTCGTCGAGTGATCGGTGGTCGGGGTTCTGTTCGCGTGATTGCTGCGCGCGGCGCTTGGCTTTCAGGAGGCGCGACATGCCTTCGTCGTCGCTGGTGTCTTCCTTGGGCGCGGCGAGGTCGGGCTTGCGCGCGGTGGGCGTCGCGGTGTCGAGTTGGACTTCGTCGGAGACCGGCGCGTCGGGGGCGGCCTCGAACTTGCGGGAAGTCTGCTTGGCGGGCGCGGGCTTGTCGCCGCCGCTGGTGCGCTCGCGGGCTTTCTCACGCGCGGTGCGCAGCGCGCCGACCTGGGCCTCGCTCTTGGCGTGCTCGCGGCGCGTGAAGCGCTGCGCGAGGGCGGCGATGGACTCGCGGTCGATGCGCACGCGGCGGACGGCGACATCGATCAGGAACACGCCCAGCGCGAGCAGGGCGAGCGGGAGCCAGATCGAGCGGGTCGCGACGGCGCGGGGGAGACCGTCACGCGAGAAGAGGTCGTCGTTCGCGGGATCGCCCGAGAGCACGCGGCCGCCGGATGACTGCGCGACGCGTTCCAGGAGCGCGGCGTTGCTGGTGAGCGTGCGGCGCTCGGCGGCCTGCGGCTTGACGATCGCGGCCTGGATGCTTCCACGGTCGGCGAGTTGTGCGCGGGACTCGGGCGCGTCGTCGGCGGACATGCTGCCCGAGGCGTCGTACTGAAGGTTCAGCGTGTGCACGCCCGCGCCGGCGGTGGCGGCGGAGCCTTCGTAACGGCCCGGCGCGGTCATGCGCAGTTCGACGGGGACGCTCTCGCCCGTCGGTCCGACGACGCGGCCGCGGAACGACGCGAAGTTGAGCGGTTCGCCCGACGGGTCGAGCGCTTCGACGATGACGCGCGTGGAGTCGCCCTGCTGCTGGGTGACGATGTTGAGGTTCGCGCTGCCCGTGGGGCGCATCGCCCAGCGCACATGCTGCTCCCAGAACGAGCGGAAGCCGGACCACGCGGTCCAGTCCGGGTTCCAGCGCGAGGTGGCGTCGGAGGTGAAGACGACGGCGCGCCCGAGGCCGTGCTGCCACTGCGCGAGGAGCGGATCGCCCTGGTGTGTCTGCGCGGTGACGAGTGAGAGGCCCTCGCGCGGGGTGGTGACGACATATCCCGAGTAGGGAGGGAGCGAGCCGACGCCGCGCAGGGACTCGGAAGGCGCGGTGATGACGGCGGAGGAGGGATCGCCTTCCCAGATGAGCGCGCGGAGGACGGTCTGCGCTTCCTTGATGAAGATCTGCGGGAGTTGCGCGGTGAGCGCGCGGTTGTTGATGAAGTAGAAGTTGCCGCCCGTCGCGGTGGCGATGGATTGCATCTTGGCGACATCGTTGCCCATGCCGTGGGGGAAAACGCAGATGGTGGAGATGGAGATGCCGGCGTCGATGAACTGCTGGACGAGCCCGGAGCCGGGTCCGGAGGGATCGCCGTCGCTGATGACGACCGCGTGCTTGTGTCCGGCTTCGGCGTTCTTGAGACCGACCAGCGCGAGTTGCATCGTGGAGACGAAGTCGGGCATGTCGCCCATGGAGAGCGAGTTGATGGCGCGGATCGCGGCCGTGCCGTCGCCTTTTTCCTGGAGGGGGAAGGCCCAGCCGGCGCCGCCGACATTCCAGGAGTATTCGAGGATGCCGACGAGGTCGAGTCGTGTGAGCGCGTTGATGGCGGCGATGCCGGTCTGCTGCGCCCAGTAGTTGCCCTCGGGCATCTCGCACGAGTGCATGATGAGCGCGAGGGCGCCGCGCAGGTGCTGCTGCTGCTGGGGCGGGTCGAGTTTGAGGGGGAGCGCGTCGGCGAGGGGCGAGCCGATCCATCCGCCTGCGCCGAGGGAGTCGGGGCCGCCGATGACGACGAGCCCGCCGCCGATGTCGTGGACATACGCGCGGAGTTCGTCCTGCTGTTTGAGCGAGAAGCCGTAGGCCTCGGTCCCGGCGAGGACGACGGCGTCGTAGCCGGCGAGGTCGACGAGCGAGGTGAAGTCGGCGGGGGTCTGACGGACCTCGACATCGAGCCCGGAATCGACGAGCGCCTCGATGAGTTGCGCGTGCTGGGTCGGCGCGTCTGCGTACACGAGCACGCGGCCTTCTCCCGTGACGAAGGTGACGGCCTCGGCGGTGTTGTTGTCGGCGATGGCGTCGTCGGCGGCGTTGTAGGGCTCGAAGACGGCGCGGAACCGCTGGGCGCCGCGCGACGGGAGGGTGACGGGGATGGACGGGACATTCACGCCCTCGTCGAGCGAGATCTCGACGGCGTCGCCCGGCGTGTCGGGGTCGAGGTCGATGGGCGTGTCGCCCGAGAAGAGCGAGAGGCGGCCGACGGTGGGGCGGGTCGCGGTGATGGCGAAGCGGAGGTTGACGGTTTGCCCGCGGCGCGCGTTGGCGGGCGCGATGATCTGATCGACGACGACCTCGCGCGCGATGTCGTAGGTGACGGGGAGGACATCGACGATCACGCCCGCGGCTTTGGCGGCCTCGGCTGCGGCGAGGAGGCCGCCCTCGGTCTCGTTGCCGTCGGAGATGACGACGATGCGCGGCGCGGCGTCCTGGGGGAGCACCGCTGTGGCGAGGCGGACGGCGGCGGCGAGGTCGGTCGCGTCGGCGGCCTGTTCGTAGACGGGCTCGATGGTGCGCACGAACGAACTGGGCAGATCGGCGACGAGGGGCTTGCTCGCCGTGAGCACGAGCCCGAGCCGGTCGTTCTGCTGGGCGCGCTGGGAGGTCTCCTCGATGTAGCGTGCGGCGGCGCGGTCGAAGCCCGAGGGCATCGACTCGCTCATGTCGAGCACGACGAGGACGGCGACATCGTCAACGCCTTTGCGCCAACTCGGCGCGGCGAGCGCGAGGACGATCAGCGTGATGAGGAACGCGCGGATTCCGAACGCGGTGCGTCGGAGCGCGGGGGAGAGCCCCGCGATGGCCTTGCGCGCGATGAGCCACGCGAGCGCGATGAGCGCTGGCGCGAGCAGGAGCCATGCCGGCTGATCGAACTGGATCGGGCCGATCGTCACGATGCGCTGCGCGAGGGACGCCCCCTTGTGTGTGCGGTGTGATGCGCCGCGTCAGGGCCGGAACGAAACCACGCGGTTGTTCCGCGAATCAAGAAGGTACGCGATCCCGTCGGCGACCGCGACCCCCCAGGGCTGGACGAGTTCTCCCGGACCGCGTCCGGGCTTCCCGTAGGTGGAGACGGTGGAATCGGTGTCCGGGTTCACCCGCTGGACGCGGCAGGCGGCGTATTCGACGACGAGGAGGTCCCCGCCGCCCGATGGGTCGATCGCCGAGAGGCCGTAGGGGAAGTTGAACGCGGCTCCGCCGGTCTCGCCGACGGCGGGATCCCCGGGGACAGCGCCGAGGGTCGGGTCGCTGGCGCCGATCCATCTCTCGAGCGTCCCGTCGATGCGGAAGACCCCGATGCGGTGGTTGCCCGAATCGGTCACGAACAGCCGTTCTCGCTTCGGGTCGTAGACGAGGGACTGGGGGCGCTGGAACTCGATGTGCTCGGGCGAGGCGCCCGAGCCCTCGCGGCCCACGGAGAAGAGGAAGGTGAACTCGCCGTCGAAACAGGAGACGCGGTCGTTGCCGCCGTATTCGGAGACGAAGATGCGGGCGTCCTTGGGATCGCCTGTGGGCGAGGGGACGACGGCGACATCGGTGGGGTAGATGAATTCGCCCGGCCCCGTGCCGTAGGACCCGAATTGTGCGACGAGGGTCGGTTCGGCGCGGGTGTCGGCGGCGTCGTAGATGAGGACGCGGTGGTAGTGGGTGTCGGCGATGTAGAGGAGGCCGTCGTGGGCGACGGTGACGCCGACGGGTTTGCCGAGTTCGGATTCGGGCGTGCTGAAGATGGCGAGCGGCTCGCCGTCGAGGCCGTAACGCTGGACGCGTCCGGTTCGGTCGGCGATCCAGACGGAGTGGGGCGAGCGCGTAGTGTCGGCGTCGATGGCGCGCGGGTACGCGAGTTGCCCCGGCTTGTCGCCGGTCTCGCCGAACTGGGTGATGACGCGGACGGGTTCGCCCGGCTGGGGAGGGCGGTGGCACCCGACGATCACGAGCGCGAGCAGGAGAAGCGGCGCGGCGCGTGCGATGCGCGCGACGGCGCGGGCGCTCAGGCCCGAGAGGGCGGCGATCGAGATGGACAGGGCGAGTCCCAGGGCGAGGGTCCAGAGCATGGCGGCGGTGAGTTCCTCCATGCGAAGATAGTGCAGCATGGACAGCGTGCGCCTCGGGAAGGTTTCCAGCCCCGGCGGGGAGAGCAGGGCGGCGGCCTCGATCTCGTGGATGGACAGCGCGCCGACGGCCAGCCCGGCGGCGAGGAGACCGGGGATCTGGGGCGGGAGCGCGGCCCGTGCCCAGCCCGTCAGCGACGGGTCTTCGAGCAGGCGCGCGTCGCGCAGGGGGGCGGGTTCGCATCGCGCGAGGAACCAGCCGGCGAGGGCGGCGACGGCGCCGTACCGCGCGAGGTGCGCGACGATGAGGCCGACGGGCGTGTCGGCGAGGAACGCGGTCGCGTCGGTGTTGCTCGCGCGGACGATCGCCGAGCCGATGAGCACGCCCGGGGTGAAGGCGAGCGCGAGGAAGACGATGATCGTGATCGACGCGATCGTCGCGGTGGCCGAGCGGCGTCCGCCCGAGAGCGCGGCGGAGGTGAGCAACGCGAGGATGGATGCGAGCAGCGCGACGATTCCCGCGAGGGCGAGGGAGCGGAGGAGGTCCATCCCGCCGCCGGTCTCGGCCCAGAAGAGGGCGAGGGAGCGCGGCTCGCGCAGCGCGACGGCGAGGACGATGGCGGGGACGGCGGTCGAGAGGAGAAGGACGGCGACGGCGAGCCAGAGCGAGAGGGATCGCGCGGCGGGCGTCTCGTTGGCGTGGTGTGCGCCGACGCGGTCGGTGCGCGCGCGGAGCGTCGTGATGCCCGTGATGACTCCCGCGATGAGGCCGATCGCGAGCAGGGGGCTCGCGGTGATCCACGCGGCACGCGCGCCGGCGGTGAGCTCGAGTTTGCGCCACACGGCGATGGCGTAGGTGTCCACATCCGCGAGGTGGAGGGGGACCGCGCTGCCCAGCATGACGATCGCGACGAGCGCGAAGCCGCAGAGGATCGCCGGGCGCAGCGCGACGATGGTGAGCATCGTGCGGCGCCAGCGGGAGCGTGAGAACTGGGCGGCGGCGTCGAGCGCGTCGTCGTCGAGCGTGCGGGCGCGGAGCAGCATGGGTATGAGCGCGATGGGCCATGCCCACAGCGCAAGGCCGAGATACGCCTGCCAGTGGTTCGCGAGCGGGCCGAGGCGCGGGCCATCGCGCGCGATCTGCTCGGACAGCCATGAGCCGACGATCGTTCCGGGTGTGCGGAGCGTTCCCCACGCGGCGTACGCGAGGTACGAGGGGAGCAGCAGGGGGGTGAGCGCGAGGCACGCGAGGAACGCGGCGCGGCGGCGCAGCGCGAGGGCGGCCGGGATCGCGAGCGCGGTTGCGCCGGCGGCGATGCCGCACGCGATGAGCACGGAGCGGCCGAGGCGCGCGAACTCGCGCGAACCGAGCGAGGGCGATGATGACGAGGAACGCGGCGCCGCGGAGAGCGCCTCATACAGCCCGTAGACGATCGGCGCGATCGCGCAGAGGGTGATCGCGACGAGGAGCGAAGCGACGGCCGCGCGGCCGATCACGCGGCTGGTGCGCACGGATCGGTCAGTCGTTCCTTGCGCGCCGTCCTGCATGCATGCTTATTCGGGAAGGGCGCGGCGGAAGATCGCCATCGCCTTATCGATGTTGCCCGCAGCCTCTTCGTAGTCGAACTTGACGACATCCTCGATCGCGAGGTCGGGGTAATCCTCGGCCACATCGGGACGCACGGGGATCGCCTTCCACTCGCTCTCGGCGAGCATGCGCTCGACCTCGGGGGAGAGGAGGTAATCGGCGAGGATCGCGGCGTTGTCGGGGTTCGGGCCGTTCTTCACGACGGCGACGGTGTTCGGGAGCACGATGGGCCCGAACGAGAGGATCTGTCGCGTGTTGAGGTCGATGATGTCGTGGCGGACGGGGATGAACTCGACGGGCCAGCCGTTGCGCTGCGCGGCGTAGGCGTCGTCGGCGTCGCACAGCCCGCCGTTGGCTTCGCGCATGCCGACGGTGCGTGCGACTTCGGCGTTGCTCGGGACGACGCGCATCTGCTGGCGGCGGTTCTGGAAGCACCACTTCTGAAACTCGTACTCGCCCCAGAGGGTGTAGACGGCGGCGAAGTGCCCGCCGGTCGTGCCGAACTCGGGCGCCGCGACGGTGAACATGCCGAACGAGAACTGCGGCGCGTACGCGTGGCGGAACTGCCACTGATCGGGTGAGAACTCGTCGGTGGGGGGCTCGGGGACATCCTTGCTGTTGATCACGAACCCGCGCGGGCGGACGGAGAATCCGTGCCACAGATCATCAGACCCGATGTATTGCTTGGGGCGTTCCTTCGCGACGGCCGACGCGTGCGGAGCGAGAACGCCCTCGTTCGCGAGTTGGATCATGCGAAACGGTTCGGAGAACCACACGACATCGGCGCGCGGTCGGTCCTTCTCGGCGCGCAGACGCTCGAAGAGGCCGGTGGTTTTCGTCGCCTCGGTGTCGCCGACCGCTTTCACGGTGATGCCGGTCTTCTCTTCGAAGTCGGCGATGATCGGGCGCGCGACCGGATCATCGGCCGAGAAGTAGAGCACGACCTCGCCTTTGTTCTTGTTCGCCTGCGCGAGCCCGGGGGCCGCGATGGAGAGCGAAGCGACGGCGGCGAGTGCGGAAACGACGAATGTCCTGCGGGTCTTCGGCACGGCGGGGTCCTCTTGGCGGCTTGAGGCACGAGAATACCGGTTGTGGTTCTCGGGCGTGGCCCGTTCACGGCGGAGTGTGTGCATCGGTCTGTCGCGTTGGCCGCGTCAGTTGTTCCCGTCGGAAGCGGAGTCTTCGGCCGCCGGCGCGGGTTCGGGCGCGGGCGTGCCCTCGACGGCGCGCTTGAGGCGTCCGAAATAACTCTTGACGGCGTCCTGGTGCTCGCGGGGGACGCGGCGGTCGTCGATGGCTTCGGCGGCCGCTGATTCTGCGGCGCTGGCCGCCGCCTGGAACTCGGCCTTGGACTCGCCGCGGATCTGCACGCCGTCGATGAACATGCGTCCCACGACGGGGCCGCCCTGGTTCTTGGTGGCCGCCTTGTCCTGCTTGGTGTTGAAGGCGCCTTCCTGATAGTTGGCTTCGGCGCCCGCGCCCTGGCCGCGAGCGCCCATGCCGCCGCCCCCGCCGCCGGAACTTCCGCTGCCGCCGCTCTGCCACATGCCCTGCTTCTGGCCGCGCGTGGGCGGTTTGTCGAGGAGGGACATGATGTCGCCCTGAGCCTGTTGATCGAGTTGCGCGAGCGCGTCGAGTTGGCCGAGCGTGTCGTTCAGTGACTTGCTCACGCCGCCGGCCTGCGCCGCCGCCATCTCGAGTTCGGAGAGTGCGCTCGACATGCCGCCCATGCCCGAGCATCCGCCGCCCGCGCACTGGCCCATGTTCTGGCACTGGCCCTGGCTCTGCTTGGTGGCCTGCGCCATCTTCTGGAGTTGTTCGAGTTGCTGCTGGCTCAGACCCTGCGGGTTCTGCTCGAGCGCCTTCTGGAGTTCCTGCAGGTTCTTCGCGAGGTCGGGGTTCATCCCGGCGTTCTCGAGCGCCTCTTGCAGTTCGTCCGACTGCTGCGCGAGTTGCGAGAGTTGGTCGCCCAGCGCGCGCATCTGCTTCTCGAGCGCGGCGCGCTGCTCGGGGGTCATCTCTCCCGAGTCCATCTCCTTCTGGAGTTCTTCGAGGGCCTCGCGTGCGCCGGCGAAGTCGCCGCGCTGGAGTTTGGAGACCATCTCGTTGAGCGGGCCTTGGCCGGGCTGGCGGAGTTGCGCGAGGCGGTCCTTCATCTGCTCGTTCGCCAGACTCGCGGGCGAGTCCTTGAGTTTCGTAAGTTCTTCCTTGACGGTGGTCAGTTTGCGGATCGCCGAGCGGCGGATCTCTTCGGGCGTCGCGGGCTGAGGGATGTCCGCCTCGGGCGCGTCTTCGGGGAGCAGGTCCTCGCGGCCCATCTCGCGCAGGATGGATTCGACCTTGCGCGTCGCTTCGTCCGCCTGCTCCTTCGCGGAGATCAGTTCGATCTTCGCTTCCTGCGCCTCCTGGCGTTCCTTGTTCGCGCCGAGCGCGTCCCACTGGGGAAGGAGGAACCAGCCCAGCGCGAAAATCGCGGCGGGGGCGAACGGGACCCACCAGTTGCTCGGCGCGCGCACGGGCATCGCTTCGTGGAGTCGGACGGACTTCGCGCGATCGCGCGCGGAATCGACCGCGGCGCGGCTCCACGCGTCGTTCTCAGAGCCGACGACGAGCGCGGTGCTGATCGACTCGCGCAGGTTGGCTGCGTCGTCCACGCGGCGCGCGACGGCGGCGCGGTCGGGCTTCGACAGCGCGGTCACGAGCAACGCGAACACGAACGAGCCGGCGCCCGCGACGGCCCACGCGATCGTCCAGTCGAAGGGGAACGCGAAGACGCGCTGCGCGAGAAGCGCGACAACCATCGCGCCCAGTGCGCACGCGAGGGCGAGCACCAGCGAGCGGAGAAAGCGTGTGAGGAAGATCCGAGCCGCGGCGCCGCGAAGAACGGCGTCCAGTTCGCTCGGCGTGCGGCCTGTCCCGGGAGCGTTTGCCATGGCACTATCTTAAACGGTTGTTCCGAGGACCGAGTTCCTTTTTTCCCGCCCCAGCCCTCTCGGGAAGGGCTTGGAGGCCCGTCTGGAGCCCCCGGGCCGTACACTCGCGTCATGACCGCCCCCTGGAGCATCGTCGATCCCCCCCGCCTGCCCATCGTGGCGCCCTCGATCCTGAGCGCGGATTTCGCGGTCATGGGGGCGGAATGCAGGGGTGTATTGGATGCCGGCGCCGACGCGCTCCACCTGGATGTCATGGACGGGCATTTCGTCCCCAACCTCACGATGGGCCCGGACATGTGCAAGTGGGTCCGCAAGGCGTGCCCGAAGGCGTTTCTCGATGTCCACCTGATGATCGAGCGGCCCGAGGAGTACATCGAGCCCTTCGCGAAGGCGGGCGCCGATCACTTCACCTTCCATATCGAGGTCGCCCGGACGGCGCAGCGTCTGCGCGACCTCATGGGCGCGATCCGCGCGCACGGGATGACCGCGGGCGTCGCGATCAACCCCCCGACGGATATCCATGTGCTCATCGATGCGCTGGATCCCGACGAGCAGGCGTTGCGCCCCGAGATGATCCTCGTGATGAGCGTGAACCCGGGGTTCAGCGGGCAGGCGTTCATCGCGGAGTCCCTCGAGAAAACCCGGGCGGTGCGCGAGCGGTTCGGCGACGCGATGCGGATTGAGATGGACGGGGGGATCGCCCCCGCGAACGCCGAGCAGGTCCGGGCGGCGGGGTGCGATGTGCTGGTGGCGGCCTCGGCGATCTTCGGAAAGCCGGAGGGCGAGCGTGCGGGGGCGATCGCCGCCTTGCGTGGGTGAGCGGCGGGGAGGGATGCCCGTCCAAATACAGAACAAAGACGCGCAAAAGGGGCGCCCCACGACCGGCCGATGATCTTGGTTGATCGGTGGATCGCTGCTATCCTTCCCGACTGTTCCCCGGGGCCGTGACGCCCCGATCCCAACGGGCCGTTCGCGCGTGGCGTGGTGTTTCACGCGGCGCTCGGCCGATCGCCCACGCGAGGAGGCCGCAAGGCCTCGTGCAACGCATGGCAAGAACCGACGATTTCCGCGTCCTGCTCATCCGCTCCGGGCCCACCGACTGGGACGACGCCGGGCGCCTGCAGGGCGAGACCGACCTCCCCCTCTCCGATTGCGGCAAAGAGGCCTTCGCGGCCCGCGTCGCGGAGATTGCGCGCCAGGCGGACGAGCATCATGTCGAGGCCGTGCTCCACGGACCCGACGAGTGCTCGAGCCAGTCGGCCCGCATGCTCGGCGCTCAACTTCACGCAAGGCCCCGTCAGGTCGAGGACTTCCGCGAGATGGACCTCGGTCTGTGGGAAGGCCGCCGCGAGAGCGAACTGCTCGAGAAGCACCCCACCGTCTACCGCCAGTGGCGCCAGGACCCCACGGCTGTCACCCCTCCCGACGGGGACACCCTCGCCGACACCGAACTCCGCGTGCTGCGCGCCCTCCGCAAGCAGTTGGAAAAGTCGGGGAAGAACGGCGTGGCCATCGTGCTGCGTCCGGTCGCGCTGGGCATCGTTCGGTGCTGGCTGGCCGATCGGCCCCTCGACGAGATGTGGGATGTCGTCAACGAAGCCCCCGAGGGCGAATGGTTCGTTGTCCCCAAGGACCGCCTGAAGGACCTCGCGGTCGAACTCAAAGCCGGCGCCTGATGCCCAGCATCGCGCTGCTCCAAGGATCGTGCGCATGACACAGGCGCAATCGAAACAGACCTCAGACGGCGCGCCCCAGCCCGCGGGCGGCCCGCGCTCGTGGTCGGAACTCAAGCCCCAGCGGCTCAACGCCATCCCCGAGGGGCTCTGGCTCCGCTGCCCGTCGTGCGCACAGATGATCTACCGCAAGCAGATGGAGGCCAACCTCCATGTCTGCCCCCAGTGCGATCATCACTACCGGATCACCGCCGCCGAGCGCATTCGCCAACTCGTGGACCCCGATTCGTTCGAGCCCAGGTTCACCAACCTGCGCTGCGCCGATCCGCTGAAGTTCACCGATGTGAAGAAGTACGCGGACCGCGTGAAGGCCGAGGAGAAGAAGTCGGGCGAGCCCGAGGCGATCAAGGCCGGGCGGGGGTTCATCAAGGGCCGCCCCGCGATGCTCTGCGCGCTCGACCCCTCGTTCATGATGGGCTCGATGGGCTCGGTCGTGGGCGAGACGATCACCCGCTCGGTCGAGCACGCGATCGAGGACGATCTGCCGCTGATCATCGTGTCGTGCTCGGGCGGCGCGCGCATGCAGGAGAGTTCGCTCTCGCTCATGCAGATGGCCAAGACCTCCGCGGCCCTCGCGGCCTTCGACGACGCGGGCGGCCTGTTCATCTCCGTCCTCGCCGACCCGACCACGGGCGGCGTCACCGCCTCCTTCGCGATGCTGGGCGATGTCATCTTCGCCGAGCCCAAGGCGCTCATCGGCTTCGCGGGGCCGCGCGTGATCAAGCAGACCATCCGACAGGAACTCCCCGAGGGCTTCCAGCGCTCCGAGTTCCTCATCGACGCGGGCATGGTCGATCGTGTCGTCCACCGACACAAACTGCGCTCGGAGATCAGCCGCGTGATCGACTTCGCCGGGAAATAAAAGAGTGCACCACGGAGGTCGCTGAGGTCACAGAGTTGAAGAGGGTGTGATGCCGCTTCGACGCCTGCTCTTTGCTCCGCGCACTCCGTGTTCTCAGCGGTGAATCTGTTTCTTCACCGCGGCGATCGTCGCACGAAAGAGTCCATCGCCGAGCGGCCCCGATTGATCCAGCCCGACATCGCGCATGCGCTCGGGGTGCCATTGCACGCCGAGGTAGAACGGCCGCGCGGGTTCGTCGATCGCTTCGATCACGCCGTCGTGGGCTTCCGCGATGACGCGCATGCTTCCCGCGTCGCGCACGGCCTGCCGGTGCCACGAGTTCACCTCGCCCGACGCGATGAGCGGGTGCTTCGCTTCGACGATCAGCGCGTGCCTGCGATCGCCCGAGGGGTTCGTCCTCGGCGGCGCGTGGTCGGCGAAGGTCGGCGTGTCGTCTTCAAGCGACTGGTTCAGTTCGCCGCCCGCGACGAGCGACATGAGTTGCATCCCCAGACACAGCCCCAGCACCGGAGTTTCGGGGGATTCGTCGCGCAGGAGGCGCAGGAGCGTGAGTTCGTGCGCCTGTCGATCGGGATCGAGCGGCACGACGCCCGGGTGCGTGGGTTGTCCGAACTCCTCGGTGCGCGGGTCGTCGCCGCCCGAGAACACGAACGCGTCGCACAGTTCCATGTGGGCTCTCGCCTGGCTCGCGATGGGCGGCAACAGCACGGGCGTTCCTCCAACGCGCACGATGGCGTCGATCACGCTCCGGCGCAGATTCACGCGCGCGACCTCTCCCGGCACGCGCACCGGCGCGTGGCAGGTGAGTCCGACAATGACAGGTCGATCGGGCATGACACCATCATCGGCAGGCGCGGACGCTGATCCTCCCGTTTCCTCCCCCATCGTGAGATGAGGGAGGTCAGGAGGGGGACAGATCTGTCAGGCCTGTCCGAGCGAGCCCCCTCCCCAGCCCTCCCCCGTCTTCGACAGGGGAGGGAGCGAGAAGCCCCGCTCCTAGAACTCCGCGCTGCCCGGCGTGCGCGGGTACGGGATGACATCGCGGATGTTCTGCATGCCCGTCGCGAACAGGATGAGCCGCTCGAAGCCCAGCCCGAAGCCCGCGTGGGGCACCGTGCCGTACTTCCGCAGGTCGCGGTACCACCAGTAGTTCTCTTTGGGCAGGCCCATCTCGTCGATGCGCATGTCGAGCACATCGAGGCGCTCCTCGCGCTGGCTGCCGCCGATGATCTCGCCGATGCGCGGCACGAGGACATCCATCGCCGCGACCGTCTTCTGGTCATCGTTGAGCCGCATGTAGAACGCCTTGATGCCCTTCGGGTAGTTCATGAGCACGACGGGCTTCTTGATGAGTTTCTCGGTCAGGTAGCGCTCGTGCTCGCTCTGAAGGTCGGCGCCCCACTCGACGGGGAACTCGAACTTCTCGCCCGACTTCTGGAGCCGCTCGACGGCCTCGGTGTAGTCCATGCGCTCGAAGGGGGTCTCGGCGACCTGCGTGATCGCGCTCACGACGCCCTTCTCGATGCGCTCGTCGAAGAACGCCATGTCGTCGGCGTTGCGCTCGAGCAGTCGCTTGATGCAATGCTTGATGAACGCCTCGGCGCAGTCGGCGTCGCCCTTGAGGTCGCAGAACGCCATCTCGGGCTCGATCATCCAGAACTCGGCCAGGTGGCGGCTCGTGTTGCTGTTCTCCGCGCGGAAGGTCGGCCCGAAGGTGTACACCTTGCTGAGCGAGCACGCGTAGCCCTCGACATTCAACTGGCCCGACACGGTCAGGTGCGCCTCGCGGCCGAAGAAGTCCTGTTCGAAGTCCATGGCGCCGTCGGGCGTGCGCTGGGTGTTCACCGAGTCGAGCGTGCTGACGCGGAACATCTGGCCCGCGCCCTCGCAATCGCTCGCGGTGATGATGGGCGTGTGCACCCAGTAGAACCCGCGCGAGTCGAAGAACTCGTGCACGGCCATCGCCAGCGTGTGACGGACGCGCGCCACGGCGCCGAAGGTGTTGGTCCGGGGACGCAGGTGCGCGACGGTGCGCAGGTACTCGAACGAGTGCTGCTTGGGCTGGATCGGGTAGGTGTCGGGATCGTCGACGAGCCCGAGGACCTCGATCGAGTCGGCCTTGAGTTCGACGCGCTGACCCTTGCCCCGGCTCTCGACGAGTTCGCCGCGCGCGACGATCGAGGCGCCGGCGGTGAGTTTGAGGATCTCGCTCTCGTAGTTGGGAAGATCGGCGGGCGCGACGATCTGGAGAGGGTCGAAGCGCGACCCGTCGTGGATATTGATGAATGAGAGGCCCGCCTTGCTGTCGCGCCGGGTGCGCACCCAACCCTTGAGGGTCACGCGCGAGCCGGGTTTGGCGTCGAAGGCCTCTCGGACGGAGAGCCACGGATGGTCGGTCTGGGCGTGGGTGGTCATAGGGGCGATGGTAGGAACCCGACCCGGCGGACAAGGCGCCCCCGGGCCCGTCGCCTCTTGCCCACTGCCCACTGCCCACTGCCTATTGCCTGCCGCCCATCTGCGCGTCCACCCAGTCGATCACATTCCGCTCCAGCACATCGAGGGGGACGGCCCCGGAGAGCAGCACGACATCGTGGAATTCGCGGATGTCGAACGCGTCTCCGAGTTCGCGCTCGGCCATTGCGCGCAGTTCGCGGATCTTGAGTTCGCCGATCTTGTACGCCGTCGCCTGGCCGGGCCAGCCGATGTACCGGTCGACCTCGGCCTCGACATTCTTCTTCGAGAGCCCGCTGTTGCTCAGCATGTAGTCGACGGCCTGATCGCGCGTCCACCCCTTGCTGTGCATCCCGGTGTCGACGACCAGACGCATCGCGCGCCACATCTCGTACGACAGCCGCCCAAAATCGTCGTAGGGGTCCTGGTACATGCCCTTCGGTGTTTCGGGTGTGCGCTCCATCTCGAGTCCGAGCCGCTCGCTGTAGAGACCCCAGCCCTCGATGAACCCGGTGTAGCCCTGCCAGGTGCGCCACTCGTGCACGCTCTCGAGTTCTTCAGCCAGCGCGATCTGGTGGTGGTGCCCGGGCACGGCCTCGTGGAGCGTGAGCGCGACGCACTCGAAGAGCGGCCGCGTGTCGAGTTTGTAGGTGTTGGCGACGAAGTTGCCCGCGACGCCGTTGCCGAGCGAGCCCGACATGTAGTACGCCGTGGGCGCGCTGGGCGCCATGAACGCGGGCATCTCGCGCACGCCGTACGGCAAACGGGGGAGCGTCTTGAACAGGCGGGGCATCCACGCGTCGGCGCGCTTCGCGACATCGCGGTACGCGGCGAGGAGTTCGTCGGGTGAATCCGCGTAAAACCGCTCGTCGGTGCGCAGGTAGTCGAGGAACGAGCGGAAAAGCCGCTCGTCGTCGCCTTGCGCGGATCGTGCTTCGGCCCTGTCCATGAAGTCCGAGCGGCGGATCGTGTCCATCATCTCGGCTCGGATCCGCGCGACCTCGGAGAGCCCGAGTTCGTGGATCTCGCCCGCGGTGAGATCGGTGGTGGTCATCAGCCCGAGCATGTAGTCGTAGAACTCGGCGCCGTCGGGATACTCCGACGCGCCGACGCTGTCGCGCGAGGCGGGGACATACTCGTCGCGCAGGAACGCGCCGAACTTCCGCATCGACGGAATCACCGAGTCCTTGATCGCGGCCTGCGCTTCGAGCGCGATCGGGTCATCGGCGTCGAGATCCCGGAACGGCGCGTAGAGCGGGTGCGTCGTCGGGTCCTTCATGTGCTCGTCGGTCGCGTTGCTGAACGCCTGTTCCGGTGTCGCCGCAACCGCCGTGCGCGGCTGCACGCGTCCTTCCTTCATCCCCGCGCGCAGGTTCGCGATGGTCTGATCGACCACGCGCGGCGTCTCGCGGATGCGCGCGATGAAGTCGAGTTTCTGGTCGCGCGTGTCGAACGACATGCGGTCGGCGATCTGCACGATGTCCTGCTGGGGGCCGCTGAGGTTCGTGACGGAGATCTGCCAGGGCTTGAACCTCGCGCCCGCCGCGCGATCGCGCAGGTCGCGTTCGAGCAGCGCGTAGTTCAGGCGGTTCTCGTCGGAGAGTTGCTCGATGTCGATCGCGGCGAGTTCGACGAGCGCGTCGTTGGCGGCCCGAGCACGCGCGAGATACGACGCCTCGCTCTCGTCGGAGAGTTGGCGGTCGAA
>CAYGLT010000032.1:3805-27366 GCA_964350875.1 uncultured Phycisphaeraceae bacterium | reverse complement strand
ATGTTCCTGCCGCCCTCCATGATGTTCTTCGCTACGAGTATCGCGCCGGCCGGGGTGACGCCGAATGCTTCGAATGGCGGGATGTTCATGGCGGCTGCGGCCTCGTCGAGCATGAGGTTCGCTCGGGGGTTCCCCGCCTTCAGTTGTTCAACAAGTGCCGCGAACGATCCGCCCGGAAAGTCGAGATCGATGGACGGTGTGGGTGTCGCCAGCGCCTCCTGAACATCGATCCCGGCCATCTGTAATCTTGCGACCATTGCCTTATTCGCCTCTGCGAGCCGGTTGACATTGTCGAGCAGCATCCGCACCCGCTCGCTCTCGGGTGCGGACTCCTGCCCCCACCCGATCTGCCCCGTCGTGGTCAGCGCGATCATCCCGATCGCCAGAAATCGTGCCATGCTCATCGTGTGCTCCTTTCGGTTCCGGGCCTTCGCGGCCTCTGCCCACCTGAACGCCGCCGAGGGCCCGGTTTCGCGCGTCTCGTCGAGATTCTCGCAGATTCGCCCGCGGCTCGCCCCCGCCGTGCCCGCTTGCCCGCCCCGCTCGGCTCCCTACCATCCGCCCATGCACTTCGACGCTCACCAGCCCGTCATCGATGACCTTGAGGCGCGGATCTTGACCATCCGCGACTCTCTTTGACTACGACTCCAAACTCGCCCGCCGGGCGTCGTTAGAGGAGCAGATGGGGGACGCGGACTTCTGGAACAACCCCGAGCGGGCCCAGAAGATCGTCGCCGACCTCAAACTGGTGAAGGCCCAGATCGACCCGATCACCGCCGCGAGCGCCGAACTGGACGACGCCAAGGTCGCCTACGAACTCGCCAAGGACGCGGGCGATTCCGATCTGCTGGCCGAGGCCGACAAGACGCTCTACGAACTCCAGACCACGATGCAGAAGATCGAGCAGCGATCGCTGCTCTCGGGCAAGCACGACCACCGCAACTGCTTCTTCACCATCTCCGCGGGCGACGGCGGCACCGAGGCCAACGACTGGACCGAGATGCTGTTCCGCATGTACCTCAAGTTCTTCGACTGGCACCCCGAGTGGAAGATCGAGGAACTCTCGCTCCAGCACGCGATCGAGGTCGGGATCGACTCGGTCACGCTCCGCGTGTCCGGCCCGTTCGCGTACGGCTACCTCGCGTGCGAGCGCGGCACGCATCGTCTCGCGCGCGTCAGCCCGTTCAACGCGCAGGGCAAGCGGCAGACCTCGTTCGCGACGGTCGATGTCACGCCTGAGTTCGAGGAGGTGAAGTTCGACATCCCCGCCTCCGAACTGGACATCACCTATTTCGCGCGGTCGTCCGGGCCGGGCGGGCAGAATGTGAACAAGGTGGCGAGCGCCTGCCGCGTCGTGCACAAGCCGACCGGTCTGCAGGTCGTGTCGAGCACTTACCGCGATCAGCCCCAGAACAAAGCGCAGGCGCTGTCGATCCTCATGTCGAAACTCGAGGAGATCGACCGCGAGAAGCGCGAGCGCGAGATCAACGAGGCCAAGGGCGGCGATGTCGACCGCGGCTGGGGCACGCAGATTCGTTCGTATGTCATCTACGACAACCGGGTGAAGGACCACCGGACCGGGCACGAGTCGGGCAACCCCCAGTATGTGCTCGACGGGCACCTGGACGAGTTCATCGACGCCGAGTTGAAGCGGAAGCGGCGGGAGCAGTCCGACGCCGCCAAGTCCGCGTCCTGACGCCGTTTCCCTTTTCTCAAAGCCGTTTCTGGAATCTCTCGCCGGCGGAATATCCGCGCCGGGCTTGACATTCTCCTCTTTGAGATTATTGTTATCACAACTATTGTGAGCACGCCCATGCCCGAACGCACCCTCCAGCACGAGATCGGCAAGAAGCGGCCCTTTGAGAGCGCCGCCGAGGAGGCGTACCTCAACATCGTGCGCACCGCCACGGCGCTCCAGGGCGAGGTCGCCTCGGTCATCAAGAAGCACGGCCTGACGGGCTCGTCCTACAACGCCCTGCGCATTCTGCGCGGGCATCACCCCGCGGGCTGCGCGTGCGGCGTCATCAGCGACCACATGGTCGTCCGCGTTCCTGATGTCACCCGCCTGCTTGATCGACTCGAAAGATCAGGGCTCGTCGTGCGCGACCGCGACAGCGTCGACCGGCGCGTGGTCATCGTGAAGATCACGAAAACGGGGCTCGACCTGATCGCGAAACTCGACAAACCGTTGCTCGCCGCGCACGAACGGCAACTCGCGCACATGACCAAGAGCGAGTTGAAGACGCTGAACGCGCTGCTCGTCAAGGCGCGCCGCCCCGCCCCCGCCGACACCAACGACTGACCCCGCTCGGCCCTTCGCCGAGCATCGCCCCACCCACATATCTGTTGAAACAACTATTGGAGGTTCCCATGTCCGACTCGAAGTTCGCCGTCCGGCCCGTCGATGTCTCGTTCCTGCTGCTCCGCCTGATGGTCGGGGCCATCGGTGTCTTCCACGGCGGGCAGAAACTCTTCGGCCTCTTCGGCGGCTACGGGCTCAAGCCCACCGCGGACTGGATGGCGTCGATCGACATCCCGGCGCCGATGCTCTCCGCGTTCGCCGCGGGCGTGACGGAGTTCTTCGGCGGCGTCTTCATCGCGCTGGGCGTGCTGACGCGCGTCTGGGGCGCGGGATTCACCTTCGCGATGCTGGTGGCGATCGTCACGGTGCACCCGAACGCGTTCGCAGCGTCGAACAACGGGATGGAGTTCGCGCTGACCGTTGGCGTGATGACCCTCGCGCTGACCATCGCCGGCCCCGGACGCCTGAACTTCGTCACGCTGGCCGGTCGTCTGTCGGGCAAACCGGCGCTGCGCCCCCACTTCGCGCTGGCCTGAGCGCCCAGCACGCACGCACGATTGAGAAAGGATCACCCATGATCACGATCCGCAAGGCACAGGACCGCGGCCACAACCAGATCGGCTGGCTGGACAGTTGGCACACCTTCTCGTTCGGCCGCTATTACGACCCGGCGCACATGGCGTTCAGCACGCTGCGCGTCATCAACGACGACATCGTCAAGCCGGGGTTCGGGTTCGGCAAGCACCCGCACGACAACATGGAGATCATCACCTATGTGCTCGACGGCGCGCTGAAGCACGGCGATTCGATCGGCACGGGCTCGACGATCGTGCCGGGCGAGATCCAGCGCATGAGCGCGGGTTCGGGCATCGAGCACAGCGAGATGAACGCGTCCACCACCGAGCCGGTGCGCCTCCTGCAGATCTGGATTCACCCTGACCAGCGCGACATCCCCCCTTCCTATGAGCAGAAGACCGTCGGCGACCTGCGCGGCAAGATCGTCGAGATCGCCTCGCCCGAGGGCGGCGACCGCGCCGTGAAGATCCACACGGACGCGCGGGTCTTCGCGACCAAGTTGGCAAGGGACGAGAGCGCGACGCTCGACCTCGCGAACGGTCGGCGCGCGTGGGTGCAGATCGCGAGCGGCGAGTTGACCCTGAACGGTCAGCGTCTGAACGAGGGCGACGGCGCGGCGATCGAGGGCGAGGCATCGCTCGCGTTTCAGGGCGCGGCGGACGGCGTGGCCGAGGCGCTTATCTTCGACCTGCCCTGACCGACCCGCGCACGCACGGGCCGGAGCACACGGATCGCGGCGGGTTGGACTTCGATGTTCAGCCCGCCGCTTGCGTTTCCTGCGAACTCGCCGTCCATCTGCAGCATCGCGCGGTGCGCGGGGTCGATATCGAGCCGTATGCGCTTCGCGCGGCGGGACACGAGATACCGGCTCTTCCCTTGTCGTCCGAGCCGGCACCCGAGCGTCCACGACAGCGCGCGGACGCGCGAGCGGCACGGGAAAAAAACGACATCGAGCAGCCCGTCGTCGATCACCGCGTCGCGCGCGGGGTTGAGGCGCCCGCCGTAATGACGGCTGTTCGCGACCACGATGAATCCCGGCTGTTCGTTCACGACGCGCTCGCCGTCGATCGCGACGGACATGGTGGGCAGACTGGGCCTGAGCGCTTCGACCGTCGAAGGCCAGGCGTAACTCAGTTTGCTGATCGGGCCCGTTCGCGCGGCGGCGACGCGGGCGACGATGCTCGCGTCTGGGCCGACGCCGGCCATGATCGCGAAGTGCCGCCCGTTGAGCGTCGCGAGGTCGATCGGCGCCTTGTCGTCCTGCTCGAGCGCGGCGAGGAGGTCGTCCTCGCTCGTCGTCATCCCGAACTCGCGTGCGAAGAGGTTCTCCGTGCCCGTCGGCGCGTGCCAGAGTGCCGCGTTGCTGTTCGCGAGCGCGGCGAGTTGGTAGTGCACTGTGCCATCACCGCCGACGATGACCACGACCTCGGCGCGGCGGATGGTCTCGGCGGCGGCCGGGTCGCGCGCGGAGCATTCCTCGACCTCGTGCCCGGCGAACACGACCGCTTCACGCAGCGACCTCGCGAGTTTCAGCGCGCGGCCACGACCGGAGGCGGGGTTGGCGAGGATGGCGACACGCATCGTTCGATCAGGCGGGCTGCATGCTCTCGTTCAGTTTCTTGCGGATGACGAACTGGAGGATGCCGCCGTGGCGGTAGTACTCGATCTCCACGGGCGTGTCGATGCGGCACAGCGCGTCGAACTCGATCACGCGGCCGTCGGGCGTGGTCGCCTTCACATGCACGGTCGCGCGGGGCTCGAGCGGATCGGGCACGATGATGTCGAAGGTCTCGAAGCCGGTGAGGCCCAGCGTCGCGGCCGTCTGCCCGGCGGGGAAGACGAGCGGCATGACGCCCATGCCGACGAGGTTCGATCGGTGGATGCGCTCGAACGATTCGGCGATGACCGCACGGACACCCAGGAGCATCGTGCCCTTGGCCGCCCAGTCGCGCGACGAGCCCATGCCGTAGTCCTTGCCCGCCAGCACGATCGCGGGGGTGTGGGCCTGCTTGTAGCGCATCGCGACATCGAAGATCGGCTCGATGTCCGCCGAAGCGCCGGCGGAGGCGTCGCGTGTCCACCATCCCTCGCGGGGCTTGCCAGCTTCGGCGGCGAGTTTGTTCTTCACGCGGATGTTGCCGAAGGTGCCGCGCGTCATCACGCGGTCGTTGCCACGGCGCGAACCGAACGAGTTGAACATGGAGACGGGGACGCCCTTGTCCATGAGGTACTTGCCGGCGGGGCTGTCGACGGGGATGGCGCCCGCGGGCGAGATGTGGTCGGTGGTGACCGAATCGCCCACGAACACGAGGCACCGCGCGCCGTTGATCGGCGCGATGGCCGCGACTTCTTCGGTCATGCCCTCGAAGAACGGCGGGTTCTGGATGTAGGTCGACGCCTCGTCCCAGTTGTAGAGGTCGCTCTCGCTGACGGGGACATCGTTCCAGGTCTCGTTGCCCGTGAAGACGTTCTCGTACTGGGAGCGGTACTGCTCGGAGGTGATGCACTGCGCCTTGAGTTGCTCGATCTCATCGTGCGTGGGCCAGACATCCTTGAGGTAGACCGGCTTGCCGTCGGGCGTGTGCGCGATCGGATCGTTGACGAGGTCGATGTCGACCGTGCCCGCGATGGCGTACGCGACGACGAGCGGCGGGCTGGCGAGATAGTTCGCCTTCACATGGGGGTTGATGCGGCCCTCGAAGTTGCGGTTGCCCGAGAGCACGCTGGTCGCGACCAGATCGCCCTTCTCGATCGCGCTGGCGATCTCGTCGGGGAGCGGGCCAGAGTTGCCGATGCAGGTCGTGCAGCCGTAGCCGACGGTGTGGAAACCGAGCGCTTCGAGGTCCTCGGTGAGGTTCGCCTTGTCGTAGTACTCGGTGACGACCTTGGAGCCGGGAGCGAGCGAGGTCTTGACCCACGGCTTGCGGGTGAGCCCGAGTTTGTGCGCCTTGCGCGCGACGAGGCCCGCCGCGAGCATGACATCCGGGTTGCTCGTGTTCGTGCACGAGGTGATGGCCGCGATCACGACATCGCCGTGATGGAGCGAGAAGGTGCGGCCGTCGAGACTCGTGAGGATGCCGTTGGTCGTGCGTGCGTCGCCGAGTTCTTCCTTGGCGCCGGTGGAGTTGTCGAGTTTGCGCACGCCGGACGCGCTCTCGCCGCCCTCGCCGCTCCAGCGGTCGATGCGAACGGCCTCGGCGACATCGCGCTTGCCGAAGGTGTCGACGAGGTCCTTGCGCCACTGGGCCTTCATCGTGGAGAGCGTGATGCGGTCCTGCGGGCGGCGCGGGCCGGCGAGCGACGGCTTAACCGTCGAGAGGTCGAGGCCGAGCGATTCGGTGAAGATAGGCTCGGGGGAGTTGGCGTCGTGGAACATTCCGACGGCCTTGAAGTACTTCTCGACGAGTTCGACCTGTTCGTCGGAGCGGCCGGTCAGTCGCATGTAGTCGAGCGTGACATCGTCCACGGGGAAGAGGCCGAGCGTCGCGCCGTACTCGGGCGCCATGTTGCCGATGGTCGCGCGATCGGGGAGCGAGAGCGACGCGAGGCCGGGCCCGTAGAACTCGACGAACTTCTCCACCACGCCGTGGGCGCGGAGCATCTGTGTGACCGTGAGCACGAGGTCGGTGGCTGTCGCGCCCTCGGGGAGTTTGCCAGTGAGTTTGAAGCCGACGACCTTGGGTGTGAGCATGTAGACGGGCTGGCCGAGCATGACGGCCTCTGCCTCGATGCCTCCCACGCCCCAGCCGACGACGCCCAGACCGTTGATCATCGTGGTGTGTGAGTCGGTGCCCACGCACGAATCGGGGTACGCGACGGTGCGCCCCTCGTCGTCCTTGCCCGAGAGCACGACGCTCGCGAGGTATTCGAGGTTGACCTGGTGGACGATGCCCGTCGCCGGGGGCACGCAGGTGAAGTTGCGCAGCGACTGCTGGCCCCACTTGAGGAACTCGTAGCGCTCGCGGTTGCGTTCAAACTCTTTGGTCGCGTTGATGGAGAGCGCGACATCGCTGCCGAACTCGTCGACCTGCACGGAGTGGTCGATGACCAGATCGCACGGGACGAGGGGGTTGATCTCGTTGGCGTCGCCGCCGAGGCGCTTCATCGCGTCGCGCATGGCCGCGAGGTCAACGACGCAGGGAACGCCGGTGAAGTCCTGCAGCACGACGCGGCCGGGCATGAACGGCAACTCGGTCTGGGTCGGGCTCTCGGCGTTCCAGTTCGCGAGGCCAGAGACATCGTCGGCGGTGACCACGAACCCGTCGAGGTTGCGCAGCATCGCTTCGAGGAGCACCTTGATGGAGAACGGCAGCCGCGAGACCTTGCCCAGCCCCTGCTTCTCGAGTTCCTGGATGTCGTAGTAGGTGTACTCACCCCCGGAGGTCTTGAGGGACTTTCGGGCGTTGAACGGGTTGGCGTTGGGCATCGTCTTGACCTTTGGTATCGTGCTGCTTGGTGTCGGCGGGAGGCCGAATATAGGGTAGGCGCACGCGGGCGTACCGCCGGGCGTTGCGCCCCGAACATACACCGGAGGGCCCCGTGGCGGAACAGCGTCGGCGATCAAACAACCTCGGCTGGAACCTGCTCGACCTGCTCCGGCGGGTCAGCGACGGGATCACTCGCGCGCTGCGGCCCGTCGGGGATGTCTTTCACTGGCTCTGGCCGTTCTGATCGGGCGACCAGGTCCGCGGTCTGGCGATCTCCCGGAGCAGGTCCGGCTTCCCCTCCACGGGGACGAGCGCCGGGTAGCGGAGCCCCCCGTCGTAGGCGATGCGCACCGGGCGGATCTGTCCGTCCCACTCGACCAGGAGAACGACCTCGCCCGTATCGGCGCTGCGCCGAACGGCGTCGCGGAGGGCGGCCGCGCTGTACGCGACGGTTGAATCGCCCGACTCGGGCGTCTTCACGCCGACGATCTTCATGTCGTAGCCGAGCCCGGCGCGCCACGCGGGAGTGTCGACCAGCGTCTTGATCTCGCCCGAGTCGTCGACGGTGATCCCCAGCGACAGACGCAGGTCCGCGGACTTGCCCTTCGCGGCCGAGATGTCCCCCGAAGTGAACGGCTCGTCCTGATAGTCGATCGTGTAACCGAGCGCGAGCGCAAGCGAGTCGAAGTCGAGCGACTCACGCGGCGTCTCGATTCGCTCGCGGATCATCGCGTCCCAGTCCACGCCCGAGTAGATCTCGGTCAGCGTGCGCACGACCTCCTCGCGGTTGTGCTCGACGACATCACCGGCGTTGGCGGGCTTCTCGACGCCGAAGAACGCGAGGCAGAAGTCGTCGAGAGATCTGCGGTTGTCGGTCGCGCCGCGGATGATCGCGTCGGCTTCCATCCAGAAGAGCGAGCCCTCGCCGTAGTAGTCCTGCCTGCGGCGGAGACTCTCGTAACGCGGTGAACCCTCTCGCAGATGACGCAGGCCTGCGCCCGTGTCCTCGACGCTCCTCCAGAGCCGACCGGGCTGGACCAGATAGCGCTCGATGGCGCCGATCCAACTGTCTCGGAACTGCTCGAAGGTGTAGAGGCCCGATCGCGCGGCGATGACCTCGTCGTAGTAACTCGTGAGCCCCTCGTACACCCACATCATGCGCGTGTCGCCCGGCGTGTGGTAGTCGTCGTGGAGCAGCCCCTCCTGCGCGCGGAGTTTGCCGACCCACGCGTGAATGTACTCGTGGGGGACGGTGTTCATCGAAGCGCTGTTGCGTTCGGAGTTGACGAGCATCGTTGTGCCGTAGCGGATCAGCGTGCTCTCGCGGTGCTCGAGCCCGAAGCCGGGCATGTCGTCGCTGAGCACGATGAGGAAGCGGAACTGGTCCCATGGGAACGGCCCGAAGATCGCCTGCGTCTCGGCGATCATGCGATCGAACTTCTCGCGCCGCGCTTCGGGGAGTTCCAGCGCGTCGGACTTCGGCGCGACGGCCTCGAAGGTGTGCGGCGTCGGGCCGGGAGAGACCATGTCCCACTCGCGGTAGTGCTCTCCGGCGATCATGGGCGAATCGACATAGGTTGCGAGCGGCGCAGCGCCCAAGTTGATCCGTTCAGGGCGGCCGTCGCGCGTTCCCGTGTGGTGCTCGCCGGGCGGCATCAGCGCGGTCGATGCGCTCCACCCATCGGGGAGGAGGACCTGCGCGTCAACCAAAAGGGTGTTCTTGTTCGCGCCATCGGGGTAGAACAGCACATTGTTGAAACTGAGCACGCCGAGGTTCGGGCGGCCGTAGGTGTCGCTCGAACGCGAGTTGACCCATGGCTGGCTGGCGATGTACGCGTAGGACAAACGGAGTTCGCGCGCGTCGGCGGGCACGGCGATGGTCTTGTGCACGGTGTGCGCGTAGTTGCGGCTCCATTCCAGCGTGCGGCCGCGCTCGTCGGTTGCGCGGAAGTCGACGAGGTTCTGGATCGGATTGCTGGGGTTGTGGTTGCCCGGGACCCACTCGACATACCAGACATCGGCGTCGCCTTGCTCGCTGCGGTTGAGCAGTTCGACGGGGATGATCGCTTCTGCGCGCACGAGGTGGCGCGGCAGATCGGTCGCGTCGACCCGGAGTTGCATGGTCTGGGAGCGTGCGCAGCCCGCGAGGGTGAAGAGGGCGAGCGTGGCCGCGAGCGGGAACGAAAGCGCTTGGCGCATGACTGGATCTGCCTCTGCCAGGTGGAAGATGAACGACGACGGCTCACGATACCGCAAAACGCGGGGCGGGCTGCACGCTCAGGCGGCGGCCTGCTTCACCGGCTCAGCCGGGGCGGCGTCGGGGAGCGAGACACCCAATGCCGCACGCTCGGCGCGCGTGAGGTAGATCGCGAGTTCGGGCGGGATCTGCTTCAGCCCGCGACGGCGGGCCTTGGCGATCGCGTAGCGCATCGAGCGGCGGACGCGGCGCGTCACGCTGTCGGTGATGTTCAGTTCGAACCGGCGCATCGCGTCGAGCGAGTACATCCACGCCATGTGCTCTTCGAGGCAGCGCGGCGAGTAACGATGGAAGCCGATGGCGTGATGGCCGATCTCGTGGAGGAAGACCGCGGCGGAAACGGGCCCGCGCGGCCGCGGCGCTTCGATGAGCCGCGAGATGGTCCCGTCGGCGTAGGTGACCTGCCACGCCACGCCCGACATGTTGCCGCGCCACTTGCGGACACGCACGGAGTGCTCGTTCAGCATCTCGCGGGTCATCCACTCGTAGCGGTCGCGCATCGTGAGGACGCGAGGGGGCGAGACCGGCGCGACGGCGTCTTCGACGACCTCGGGCATGACAACGGTGGGCTGCTCCTCGATCGCCTTGATGCGCGTGCGACGCGCGCGGCGTTCGCGTCGGTCATCGCTGCGCTGCGTCAGCATGTCCCAGAGCGTCAGCACGGCGCGCTCTCCAATCGGGCGGCGTCGGAGAACTTCCTTCCCGACGCGAAGTCGTTCCAAGCCATGACTCGCTTGCCGAGGGGTTGGACCTCGAGCAGGCGCAGGGCCGTGCCGTCCGCGCACGCGACGATCCCGTCTTTCGGATCGAGCAGCGAGCCGGGCGCGGCCCCTGCTGATTCGGAATGAGAGGGCAAGTCTTGCACGCGCAGGAGTTTCATCGGCACGCCGTCGAGGATCGCTGCAACACCGGGCCAGGGGGTCAGCCCGTGGACAGTGCGGCGGATCCGCTCGGCGGGCCAGGCGGGATCGATCACGCCGTCGGCCTTCGAGAGTTTGCGCGCGTGCGTCACGAGCGACTCGTCCTGCGTCTCCATGCGCACGCGATCGTGCGCGAAGTCGTCGAGCACTCCGAGGATGACTTTCGGTCCGTCGCTCGCCAGCAGATCGTGCGTCTCGCCCGCGGTGAGGAGCGGATCGACGGCGCGCTCGGACTGCGCGAGCACGAAGCCCGCGTCCATGCGATCGGCGAGCGTGATCACGCTGTTGCCGGTGCGCGCATCGCCGGACCAGAGGGCGTGGTTGATCGGCGCGGCGCCGCGCCAGCGCGGCAGCAGCGACGCGTGCAGGTTGATCGCGAACACGCCGTCGAGCAGCGGCGCGCCGAGTTTCTGGCCGTATGCGATGACGACCCACGCGTCGGCGCGCAGCGCGTGGAGCGCTGCGACGACTTCCGGCTCGTTGATGTTGTCGGGCTTGAAGACCGCGCCGTGCGCGAGCGATTGCGCGGCCCATTGACCAACGGGCGAAGGGGTGAGTTTCTTGCCGCGTCCGGCCGGTCGATCGGGCTGGGTGACAACGCCGACGAGATCGTGCCTCGCGGCGATGGCTTCGAGTGTGGGGAGTCCGAAGGCGCCCGAACCGAGGAAGAGGACGCGCAACGGTCTCGTGGCGTCCGGGGTGGTCAACGCACGCCCGCCGCGCGCTCGAGGTCGCGGACGGCCGCGCGGTTGCGCAGGCGTGACGCGGGCATGAAGCGGTCGATGATCAGGACGCCGTCGAGATGATCGATCTCGTGCTGGATGCACCGGGCGAGCAGGCCGGCGGCGTGGAGGGTGAAGTCGTCGCCGTTCTCGTCGGTCGCGCGGACGATGATCTCGGGCGGGCGGAGCACATCACCCGCGATCTGGGGGAGACTGAGGCAGCCCTCCTCACCCGGTTCGATGGGTCCGATGAACCGCTCGATCTTCGGGTTGAAGAACACCAGCGGCCCCGCGGACGCGGTCGGCGGGACGGTGTCGGCGGATCGTTCCCCATCCGGGGTGGGCGGGACCTCGGCGACGAAGAGGCGGATCCCGAGCCCGACCTGGGGCGCGGCGAGACCGATGCCCTCGGCCTCGACCATGAGATCGAGCATGCGGCGAGCGATCGCGCGGGCGTCGTCGTCGATGGTTTCGACGGGCGAGGCCTTCTTGCGGAGCGCATCGGCGGGATAATGAAGGATTGAGAGGTTCTCGGGCCGGACGGTCATCTGCCGTATTGTACGGCGACGGGAGGTCGTGAGCGACCCGTATCGGGATGCGGGCCTCGTTGCCGCTCTCCGAGCGAGTCTCTAGCATGG
The DNA here is from genome assembly GCA_964350875.1 of uncultured Phycisphaeraceae bacterium. Lineage (GTDB taxonomy): Bacteria > Planctomycetota > Phycisphaerae > Phycisphaerales > UBA1924 > JAHBXC01. The sequence continues at coordinate 15,524 of CAYGLT010000032.1, read as the reverse complement.
GTATTGACACGCAACCGGCGGGCCGCGGCTCACGGATACACGGTCGCGGACAGTGATCGCGAACAGACACGGAGTGTGAACGCTTGGCGTTGTTCGGAAAAAAGAAAGGCGCGGCGAACGGCGAAGGCGGCGACTCGGCCGGCGCGAAGGTTGCGTCGAACGATCCGTACCAGTCTGACCCGGTGAAGGCCAAGAAGTTCTTCGATCACGCGCAGGCTGTGCACGACACGACGAACTACGCGTACTCGACGGTGCTCTGGCTCCAGGGCATCCGTCAGGACCCGTCGAGCATGTTCGGGCTTGAGCGGTTCTTCGAGTCGGTCCGCTCGTTCGCGAGTCTTGAGGGGCGCGACAAGCCGACGAAAGAACAGGCGAGCAACTTCGGGGGCAAGGGCGCGCTGGAGAGTTACCTGGGGGACCTGCTCAACTGGGGAACGCGCCCCGAGGACGCGAGCCGGGTCCTTCGTGTGCTCGAATCGGCCAAGAAACTCGAACTCTCGGAGCAGGGGTACTGGATCGCGGAGAAAAGCCTGCCCCTCCTGCTCGGGAGCAGGAAGAAGGATGTCCTCGTCAAACTGAAGGACTCGCTGGTGAAACTCGGCGCGTTCGATCTGGCCGTCAAGGCGGGCGAAGCGGCGCTGGCGGCCGACCCGACGGACACCGGGCTCGAGCAGGAGATGCGCAACATCGCCGCTCAGGCGACGATGAACAGCGGCGGCTACGGGCAGACGGGGCAGGCGGGCGGGTTCCGCGCGAACATCCGCGGCGCGGACGAGCAGCGCAAACTCGAAGAAGAATCGAGCATCGTCAAGAGCGAAGAGACGATCGACCGCCTCGTCAACGATGCGAAAGCGGACTACGAGCGCCGGCCGGACGACCGCAACGCGATCGGCAAGTACGCGCGCATCCTGCAGGAGCGCGGCAAGCCCGAGGATGTCAAGGTTTCGTACGAGGTCCTCATGGACGCGTACAAGAAAACCGACGAGTTTCGCTTCCGCCAGCAGGCCGGCGAACTGCGGATGAAGTTCGCTCGCCGTCAACTCGCGAAACTGCGCGACGCGGCCCAGGCCGATCCCGAATCGGACGCGGCGAAGAAGTTCCCCGACGCCCAGCGCAAGTTCACCGAGATGGAACTGGAAGAGTTCAAACTCCGCGCGCAGAACTATCCGACGGACCTCGGTCTCAAGTACGAACTCGGCGTGCGTCACTTCCGGCTCGGCAACGACGAGGAAGCGATCGCGCTCTTCCAGGAGGCGCAGCACGACGCGAAGCATCGCACGCGCGTTCTGAATTACCTCGGCCAGTCGTTCCGGCGCATGGGCTGGAACGAGGAGGCGGCCGACACCTTCAAGCGCGCCCTCGACGGGCTCGACATGGACGGGGACGAACTCGGGCTTGAGATTCGCTACGGTCTGATGGACGCGCTGGCGCAGCAGGCCGAGGACGCGCGGGATCTCGCGGCCGCCGAGGAGGCGTACAAGATCGGCTCGGGCATCGCGATGCAGCAGATCTCGTACCGCGACATCCGCGCCCGTCGCGATCGCATGCAGCAACTGATCAAGGAACTGAAGAACGGGTAAGGCGCACGCCTCTCCCCCACCACCGCCTCGCTTCGCGATCCCGCCGCCAGTGCGCGCGGGCCGGACCACACCATGAAACCCAACATCATCGTCGTCATCCCCGCGCGGCTCGGGAGCACGCGGCTGCCCAACAAGGTCTTGCTCGCGGAAACGGGCAAGACGCTCGTCCAGCATGTGTACGACAACGCGGCGGCGGCGAAGTCCGCAAGCCGGGTCGTCGTCGCGACCGACAGCGAGCAGGTCGCCGACGCCTGCCGCGCGTTCGGCGCCGAAGCGGTGATGACCTCCGCGGACCACACGAACGGGACGGCGCGCGTGGGTGAAGCGGCGGACAAACTCGGCGCGGGCGCCGACGACATCGTCGTGAATGTGCAGGGCGACGAGCCGGAACTCGAGCCCCATGTGCTCGACGCGGCGGTGGACGCGATGCTGCGCGACAAGTCCTGCGTCATCAGCACCCCTGCCTCGCCGTTCGGGAGCGACGAGGACATCAAGGACCCCGCGGCCGTCAAGGTGGTGTGCGCGCGCGACGGCGCGGCGCTGTACTTCTCGCGTTCGGTGATCCCGTTCGATCGTGACGGCGACGCCGGCGCTGACGCGCGGCCGCTGCGCCACATCGGACTGTACTGCTACCGCCGCCCGTTCCTGAACGAGTACCTCTCGTGGGCGCCGACGCCGCTGGAGAACGCGGAGAAACTCGAGCAACTCCGCGTGCTCGAGCACGGCAAGCGGATCGCGATGGCGGTGTGCGAGACGCGCAGCCGCGGCGGGATCGACACGCGTGCGCAGTATGAGGCGTTTGTGCGTCGCTGGAAGCAGCGCGGCGGCTGAACCGACTGAGTCTCAGCGGGCGGCGACGGGCGCCACGGGCGGGAGCAGCCTGGCGGGCGCTTCGCAACGCGGGACGAGCGCGACGATCGCCTTGAGCATCGGCTTGCGGTCGAGCGCCTCGTCGCGGGTCTCGAACGGGTCCCACGAGGTGAGGATCGCCTGGCCGATGGTGAGCGGCGGCGGCGCGGGCGGCCCGAACACGCGCGAAAGATCGGAAGTGTCGCGCGGGGCTTCGGCGAACTCGAACCCGGGAGCGGGCGGCTGGGGCGCGTCTTCATCCGCGATGGAGTTGCCCTCGGCGATCGCTTCCCAGTCTTCGTCGGGCGACGCGGGCGCGAGGAAGTACGCGAATCCCGGTTCGAGTTGGGCCTCGAACGCGAGTTCGTCGAGGACTTCTCCCCGGCGGAGTTCGTAGCCCGAAATATCGAGCGGGTTCGAGACCTGCTGGAGCGGGTCGAACGGGGTGATGAGCGGCTCGGAGCCGAGCAACTGTGTCGCGAGTTCAACGCGGACTCGTTCGCCGTCAACGGTGGGCGATCCCCACGCACGGGCGATGAAGCGTGAGCCGTACGAGCCGAGGGTCACGGGCTCGCCGTCGAAGAGGACGGTGGAGCGTGCGGCGATCGAACGGGCGCGGAACGCCTCGGACCAGTGGAGCGACCATCCGAGCCAGGCGCGCTCGGTCGGCCCGACGGGGCGGAGCGAGGAGCGGACCGCGGAGAAGTCGGCGAGCGGAACGCGGACGATGCGCACGCCGTTGCGTGTCAGCGACTCGGCGGTTTCGGGGGGAAGGTCGACGGGCTGGTAGAGGTACGGCGCGAGGGCGCGAGCGAGGGATTCCTGCTCATCGCGACAGACGAACCAGAGCACCTCGAGCCCGTTGGCGCCGCCGCGGACGACGGGGGTGAGGACATCGCTCTGCTGCGCCGGGTCGGGCGCGAGGGCGAGGGTCTCGGCGGGCTTGTCCTTGGCGCAGCCGAACAGCGCGGTCGCGAGGGCGACGGCGGCGAGCGATCGGGCTGCGGCGGCACGGAGGTTCATCGAGGTTGAGGAATGTACCGGAACGCGACCCGATACGGAAGTCGGGCCAAACCGGTTGCCTGGAGGCGGGTTCTGCCCCGGACGGAGCCGGCCGCTCAGGCCCGGGCCACGGTGTCGAAGGAGTTGATGCGGTCGATGAGGGTCCGGAGGAGGCCGAACTGGTGGCGGGTATGGGTGAACACAATGCGGGGGAGGTCCGGGTGCTCGCCGTTCTCCTCGGGGAGGGCGTCGCGCTGGACGATCCGGCCCGACTTGACGAGCACGGCGAACTCGTTGTTCAGGACCTCGACATCCTCCTCGCGGAGCGGGGCCCGGAGGCGGATGATGTAGTCGTCACGGAGATAGCGCGAGGAGTGGTAGTTGCGGTAGAAGCGGCAGACATGGTTCACCGCGTCGGCGGGGTCCTCGGCGACATAGTAGAGGTTGCGGTCTTCGGGGCTGATGAAGCCCTTGTCGAGCAGCGAACGGCGGATGTAGTTCTCCCAGTGGCGCCAGTAGTCGCCGTGCTCGCCTTCGACCATGACGACGGGCTTCATCTCGCTCTTGCCCGTCTGGATGAGCGTGAGGATCTCGAACGCTTCGTCCTGCGTGCCGAAGCCGCCCGGGAAGCAGGCGATGGCGTCGGCCTGGCTCACGAACATCAGTTTGCGGGTGAAGAAGTAGCGGAAGTTGATGAGTTTCTCGTCGCCCGTGATGATCGAGTTGGCGGTGGTCTCGAAGGGCAGGCGGATGGAGAGGCCGAACGACGCCTCGCGGCCCGGTCCTTCGTGCCCGGCCTTCATGATGCCGTCGCCCGCGCCTGTGATGCACAACCAGTTGCGCGCGGCCATCATCTTCGAGAACTCGACCGCGGCGATGTAGTCCGGGTGCGAGGGCGGCGTGCGCGCGGAGCCGAAAATGCTGATCTTCAGCGCGTCCTGGTAGCGCGCGAACACGCGGTACGCGTGGCGGATCTCCTTGACGGCGGCGGTGATGAGTTTGAGTTCGCCCGTCTCGCGCTCGTCGCGGATGAGTTTGAGCGAAGTGCCCATGAGATCGCGGAGCAGGCGACCGTCGAAACTCGAGGGGTCCTCGCCGGCGTCGCTGATCAGCGAGTCGATGCGGCCGAGCATCTCGTCGGTGGGGAATCCGCCGGTCTGCACCGCCGGGGTGGGTTCGACGACGGGTTCGGGTCCGGTGCTCTTGCCGTGGTCTTCGGCCATGGGTGTGGGGCTCGCGTAGGAGTTTCGGTTCGTGTCAGCGATCGTCGGGCTGGGAGGCGGCGTCGCCGATCGGTCGGGCGGCGGGCCGGGCGGGTTCGGGTCGATCATTGCGCGACCCGAAGATGCTGTCGAGGAATCGCTGGGTGGAAGGCAGAGTCTGCACAGTGAACTGGGGCTGCGCGAGGGGGCCGGTGACGCGGGTGACGAGGAGTTCGTTGCGGAACGCCTCGATGACATCGCTGAGGATGGGCGCCCGACGCACGCCGCGGCTCGTCACGCTGAGGTCGAGTTCGAGGGAGGGCCAGAGGAGCGTGCCTTCGCCGTCGAGATTCACGGACTCGCTGGAGACGCCGAGTTGCTCGAACGAGACGACGCCGCCCTCGATGTAGAACTTGGCCTGCGCGAAGTCGATCTCTTCGGATGTCGGCAATTGCAGGTTGCTGAGTTCGATGAGCGGACCGGCGAGCGGGAGACGGAGCAACTCGCCGCCCCAGACGCGCACGGCGCCCTGCCCCACCCGATCGACCGGTCGGCCGACCACGCCCGCGACCGCGATCGTGGCGTCGACGACGCCGCCGCGGTTCGGAGCGGGCTCGCTGTCGTCGGTGTTGTCGGTGACGCGCAGGTCAGCGCGGAGTTCGTCGAAGGAAAGGCCTGAGAGCGCGCCCTCGACCTCGAACCGGAGCGGCCCGCCCGAGGATTGCGTGTTGAACGCCATGATCGGACTGCCGGCGCGTTCGAGGCGTCCGACGCCGAAGATGCGCCCGCCGTATGCGTCGGCCTCGAAAGAAGGCACGATAAGGGTGTCTCCCTCGTCCACGGCGACGACGCGCGCCGTGCCGCGCTCGAGGTTGATGCGCTGGACACGCGCGCGATCGAAGGAGAGCGTCGCGTCGAGCGGGCGCGGGTCGGCGGTGTCGATGCGGATCTCAAGCGAGCCGTCGGTGTCAGCGATGGATGCGCCGCCCAGATCGAGCGCGAGCCCGTTGTAGCGCATGGACGCGGCAAGCAGCGTCTCGGTCGAGACGGCGATCTGCGCACGGTCGATGTCGATGCGATCGGCGCTGAAGGCGGAATCATCGAGCAGCCGCCTCAGCCCTTCGGGGAGCAGCGCACGCGTCTGCGCATCGAACGGTTCGATCGCGCCGGTGACCGCGAGGTCGATGCTCGGGTTCGCGCCCGTGATCGCTTCGCCGCTGATTGTTGCGGAGACTTTCTCGTTCGTGAGCGCGAGGGAATCGATGGCGACGCGGTCGTCGCGGTAGACGAGGCGGCCGGCGCTGATAGCGAAGGTGTTCTCGACGCCGTCACGGTTGAAGGTGATCGCGGTGGGCACGGCGCTGACCTCACCGAACTCGAAGCCGCTCGGCGAAGTCTCGATGACAGCGGAGAGGTCGGCCTCCAGTTGCGCCCCCCACCGTTCGAGGAACGCTCGGATGGGCTGGGACCGTTCCGGCGCGACACGCTGGATGATGGCGTCGGTGACGGCGGAGGGCCACGCCAGGGTGGCGTCGGCCTGCAAGGATCGGCCCGCGCTGGGCTGCGTCTGTTCCGTGTCGGCATCAGGCGAGGTGAGCGCACGGAGATCGAAGTCGCCGCGCATGGTGAGGCGGGCCGGTTCTGCGCCGTCGAAACGAAGATCCGCGGCGAAGTCGTCGAAGCGGGCGAATCGTTCGCCCTCGGCGTCGGCGACGATGGTCACGGCGCCGTCCGAATCTTCGAGCGTCGCGCGAGCGCCGAGCGCGTCGAACGAAAGCCCCTTGAACGCGCGGAGTTCAGCAGTCGCGGCGAACGACTCCGCTTGGGGCGCGCGGGTGATGTGCACGGAAGCATCGACCGCGCCGGTGGCGTGGACCGATTCGATGCCCCGCCGGATGGTGGCGGCGCCTTCGGGCGCAAACGGCGCGAGAACACGCTCGAACGGATCGCCCAGGCGCAGCCCGGTCGAGCGGAGGGTGAGGTCGGCGGGGCGGCCCGACTCCTCGCTGATCCCGAGTTCGCCGGTCAGTCCGAACTCGCCGCCCGACAACAGGCCGTCCATGCGGCGAATGGCGACGCGGTCTTCACTCACATCCATCTGGCCCGCAAGTTCGGTGACGAGCGGCGTCGGGTCGTCGGCAGAACGCGGCGCGGCGGTGAGCCCGGCAAATTCGATCGCGACATCGAAGCCGATGTCCTCAGCTCCGTCGCGCGGGTGGATGCGCGCGGTGGTGTTCACCGTTCCCCGCACGCCGAGTTCGCGAAGGATCTTCGCCGCGGCCATGGCGCCGTCACCGTCTCCGGTCTCGGGGAGCGCCGTGAGCAACCGCTCGTCGATCGGCGTGTCGCGTGCGACGACCTCAAGCACGGGGCTGAAGACGGACTCGCCGCCCTGCTCGAGAGCGATCCACGCCTTGAGTTCGCCGTCGCCGCCCGCGAGCCCGCGCAGCGTCGGGATGATGACCTCCGCGCGTTCGTCCCACACTTTGACGACGGCGTTCTCGGCGATCGCCGGATACGGGAACTGCTCGACGAGCAGGCCGGCGCGCGGCAGATCGAGCGTGGCGTCCCAATACCACTCTGTGTCGTCGCCCAGCGGGCGGCGGACATTGATGTCGAGCGTGCCGACGCCGCCAAGCGAGAACTCGTCGGTGAGCAAACCCTGTTCGCGCAGACGGCGCTCGGCGTCCTTGTTGAACAGCGTCCCGAGCAGATCGGCGCGGGACGCGGGCATCGCGTCGTTGAACGCGTCGTCGAGCGGGACATTGTCGATGAGGATGTCGATCGCGACTTCGGCGCCGTGATCGGGCGGTGCGATGATGCCTGTCGCGTAGAGCGTCGCGCCCGACGGCGCGAGTCCGGTGATCTCATCGATGTGGATGGCCTTGTCGTCGAACCGCACGCGGCCGGTCATGTCGAGGAAGGTGTAGGGGAAACTGGCGTAAGCGGCTTCGCCTTCGGTGAGGAAGAGTTCGCCCGAGATGCGGACGGGCGCGGGGCCTTCCGGAGTCGGCTCGCCGCGCGTCACGACCACACTCGCTTCGAGCATGGCCGTCGGGCCGGAGAACGAGCGGAAGCGGTCGCGGACAAGGGTGGGCGCGAAGGGCAAAAGTTGGGGGCGTTCGGCGACGCTGAACGGCTCGGTCGTCTCGAAGCGCATGACGAACGGCGCGTCGAGGGCGAGGGTTTCGCTCTCGACCACGACGCGGTACGGGAGGTCCTCGATGAGCCCGGTGATCTCGGCGCTCACGCCGTGCTCGCCGAGCGTTGCTTCGCCCGATGCGTCCGAAAGGCGCATGTAACGAGCGGGTTGGTCGCGCGGCCCGGGGTTGGTCTCGGCGTCGGCCTGCGGGTCTGCGGCGATGGGCAGCGCGAGCCCGACATGATCGAAGGTGAACTTCGCCTCGATGCCGCGCGCGTCGCTGTAGATGAACTCGGTGCGTTCGACCTGTCCCGCGAGTGCGAGTTGTGTCCACAGATCGCGCACATCGCTCGGCGCAGCGGTCGGCCCCCACGACGCAAGGTCGACATTCGTGAGCGTGAGCGATCCTTCGACGGCGAGCGGGTCGTACTCTCCCGATAGCGTGATGGGCACGGGGTTGGCCGGCGCGCGGGCGGCCGCGCTCTCCGGGGACTCGACGAGGGAAATCTCGTAGCGGCCCGCGGTTGTGCGGGAGCGGCGGAGTTCGCCATCGACTTCGATCGACGCGAGGCGGTCGTAGTTCGCGCCTTCGTGTTCGCCGAACTCAACGGTGGCGCCGCGCAGGCGGACGCGCGGGAGTTGGAGAGGTCCGCCGGACGGCGCGCGGGGCGTGAGCGCCGCGAGGTTGAGCGACGAGTCGGCGCGGCTCTGGCTGAGGCGCAAGCCGGGTTGCTCGAAGGTGACCTCGCGGATGCCGAAGCCGCCCGTGAGGAGCGCGAGCCAGTCGATGCGTGCGCGCAGGCGCTGAATCGTCAGGACTTCGCCCGCGGGGCCATCGATCCCGCGCGCCGTCGCGCGGACATCTTCGAGGAGGACGGCGCGTGGCCCGTCGAACGACGCGGCGCGGACCTGGACCTCGGCCCCGAGGGCGTCCTCGAGCCGGGGCTCGACCAGCCGGATGATGACGGGCGAGCGTGTCAGCGTGAAACCGGCGGCGATGACGAGGATCGCCAGCACCGCGAGCGTCCCCAGGAGCCAGCGCAGGCGCCGTCTGCGTTTCGGGCTGGCGGGAGATGTGGGGGTTCGATCGGTCATGGTTCGGCGTGTCGTATACTGGGGCGCTCCAGCGGCAGAGGCCGCGGGGCGACATTCGAGCGCTCGTAGCTCAGCAGGATAGAGCAGCGGTTTCCTTCACGGGCGTGCGCACCGACGCGGTGTGTGCGCCGAAAGAGGGGCCCGGCCCGGCGACGGGTCGAGGCGAACCGGGTGAATTCGGGGAAACCCGCGCGACGGCGTGCGGGCGATCCCGAGCCGAGCCGTCGGCGGGGCGCGTGGGACCACTTCTCGGGAACACGCGGCCGGCGGAAGGTGTAGAGACCAGCGGGTGAGCCGCCCCGGCGATACCCCCGCGTAGGCGCGCACGGGCGTTTGATGCCTGTTCGCGCCGAAGCGCCCGGCGACCACGCGCACGATCGCAACCGCGATCGGCGCTGGGTCGAAGAGATGGTCCAGCCCGTCGAGTAATCGGCGGATCGCTGAAACCGCAGGTCGGAGGTTCGAGTCCTCCCGGGCGCATTCCCCTCGCGGATGCGGTGCTTGCGCGTCGCGTCCGCCCCACACGGTGTTGCACGGACGCAACGCGGCATCTGGCGGCGAACGCCTCGCCGCCCCTCGCTCGGGCGATTCTCGGACGGATCGCCCGGGCGCGAAAGTTGCCCTGAGACAAGCGTCGTGAGACCCAAGACGAAGACATCCCGAAGCGTGGTCGCGAGCGCCGCCGGGCTGGCCCTGGCCGCCCTGCTTTCGGCGTGCGCCACCGAGCATCCTCAGCCGGCTGTTTCGTGGAATCCGGGCGAGATACGCCCGTTGCGATGCCCGTGCTGTGTGCCCGCCGAGGGGACGAACGAGGGATGGGTTGCCGCGCTGGCTCCCGGCAAGTCCGACCGCTGGCTGGCGTCTCGTCGGAACGGTTCGCTGACGGCCCAGCCGCTGGCGTCGAAGATCGACACGAGCGTGTGGCCGGCTGGTCCGACCCAGCCCAAGGAGCACCGCATCCCGGTCATCTATTCGCGCTGGGGCACCTCCTACTGACCCGTTGCTTTCCCGGGTTGTGGGCGGCGCCGTGACAGAAACCTTGATGCAACACGGGTATGTGTCACGGAATCCGCGCTAAAGTGTGGGAACTGGTGAGAAACTGGGTTGATTGTCAGCCCATCTTCGGCGATACTCGGCGCACTCGGTCGCGGAGGAAGTCGGTGGATTTTCGCCATCACTTTCAGGCCGATAAGCGTGCTTCGCGGATCCGCGTTGAGCGCACCCTGTGCGGAGGGAAGCTGCTATGGCGACAGTGACAAAGAAAGATCTCGTCGACCGGGTTGCTTCAGCGACAGGGCTGAAGCGATCGCAGGTCCGCGATGTTGTTCAGTGCCTGTTTGATCAGATCGTGTTCGAACTCGGCCACGGGAACAGGCTCGAGTTCCGTGACTTCGGCATCTTCGAGACCAAGGAGCGGGCGCCGCGCGTCGCGCAGAACCCCAAGACGCTCGAGCGTGTCGAGGTTCCCGCGAAGCGCACGGTGAAGTTCAAGGTCGGCAAGATGATGCAGGACTCGCTCGACGATCCCAATCTGATCGAGTCGAAGATCAACACCGCCTGGCCCAACTCGTTCTCGGACGAATCGCTGATCAACGACTGACCCGCGCTTCCCCCGCCCGCGAGGGCATCTTCCAGATATCATCCGGCCCGTCCTGACCGACGCACGCGGCCCGCGTTTGCGGGAAGCGTTCGGAGGTCGCTCGCGCCCGCCTCGAACGAACCCTGAACCGAGCCCAGACTATGCCCTCGACCGCCGAACTCCTCGGATCCGACGCCAACGCCCTGCTCTCCTACGAGGCCAAAGGGTTCCCCCGCTCCACGCTCCACCTCCCGGGCCCGGACTTCGTCGATCGCGTCGTCGCGCGCACCGACCGCTCGCCCGTCGTGATGCGCAACTTCCAGACGATCCTCAACACCGGGCGCCTCGCCGGCACCGGGTACATGTCGATCCTCCCCGTCGATCAGGGCATCGAGCACTCGGCCGTCGCGTCGTTCACGCCCAACCCGGCGTACTTCGACCCCGCGAAGATCGTGGAACTCGCGATCGAGGGCGGGTGCAACGCCGTCGCCTCGACGCTGGGCGTGCTCGGCGCGGTCTCGCGCCAGTACGCGCACCGCATCCCGTTCCTGGTGAAACTCAACCACAACGAACTGATGTCGTTCCCCAACACCTTCGACCAGACGCGCTACGGCTCGGTGCGTCAGGCGTTCGAGATGGGCGCGACCGCCGTCGGCGCGACGATCTACTTCGGCAGCGCCGAATCGCGCCGGCAGATCGACGAGGTCTCGATGTGGTTCGAGGAAGCGCACCAGTACGGGCTCGTGACCGTCCTGTGGTGCTACACCCGCTCGGACGCCTTCAAGCAGGAGGGCAAGGACTACCACGCGTCGGCCGACCTGACCGGTCAGGCCAACCACCTGGGCGTGACCATCGAGGCGGACATCATCAAGCAGAAACTCCCGACCAACAACCGCGGCTACGAGGCGCTGAACAACAACGCCGCGCTGCAGACCAAGGGCGAGAAGTACGGCAAGTTCGACAAGTCGATGTACGACAAGTTCACGCCGGGCGATCACCCCATCGACCTGTGCCGCATGCAGGTCGCGAACTGCTACATGGGCCGCATGCCGCTGATCAACTCGGGCGGCGAGAGCAAGGGCGCGAGCGACATGGCCGACGCGGTGCGCACGGCGGTGATCAACAAACGCGCCGGCGGTGTGGGGCTCATCTCGGGACGCAAGGCGTTCCAGCGCCCGATGAAGGAAGGCGTCGCGCTGCTCAACGCGATCCAGGATGTCTACCTTGACGAAAGCGTGACCGTCGCGTGAGCGGCAACCCGTACGCGCCG
>CAYGLT010000032.1:0-3705 GCA_964350875.1 uncultured Phycisphaeraceae bacterium | reverse complement strand
ATGTCTACCTTGACGAAAGCGTGACCGTCGCGTGAGCGGCAACCCGTACGCGCCGAGCGAGAACTGGAACACTGGCGAATCTCGCGCGGGCGGCGGCGTTCCGCTCTGGGCGTTGCTTGTCGCGTGCCTGAGCTCGCTGGCGTTCGGGTGTTTCGGCGGGATCGCGGGTGGATTCGCCATCGGGTTCGTGGCGGGCGGCGATTATCTGGGCAGCGATACGAGTGTGGTCGCTCGGGTGGTGTATGACGATGTCGCCCTCGGCCGCGTGCTTGAGGTGCTGATCGCGAACAACACCGAGCAGCCGATCACGATCGATACCATCGATGTCTATCACTCGTTGGCTTCGCCGGACGAGATCACTGCGACATCGCCCGCTTTCTATTCGACGCAACAGGAATCAGATCCGGGCGTTTCATCAAGTGTGTACACGAGCTACTTCTTTGATCCGATGAAGATCATGCCTGGCCGCACTCTCATAGTGCACTTTGCGATCGACGATCGCGTCACCGCGGATCGCTCTGGTGATGTCGATGTGTGGGTCGGCGACTCGTTTATCACCGCCCATGTGCATGTTGACGACTCCGCACCAGCGCCGCGTGTAAGCGAACCCGGGTACTGACTCGTGCGCTCTCTCGGCGCAGCCCTCGTCCTGCTTTTCGCCGTCATCGGCGCGGTGACGATGCTCGCGCTGGCCCCGACGCCCGTAGAACCCGAAGCGCTCGCGCTTGTCGAGATCCGTTCGTGGGTGGTTGCTGGACGCGGGCGGCACATGTACGCGCAGATCACCGCGCCGCCCGGGCATGAGCACCTTTCGACGATCGTCGAGTACACGGGCGCGTTCGCGCGCCGGGGTTACGCGCCCCCCGAGGATCGCGGCCGCGCGGACCGCATCGTGAAGGTCGCGCGGGGCGATCGGGTCTATCCGTTCCTCGACATCCCCATGGATCACCGCCTCGAAGCGGTGTACTGGCTGCCGCTCGACACCGTGAGAGAACTCCAGCGCGACCGCGCGTTCACCGGTCGCTACGCGCTGCTCGGACCGAACTCATCGTCTGGCCTGCGCGCCGCGTTCGAGTCGGCGGGCGTCCCGTTGCCGGCCGCGCTGCGCAATTCGGGCGGGGCTTGGGGAGAGTTCCCGGGGGTCGAGCGCCTGCCCGGCGAAGAACTGCACGCCGACGCGTGGCGCGAGCACGGGTTCCGCATCGGTCCGGAGCCGGTCCCGTCCGAGTGATCAGACGAACACGCGGACAGCGCGCACGGGGATCGACAGATCGTCGCGCAGGCGGGACGCGAGCCACTGGGCATGGTCCTCGTCACGAGGCACGACAAACAGCGCGCTGCCGCTGCCCGTGACATGCACGGGCGATTCGGCGGAGCGGGCGGCTTCGGCGCGGAGTTCGCCGAGTTGCGGGCGCACCTTGCACGCGGCGATGGCGAGGTCGCTGAACAACGCGTCGCCGTCGATCTCGCCGCTGGTCGCGAGCGCGCGGACTTCGTCGGCGTCCAGCGTGTGATCGTCCCCGGCGAGGTCATCAAACGCGCGGTACACAGCGGCGGTTTCGCATCCGAACGAGGGGAAGAGCATCGTGAGCCACCGTTCGTGCGGCGACTGATCAACTCGCTCGATGCGGTCTCCGAAACCCTCGACGATCGCGGGGCGCGGGACGGGCTGCGAGTCGATGAAATAGGCGATGTCGCTGCCGAGGGTCATCGCGACTTCGCGCAACGAGGCGTCGTCGAGGCCCAGCGCATACATGTCGCGCAGCGCCGTCAGCATCGCGGCCGCGTCGGACGATCCGCCGCCCATCCCGGCGCCGACGGGCACGCGTTTCTCCATGCGGAGTTGGATGGTCAGCCGCCGGCCGATGCGTTCCTCGAGCGCGTGCTGGGCGCGCACGGCGAGGTCCTTGGTGATCGGCCAGTCGATGTCGGTTCGTTTCGGCGCTTCCTCATGCCAGAGGATCGCGTACCTGCTTGCGCGCGACGGGTCGAGCGCAAGCAGATGGAGGTCGTCGCGCAGATCGACGCAGGCCATCCAACTCGAGATCGGGTGGTAACCCTTGGGTCCCTCGGGACGCCCCACGGCCAGCGCAAGGTTCACCTTCGCGAACCCGGCGCGGAACGCGACTTCACCGACTCGGTCTTCGCTCACGCGAGGGCTTCCTTGGCCCAGCGCTCCATCTGGTCCTCGTCGAGCCCGTCGCGAAGGCGCTTCGCGTTGAGCACGAGGTCTGCGAGCGCACGGAAGGCGCCACGCCCGCCGCGCTCATCGAGAACGACGCTCACGCGCTGACGGACCTCGGGTCGCGCGTCGCTCGGGCAGGCGCTGAACGCGCAAAGTTTCATCGCCGGGAGGTCGTTCACATCGTCGCCGATGTACACGCACCGGTCGGGCGTGACGCCGATCGCTGCGCACGCGCGGTGGAGGCGTTCGCCCTTGTCCCCCCCGCCGACATCGATGTGCTGGACGCCGAGCATCTCGCCGCGGGTCCGAATAACGCCGTCGTCGCGGCTGGCGCTGATCCAGGCGATCTTCACACCGGCGGCGAGGAGGAGTTTCACGCCCATCCCGTCCTGGATGTGGAAGGTGCGCGACTTGGTCCCGTCGCTCGTGAAGGTGATCGAGCCGTCGGTCAGCACGCCGTCGACATCGCTGATGACGGCGGCGGGATCGAGGTCTCGGAGCGCGAGCAGGGCTTGGTCGTGGGTCACGATCGGAGGGTAGCAGCAAGGCCTCTCAAGGGGCAAAAGTCCCCCGGGCGAACGGCCGATATGTCGTGGGATGAGCCAGGACACCGCCCAGACGCCGCCCGCCGCCATCCCCCCCTTCGACCGGCGCCTCTACGCCCGCTCGAGAGCGGTGCGGCCCGCCAAGATGTTCCATCGCGCGGGGCTCGCGTACGCGCCGGGATCGAGCGAAGACCTCTCCGAGGGCGGGGCGTTGCTCAAACTGCACTCAGCGCGGCGGTTCGAGCGCGGCGATGTCGTCGACATCGTCGTCGAGCCCAAGTCCGAGCCGGGGGTGGTGCGCACGCGATCGCTCATCGAGGGAACGATCGTCCGGTCGATGCCCGTGGGCGATGACCACCAGTTCGTCGCGGTTCGTTTCGCGAGGACGCGCGCCGAGTTCGGCCCCGAACGCGTCGCGGCCTGATCAGTTCTTCGGCGCGTCGCCGGGAGGCGGTGCGCTCGTGTCGGCCGGGGGCGCAGACTTCATCGTGCGATGTGTCTTCACGCGGCCGCCCATGGTGCGCGGCGGCATCTTCGTGGGGACGACACCTCCGGGGAAACGGCTCGCGTCGATCTTGTCGGTGGCTTTCGGCACCGCGGTGACATACGCGAGGCGGTTCTGCGCCGGTTTGGGCGGCGTCGATCCCGGCGCGTTCTTCTTCCAGTCGCCCGGCGGGTCGCGCGGGACGAAGTCGGGGAACTCGAGTTTGGGGATCATCTTGTTCGAGAGCATCTCGACGGCGGTCAGCAGATCGCCCTGCTCGCTGGTGACGAAGGTCCACGCGACGCCGTCGCGGCCGGCGCGGGCCGTGCGTCCGATGCGGTGGATGTAGACCTCAGGGTCTTCGGGCAGGTCGTAGTTGATCACATGCGTGATGAGATCAACATCGAGGCCGCGGGCCGCGAGGTCGCTGGCAATCAGCGCGGTGAGTTTGCCCTCGCGGAGCGAGTCGATGACGCGGTTGCGCTTGCCCT
>CAYGLT010000031.1:0-27926 GCA_964350875.1 uncultured Phycisphaeraceae bacterium | reverse complement strand
GCGCACACGCTGCGCCGGGGCCTGCGCCTCTCCATCTTCATCGGGCTCCCCGCGAGCGCCGGTCTCATCCTCGTGCGCGACGACCTCACCTTCGTGCTGCTCCAGGGCGAGAACTTCTCCGTCGAGGGCGCACGCCGCGCCTCGCTCGTCCTCGCGGGCTACGCGCCGGCCGTGTGGGCGTACAGCGTGAACCAACTCTTCGTCCGCGCGTTCTACGCGAAGGGCGACACGCTCACGCCCGTCAAGATCGCCGTCAGCACGATGTTCCTCAACCTCGCGCTGAACCTTTCACTCATCTGGGTCCCGGGCCTGCGCGAGAGCGCACTCGCGTGGTCGACGGCGATCAGCGCCACGGTCCAGACCGTCTGGCTCGCGCGGCTCACGCGCATCAAACTGCTCGATGCGCCGATCCTCGACCGCGACACCCGACGCGCCCTGGTGCGCATCACGCTCTTCACCGCCGCCATGGCGGCCGCGGTCTTCGCCGCCGTCGCGCTCTATCCGGCGCCCGATGTCGGGAGCGAATCGCTCACGCACACCGCCGCGCTCATCCGGCTCAGCGTCGCCGTGTTCGTGGGCGGCGGCGTCTTCGGCGCGCTCGCCATCTCGTTCAGATCACAGGAAGTCCGCTGGCTCGCCCACCGCCCCCGCTCGGGCTAACCCTGACGCTCGGTGAACTCGCGCATCCGGTCGAGTGTCTCCGGGCTGATGTGATGCTCGATTCCCTCGGCGTCGATCTCCGCCGTCGCCTCGCCCACGCCCAGCGACCGCAGGAACGCCAGCACGATGTCGTGCCGGCGCTTCGACTCCCGGGCGAGTTTGGCCCCAGCGGTCGTCAGTTCGATCGGCTTCTGCCGCTCCGTCGTGGCCAGACCCTGCTCGACCAGACGCGCAACCGCCTTAGTCACCGTGACATGCGTTACGCCAAACCGCGTCGCCAGGTGCTTCACCCGGCATTCGCCCTCGGCCTCGATCGTGTCCGCGATCGCTTCCACATAGTCCTCGGCCAACTCGGTCGAATGGGCCTTGCGGACCCGGCGGAACGCCTCCGCGGGCCCCGCAAGGGGCCTTGGCTTCGGCTTTCCACGCCCCTTTGTCGATCCTGCGGCCATCGGCACATCCTATCACCGGGCCTTCCTTGACCTCCCCTCCGATTTCGCTAATGTAGCCATGGCTACAAGCCGAAAGGATGGTCAGATGCTCCACTCCCGCCGACTCGCTGCGATCGTCGCCCCGCTCGTCTGCGCCGCGCTCCTGATCGCGGGATGCGATCGGCCCCCCGCGTCCGACGAGCCCGCCGCCAAGCCGACCGTCGTCGCCACAACCGGCATGGTCGCCGACATCGCCCGCGCCGTCGGCGGCGAGCACGCCCAGGTCGCCGCCCTGATGGGCGAAGGCATCGACCCCCACCTCTACAAGCCCACCCGCTCCGACATCGAGCAACTCCTGAGCGCCGACACCGTCTTCTACAACGGGCTGCTCCTCGAAGGGAAGATGACCGACGCGCTCGTCCGCGCCGCGTCGTCCGGCCGCGCGGTCGTGGCCGTCACCGAACGCATCGAAGAATCCTCGCTCCTCGAGCCCGAGGAGTTCGAGGGTCACTACGACCCGCATGTCTGGATGGACCCGCGCGCGTGGTCCAGCGCCGTCGATGTCGTCCGCGATGTGCTGATCGAGCAGCACCCGGCGCACACAGACGCGTTCACACGCAACGCCGCCGCGTACCGCGCGGAGATCGCCGCCCTCGACGCCTATTCCCAGGGCGTCCTCGAAACCGTGCCCGCCGAGCGGCGCGTCCTCGTCACCGCGCACGACGCGTTCAACTACTTCGGGCGCCGCTACGGCTTCGAGGTCGTGGGCATCCAGGGGCTCTCAACAGAGTCCGAAGCCGGCGTGCGCGACATCGAGCGCCTCGTCGATCTCCTCGTTTCGCGAAAGATCCCCGCGGTGTTCGTCGAATCCACGGTTTCCGATCGCAACATCCGCGCGCTCATCGACGGCGCCCGCGCACGCGGCCACACCGTGAGCATCGGCGGCGAACTCTTCTCCGACGCCATGGGCGCGCCCGGAACTTACGAGGGAACCTATCTCGGAATGATCGACCACAATGTCACCACCATCGCGAACGCGCTCGGGGGCGACGCCCCGACGCGCGGCATGAAGGGCAAACTCGCCGAATGAACGCCGCACGAGCATTCCTCGAGAGCGCGCTCGCCCATCGGCCGGAGCACTCCGCCGACAGCCCGCTCTCCGTCCACGCGATGACGGTTGCGTACCACCGCAAGCCCGTCCTGTGGGATGTCGACTACGACGCGCCGCCTGGCAAACTCATCGCCATCGTCGGGCCCAACGGCGCGGGCAAGAGCACATTCATCAAAGCCGCGCTCGGGCTGGTCCCCCGCGCATCGGGGCAGGTCGAGTTCTGGGGACAGTCGCTCCGCGCCGCGCGTTCGCGCATCGGGTATGTCCCTCAGCGCGAATCCGTGGACTGGGACTTCCCCGTCAACGCGCTCGATGTCGTGTGCATGGGCCGGTACCGCGCGATCGGCTGGTGCCGCCCGGTCTCGAAGCGCCACAAGAACGCCGCGCGCGAATGCCTCGCGCGCGTGGGCATGGCCGACTACGCCAACCGCCAGATCAGCCAACTCTCGGGAGGACAGCAGCAACGCGTCTTTCTCGCGCGCGCCCTCGCGCAGGAGGCCGACCTGTACTTCATGGACGAGCCCTTCGCGGGCGTCGACGCCGCCACCGAGCGCGCCATCGTCGATGTGCTCCGCGAACTCCGCGAGCGCGGCAAGACCGTGCTCTGCGTCCACCACGATGTCCAGACCGTCCGCGAGTACTTCGACCACGCGCTGCTCCTCAACATGCGCGTCGTCGCGTCGGGGCCGGTGGACGAGGTCTTCACCGACGCGAACCTTCACAAGACCTACGGCGGCCGCCTGACGCTGCTCTCCGAAGCCGCGGAAGCTGTCGCCCGCGCGGGTGTCACGCTCTGACATGCTCGCCGCCCTCGCACCAACCGCTGAAGCGTTCCCCTCACTGCGAGAAGTCGCGGAAGTGCTCACCTTCCGCGCCGGGCACAACACCACCATCGTGCTGCTCGGCGTCATGCTCCTCGGCATCGCGGGCGGAGTCGTCGGTGTGTTCGCGCTCCTGCGCAAGCGTGCGCTGATGGCCGACGCGCTGAGCCACGCGACCCTCCCGGGCGTTGCGCTCGCCTTTCTCGGCGCCGTCGCGCTCGGATTTTCCGGGCGCTCGTTGCCGGTTCTGCTGATCGGCGGCGCGATCACCGGCGTGCTGGGCGTGGTGTGCGTGCAGGCCGTCCTCCGCTTCAGCCGCCTGCGCGAAGACGCCGCGATCGGCATCGTCCTCAGCGTGTTCTTCGGCGTTGGCGTGGTGCTGCTCTCGGTCGTGCAGAACTCACCCTCGGGGAACGCCGCGGGGCTCAACCACTTCATCTACGGGCAGACCGCCGCCATGCGCGCGCCCGACGCGATCCTGATGGGCGTCATCGCGGCCGGGTCCGTCGCCCTCGCCGTGATCTTCCTCAAAGAGTTCGCCGTCGTCTGCTTCAACGACGCCTTCGCCAAGGTCGACGGATGGCCCGTCTCATTCATCGACCTCCTGATGATGGCGCTCGTCGTGATCGTCGTCGTCGCGGGGTTGCAGGCAGTCGGCCTGATCCTCGTCATCGCGATGCTCATCCTCCCGCCCGTCGCGGCACGATTCTGGACCGAACGGCTGTGGCTGCTCGTCCTCATCGCGGGCGTGATCGGCGGCCTGTCGGGATACTTCGGCGCCGCGATCTCCGCGCTGCTCCCCCGCAAACCCGCGGGCGCCGTCATCGTGCTGACCAGCGGCGCCATCTTCGCGATCAGCATGCTCGTTGCGCCGTCGCGCGGCGTGCTGGCCTCGACCGTCCGGCGATTCTCGCTCCGCCTGCGCATCGCGCGCGATCACCTCCTCGAAGCCGCGCACGACCACGGCGGATCGCTCTCCTCGGACGCCGTTCGGCGCCTCGGCGCCTCGCGCGGGTGGCGCATGGGCGTCCGCCAGATCGTGCTGCTCTCCTCGCGATCGCTCGGCCTGATCGCAGTCACCAACGGCGCCGTTGCGCTCACAGACTCCGGCCGCGCCTCCGGCGCGCGCGTCAGCCGCAATCACCGGCTCTGGGAGGAGTACCTCGTCCAGTACGCGGACATCGCGCCGACGCATGTCGACTGGTCCGTCGATCAGGTCGAACATGTGCTTTCCGAGGAACTCATCGCGCGGCTCGAATCCGCGCTCCGCGCGCGAGGCGTCGATGTCCCGCCCCACGGAGGCGCCGCGTGACGCTCGCGTTCTCCACCGCGATCGACCTCTTCCCGCTGCTGGCGGCGACGCTGTCCGCGCTGTTGTGCGGCCTGCTGGGCAATTTCCTCGTCCTGCGCCGCCTGAGTCTCATGGGCGACGCCATCTCCCATGCCGTGCTCCCCGGGCTGGTGATCGCGTTCATCGTCTCGTCGTCGAGATCGTCCGCGGCGATGCTCCTCGGCGCGGGCGTCGCCGGGATCGCGACGGTCGTGCTCGTCGAACTCGTGAAACGGCTCGGCCGCGTCGAGCCGGGCGCCGCCATGGGCGTCGTCTTCAGCGTGCTGTTCGCGCTGGGCGTCCTGCTCATCGAGAACGCGTCCGTGCGCGGCGTGGACCTCGACGCCGATTGCGTGCTCCACGGCCAACTCGAAACCCTCGCGCTCTACGACACCGTTCCGCCCCAGGTCACCACGCTCGCCGTCATGCTCCTCGCCGCCGTGGTGTTCGTCACGCTGTTCTTCAAGGAACTTCGCATCGCGGCGTTTGACCCTGCGCTCGCGACCACGCAGGGGTTCAGCGCGAGCGCGATGCACTACGCGCTGATGCTGTTCGTCGCCGCGGCGACCGTCGCGTCGTTCGAGGCCGTCGGCTCAATCCTTGTCATCGCGATGCTGATCTGCCCGGCGGCCACTGCGCGGTTGCTCACCGATCGCCTCCTGCCGCAGATCGCCGTGAGCGTCATCGCGGCGTTCCTCGCGGCGAACCTCGGGTACTTCGGCGCGTCGTGGGTCCCGTCCGTGCTCGGCGCCGCGGGCGATGTGAACGCCGCGGGGTCGATCACGATCGCCGCGGGCGCGCTGCTGATCCTCGCGTTGCTGTTCTCGCCCTCGCACGGCGTCGTGGCCCGCGGGGTGCAGCGAGCACGGATGCGCCGATCGATCGCGATCGACGACCTCCTCGCGTCGCTCTTTCGTCGCGAGGAATCCGAATCGGCAATGTCCTCGACAATTGCCGGCGGCGCGGTGGGTGTCGCGCTGTCGCGCGGGCTGGTGCAGCGCGTCTCGAACGGGCTGGAACTCACCGATCGGGGCCGCGAACTCGCGAAGGATGTCGTGCGCCGTCACCGGCTGTGGGAGTCGTACCTCGTCGATCGTGCGGGCGTGTCGGCCGACCATGTGCACGACACCGCCGAGCGCCTTGAGCACCTGGGCGTGCGGCCGGTTGACGGTCCTGATGTCGATCCCCACGGGCGAGAGATCCCGCGCTGAACGCGTCGGGAATTCTCGGAAAGGCCGCGGTGGGATTCGAACCCACGATGAGCAAGCTCAACGGATTTGCAATCCGCTCCCTTAGACCACTCGGGCACACGGCCGAAGAAACGCCCGGAAGCGGTCTCCTTCCGGGGCCACGATGGTAGGCGTGCTAACGCCCGCCCCGGCGTCCCCCGCCCGCTCGGGGTATCCTCGGCGTATGCGATCCCCCGCGCCGCTTCTGCTCGTGTTCGCCTGCCTGATCCAGGGCGGCCAGACCGCGTCCGCTCAGCCCGCGACGCCGACCGAGGAGGACGCGGTCGAGCAGCGGATCGAGCGCCTGGAGCGCGCCGCACGGGAGTTCGCGCCCGCCAAACCCAGCGCCATCGCCGAGGTCCATGTCGGGGGCCCGGGCGCCGAGATGAACGCGGGCGTTGCGCCCGATCCCATGGGCGCCGCGCGAGGGCGTGACCTGCGCGAAGGCGCCGCGGTGATCGATGTGCGCGGCCGCATCGCGTACACCCCGGGCGGATGGGTGTTCGCCGCCGATCCGGTCGCACAGGCCAATGAAAACGGGACACCGCCGCGCGTCGTGCTCCGCCTCTTACCCAGTCCGACCTCCGAGCGTCTGCGCGAGATCGTCGCCGAGCGCGAGAGCGCCGACCTTCCCCCCGCGACCTTCCGGCTGAGCGGCCGCGTGCTCGTCGATCGGGGCCGCGTCTACCTGCTCCCCGTGTTCGCGACCGTGCTCGAACTCGAAGAGTCCGACCCGGACAACGAGCCGACGCTCAGCGAGCCCGCGCAGGTGGATGCTGAAACATCCAACCCCGACGACCCGACGATCCAGGAACTGATCGAGCGCATCGAACGCGCGAGCGAGGCCGAGCGTCAGGGCGTCCGAGAGGTCTTCGCCGGGGGCGGCGAGGGATCCACCCCCGGCATCCGCCTCCTCACCGGACGGGTTGGCCGCCTTGGCCGGTCGCCGAACGGTCGGCTGATCATCTCCTTCGAGGCCGGCGCTGCGCAACGGCCTGCGGCCGACGAGATCGAACGGGCCGCCGTCCTGCCTTGCCGCCTCTACGGCGCGCTCGAGCAGATCTGGGCCTCACGGGGCGACGGCGCCCGTCTTCTCGTGAGCGGCGAGGCGTTCCGGGACTCGGGTCGCTGGTTCCTGTTGCCCTCGCTCGTCGAGGTCGAACGGGCGGCGCCGAGCGGTTTGCGGACCCTCCGCTGACCGGATCGGCCCGCGCTGGGGGTTTCTCGGGCTACAGCCCGCGCGTCCCTCCGTGTGAGACCGGGTAGTTGGGGAAACATGGTCAAGCAAGGCAAGATCGGGGCCGATCCCCTCGGCGAGCCGGGCCTGCGCGACTGTCGCGCACCCACCGTCCGTTCGGAGGCAACCCGAGATGGCCATGAACACCAACAACAGCAACGGCGGCCCCTCGACCGACGAGGACCTGCGCACCAAGCAGGTCTTCACCACCGGTGAAGCGGCCCGCGTCTGCAATGTCAGCCAGCAGACGATCATCCGGTGCTTCGACAGCGGCCGCCTCAACGGCTTCCGGGTCCCCGGCTCGAAGTTCCGGCGCATCCCCCGCGCTGAACTCCTTCGCTTCATGAAGGAGAACGACATCCCCCTCGACCGCCTCGGCGGCGAGAAGCGCCGCGTGCTCATCGTCGACGACGACCCCCAGATCGTCGAACTCCTCGCCGAGACGCTCGAACGCGACGGCCGCTTCGAGGTGCGCACCGCCGTCACCGGGTACGACGCCGGCATGCTCACCGAGGCGTTCCGACCCGACCTCATCGTCCTGGACTTCATGCTCCCGGACATCAACGGGGACATCGTCTGCCGGCGCATCCGCGAGCACGACGCGCTCAACACCGCGCGCATCATCTGCATCTCGGGCGTCGTGAACCGCGACGATGTCGCCAAACTCCTCGACGCCGGCGCCGACGAGTTCATCAAGAAGCCCTTCAACATCCAGAGTTTCATCAACAGCGTGACGAACCTCCTCAAGCTCTGATCCCTCCGAGCGACGACCGCAGGCCATTCTCCAAGACGAGGAATACGCGTGGCGTCACATCCCTCCGACCGCGTTCGACGGAACCTCGACCCGGCTGACGCCGCGCCCGGGTCCGCTGCGCCCCGCGGGGCCGGCGCTTCCGAGGGGCTGACCCGCCAACTCGAGCGCGTGATCGAGCGCATCGACACGCTGCCCACGCTCTCGAATGTCGCCCGGCGGCTGCTCACGCTCTCCACCTCCGAGAACGCCGACATGCGCGATGTCGCGCAGATCGTCGAGAGCGATCCCGCGCTGACCGCGAAGATCCTCGCGATCTGCAAGCGCGCCGACAAGGGGCTCTCGTCGCAGGTCGTCTCGGTCGAACGCGCCGTCGTTCTGCTCGGGTTCGAGTCCGTCCGCGCCGCGACGCTCAGCGTGGAAGTCTTCGACCTCCTCAACACACGCAAGACGCCCGAACCCCACGAGCGCCACGAGAAGCCCGCGTTCGACCGCGCCGACTACTGGCGGTTCTGCATCAGCGTCGCCTGCGCCGCGGAACTCCTCGCCGCCGAAGCGCGCAAGCCCGGTTCCCCCAAGCCCGCCGAGGCGTTCACCTGCGGCCTGCTCCACGGCATCGGGTTGATCGCCCTCGATATGGTGATCCCCAAGACGCTTTCACGCGTCGTCGAACTCGCCGAACGCAAACGCATCAGCGTGGCCGAGGCGTCGCGCAGCGTGATCGGCTTCGATCACCACACCGCCGGCCGCCGGCTCGCCGAACGCTGGGGACTCCCTCAGACGCTCGTTGATGTCGTGTGGCTCCACGGCCTCCCTGCCGAGGGCGCTGTCGACAACAGCAGCCGCGGCGTGATCGCGTTGGTCGACACGGCCATCGCGATCTCGCGCAGGCTTCACATCGGCTGGAGTTCGGACTTCACGACCCCGCCCGATCCGCTCCCGATGGGCAGCGCGCTGGGCGTCGGCCCGTCGGCCGTCGAGCGCATCCTGAGCAAGGTCCACGAGCGCGTCGCCGACCGCGTGGCGCTCCTTGGACTCGACGAGACGCCGTGCGAGCGGCTGCTTCTCGAATCGATCTACCGTGCGAACAGCGCGCTCGACGAGTCGCGCCAGAACACCGACACCCGCTCGGCGAACTCCGACGCCCTCGCGCGGGCGCTCCAGTCCATCGCATCCTTGCGCGCCGCGCCGGAGAACGAACTCCGAGGACTCGCGCTCGGATCGGCGATCGCCCGAAGCGCCGCCATGGCCCTCGGCGCCGGCGAAGTCATCGTCGCGCACTTCGACCACAGCGACGACCCGGACGCGCAGGCGGCGTGGACCGCCGCACGATGGCGCGGGAACATGTCGCCTCAGGTGTCATCGCTCGACGGGCCCTCGATCGACGCCGCCGACGCCCAGCGCTCCCTGCGTTCCGCACGGGCGGATTCGCTCGCCCTGCATTGCGAGGCCTGCGACTGGACCTGCTCGCTCCTCGACGACCCGGGCGTGGCCCGCGTGATCCCCGTCCTCGCGCGCCGGTGCACCGCGCTCATTGTCTACACCCCGGGCATGGCGTTCGACACGACCTCGGAACAACTCCCGCGCGCCGCGATCGACGGGCTCGCCGCGTGGTGGGCGAGTCTGATGGACGCCGAGACCGAGCGCAACGAGCACGCGGTCCTCCGCGAGAAACTTGTGGACGCGAGCCGGCGCCTCGCCGACGCGCAGTCGCAACTCGTGGAGAACGAATCGCTCGCGCGTCTCGCGGAAGTCGCCGCGGGCGCCGCGCACGAGATGAACAACCCGCTGACGGTGATCGCGGGGCGTGCGCAGCAACTCGCGCACTCCAGTAACGACACGAAGGACCGCGCCGCCGCCGAAGCGATCGACAGCGCCGCGCGCAAACTCAGCGACCTCGTCACTTCACTGCGTCTCTACGCCGATCCGCCCAAGCCGCGACCCGCGCCCGTCGCGATGCGCGACGCGCTCGACCGCGCGATGCGCCTCGCCAGCGAGCGCGCCCGCCGCCCGGCCGACCAGCGCGCGGATGTCCGCGTGCTGGTGGAGCACCTCCCGTCGATGCCCGTGCTCGACGGCCAGCAGGTCACCGAAGCGGTCGCCGAACTCATCGCCAACGCGCTGGAAGCCGAAGGCGTGGGCACGATCATCGTCCGCGCGTCGACCGAATCGCCCGACGGGCGCCTGGTCGTGACCGTCACCGACGACGGTGCGGGGTTGTCCGACCGCGCGCTCCGTCACGCCTGCGATCCGTTCTTCTCCGAGAAGAAGGCGGGCCGCCAGCAGGGGCTGGGACTCGCGCGTGCACGCCGTCTCGTGGGGCTCAACGGCGGGGACATCGTGCTCAAGAACCGTGAAGAGGGCGGTCTGGCCGCCTCACTGGTCTTTGCGGACACCGCGCGCATCTTCCCGGAACGAGGACACCAGTCCGCCGCGTGATCTGCCGATAGCGTTGGGCCGGCGTTGGAAACCCGGCGATGACCCACCACCGCGGCGGAGCCCGTACCCGACGAACCGACGAGGCAGGGACGCCCCCATGAAGGCTCGCAAGCAGACATCTCTGGCAAGGCCCACCGGCACGGAAGTCGCCAAGCACGGCGCACCGGCGCGGCCCGAAGCCCCCGCGCCCCGCGTTCTGGTGGTCCACCACTGCAAAGCGACACGCCTCACGCTCTCCGTCGCCCTGCGCGAAGCCGGGATGACCTGCGAAGCCGTCTCGTCGTTGCGCACCGCCCGGGCCAAACTGGCCGAGGGCGAGTTCGACGCCGCCATCCTCGCGATGAAGCAGGACGGCGAGGAAGCCCTCGAACTTGCGCGCGACCTCGCGGGCGAGTCGACCGGGCCCGGCCTGCTCATGCTCAAGGACGAGGCGGGCCTCGACGACGCCGTGCGCGCCATGCGCGCCGGCGCCATGGACCTGCTCTGCGCCCCGTTCGACCCTCAGGATGTCTGCGCACGCGTCCGGGCCGCGGCCGACGCCGCCCGCCGCGACAAGGCGCGCGACGAGCAACTCTCCGGGCTCAAGAAACTCTGCCGCGAACTCACCACCTCGCGCGACGATGTGAGCAAGCAGGTCGGCACGCTCTGCGATGAACTCGCCGACGCCTACCACCAGATCACCGAACAGGTCCAGCATGTGAAGGCCAACGCGGAATTCGCGGCCCTCATCCGCCAGGAACTCGATGTCGAGAGCGCCCTGCGCACCACCCTCGAATACCTGCTCACGAAGACCGGCCCGACCAACGCCGCGGTGTTCCTCCCCGGGGATCACGGCGAGTTCTCGCTCGGCGCCTATGTGAACTACGACTGCCCGCGCGACAGCGCGGATGTCCTGCTCGACACGCTCGCGAACATCATCGCGCCGCGGTTCGCCGACGACGAGTGTTTGCGCTCGTTCGACGGCGAGGAGGACCTCGCCCGGCGCATCGGCGACGAGGCCCACTGGCTCGCCGACAGCCGCTCGCTCATCCTCCCCTGCCGCTATGACGACGAGTGCAACGCGGTGATGGTGTTCTTCCGCGACCGCATGGCGCCCTACCCCACCGACACGCACGGCGTGCTGGAGATCGTGGGCCGCCTGTTCGCCGAGCAACTCGACCGCATCGTCCGCGTCCACGGCCGCGCGTTCACAAGCGACGAAGCGTGGCCCGATGACGATTCCGCGTCGGGCGGCATGGCCGCCTGAATCGCGCGAGTTCGCGTCGATCCCTCGAACAACTCAGTTCTCGTTGTCGTCCCCGTCGTCCTCGTCGGGGAGCGCGTCGATCTCGTCGCCGTAGCCCTCGGTGAGGTCAACCTCGTAGAATTCTTCGGGGTCGATCTCCTCGACGCGCATGCTGACTTGCGCGCCCTCGGCGCGGCGGCGCTGCGCCAACTCCGCGAGCGACGGCCTGCGCCGGCCGCGGATCAGCAGCCGCACGGGCGCCTCCTCGAACGGGAGACGCTCGCGGATCTGGTTCGTCAGGTAGCGCTCGTACTGAGGGGTGATCATCTCGGGGATGTTCACCACCAGCGCGATCGTGGGGGGCTGCGTGCCGACCTGCGCCACGTAGAGCAGTTTGAGCCGCTTGCCGAGTTTGTGCTTGGGCCCGTGCGCCTCGACGATCTCGCGGAACACGCGATTCAGTTCGCCCGTCGTCACGCGGATCTTCGCCTGCTCGAACAGGTCGAACGCGATCTCGACGGCGGACCAGATGTTCCCGTCGCTCTCGCCCTCGGTGGCCGCCAGCGCGCTGGTGAACACGATCGGGCATTGCGACAGCCCGATGAGTTCCTTCGCGATGTACTCGCCGTAGTCCTCGCTGGTGACCTCGCGGCCGTGGCGGTTGGGACGACCCTCGGCCAGGTCCCACTTGTTCACGACGATCACGCACGGCTTGTACGCGCGCTGGACCTCGAGCGAGAGTTGCTTGTCGACCTTCGAGATCGGGAGTGTCGCGTCGATCATGAAGACCGCGACATCGCACCGCTCGATGGCCGCCTTGGCCCGCGAGTACGCGAACCACTCGACCTGATCGGCGAGGCTCTTGCGCTTGCGCACGCCCGCGGTGTCGATGGCGACGAACGACTTGCCGTCACGCTCGAAGCGCACATCCACGGTGTCGCGCGTCGCGCCGGCGATCTCCGACACGATCACGCGGCTCTCGCCCGCGAAGGCGTTGACGATCGTCGACTTGCCGGCGTTGCGCTTGCCGATGATCGCGAGTTTCATTTCGGCGTACTTGTCGTGCGCGTGCGCCTCGTCGTCGCGCTCGGGCGGGAGCAGGTCGTAGAGCCGCTCGAGGAAGTCACGCCGGCGGTAGTTGCTCGCCGTCGAGATGACCAGCGGCTCCCCGAAGCCGAGCGCGGCGGCCTCCAGCGCGTCGGGCTCCCAGCCCTCCCCGTCCACCTTGTTGGCGACCACGACCACCCGCTGGTCGTCGTTGATCAGCCGCGCCGCGTCGGACCCGGCCATCCCCTTGCGGTGAAAGGTCTTCTGGCGCAACATCCGCGCGATCTCGTAGTCGGCGGCCGTCGGACCCGCCTGCGCGTCGATCACGAAGAGCACCAGGTCCGCCCGGCGCAGGGCCTCGGCGATCTGGCTCTCGATGAGTTCTGTCAGTTTGCTCAGGTCCTGCCCGGCGTCGTCAAAGCGGGCTCCCTCGGCCGTGTAGACGCCGTAACCGCCGGTATCGACGAATTCCACGAGGCGGGGCGGCCGCTCCGGCTCGCGCAGGTCGATGTCCACGACCGCCGAAACGCGGTCGCGCGTCACGCCCGGCGTCGGGTCGACGATCGACACCCGATGGCGTGCCAGCAGGTTCAGGAGCGACGACTTACCGACATTCGGACGGCCAACGATGGCGACTCGCGTGAGGGGCATAGCGGGGATCGTATGCAGTCCCCGGGCGATACCCGCAGGCCCGCAGAAAGAACCCTCAGACCCCGGCCGGGAGGAGTTGGCGGTTCGCCAGCGTCCGGTAGACCTCGCACCGCTCGAGCAATTCGGCGTGGGTCCCGACATCCACGACCCGCCCCTTGTCCAGCACCACGATCCGGTCGGCGTTGATCACCGTGCTGAGGCGGTGGGCGATGACGAAGGTCGTGCGGCCCTTGGAGAACTCGGAGATCGCCTCGGTGATCTGCGCCTCGCTGTCGGAGTCGATCATGCTGGTCGCTTCGTCGAGGAGCAGGATCGAGGGGTCGCGCAGGATCGCGCGGGCGATGGCGATGCGCTGGCGCTGGCCGCCCGAGAGCGTGGCGCCCGCGTCGCCGACCTGCGTGTCGTAGCCGTCGGGCTTCTTCAGGATGAACTCGTGCGCGTGGGCGCGCACGGCGGCGCGCTCGATCTGCTCGCGCGAGGCGCCGCGCACGCCGTAGGCGATGTTCTCCGCGACCGTCCCTCGAAACAGCACGACCTCCTGCGTCACGACGCCGATCTGCCTGCGCAGAGAGCGGAGACGGATCTGACCGATGTCGTTCCCGTCGATCAGCACGCGGCCCGAGTCGGGCTCGAAGAGTCGCGGGAGCAAAGAGAGCAGCGTGGTCTTGCCCGAGCCGTTGGGCCCGACGATCGCGACGGTCTCACCGTGCGCGACGGAGAGCGAGACATCGCGCAGCGCGGGCTCGCTGGCGTCGGGGTACTGGACGGTGACGCTGTCGAATTCGATCGACCGCGCGTGCCGCGCAAGGTTGGGCGCCGGGAGCGGGCGACGGACCTTCATCTTGCGGTACCCGCCGCGTGTGGGGATCGCGCACTCGGTGTCGGCGTCCACGAGTTCCGCGAGGCGTTCGGCGGCGGGCGCGCTGGCCTGGATCTCCTGCACCATGCTCGTCACGGGCTTGAGCGACGACCCGGCGATGCCCAGCGACGCCAGCGCCACGACGAAGCGTGCGGGGTCGAGCGAGCCGTCGATGATGAGTTTCGCCGCGAGCAACGCGGCCCCGGCGAGGGCGAACAGCGCCAGCGTCTCGGTCAGCGGGCTGGCGAGGGCCTTCGCAGTTCTGGCGCGGAGTTCCTGCTTCACAAACTCGCGATCGACGCGGCCGAAGCGGCCGACCTCGTACCGCTCGTTGGTGTGCACCTTCACGACGCGCAGGCCCTGCAAAGTCTCGTTCGCGGCCGAGAGCATGCCCGACTGCGCGTGCATGGCGCCCTTGGCGGCTTTCTTGATGCGCCGGCCCATCTGCTTGATGATCACGCCGATGACGAGGCCGACGGGCGCGAGCACGATCGCGCGCGGCTCGATGACGATGCCCGCGATCAGCGCAGCGCACCCCTTGAGCACCTGCGCGGGCGCCTTCCCCACGATCACGAGGAAGCCGGCGCGGAGGCGTGTCGAGTCGTTGACGATGCGCGAGACGAGGTCGCTCGCGTGGGCGCGGATCACGCCGCGCAGGGGCATGTTCACGGCGCCGCGGAACGCCGCGCGGCGGACGGACGAACACGCGCGGCTCGCCATCGTCTCGGCGCAGTACGCGTGCACGAAGTTCGCGAACGCGCCGAGCACGGTCAGCACGCACAGCCCGACGATCAGCCAGAGGACCGTCTCGAAGCGACCGTCGGGAAGCCCGGCGATGAACCCGTCGGAGATGTTCGACGCGATCCACTGCGGCGCGCGGTCGCGGGCCTCGGTCGCGAGTTGACGGAGCG
The DNA here is from genome assembly GCA_964350875.1 of uncultured Phycisphaeraceae bacterium. Lineage (GTDB taxonomy): Bacteria > Planctomycetota > Phycisphaerae > Phycisphaerales > UBA1924 > JAHBXC01. The sequence goes on along the minus strand of CAYGLT010000031.1, from coordinate 13,224 downwards.
ACTTCGCGTCGTCGTCGAGCAGTTGCTTGACCACAGGCGTGATGGCCGTCAGCCCGGCCCCCAGCCCCAGCGCCGAGAACGCCACGGCGACGAACGCGGCGACGGCGTAGGCGGGCGAACGGAACAGTTCGCGGGCGAAGCGCCAGAACGGGCTGCGGGATGTGGGCTTGCCTTTCGACACGGACGCGAAGTGTACGGGAGTCGGCCCCCGAGGGTCAGCGGGCGGCCTTGCGGGTCATCTCGGCCCAGAACTCCCAGAACGACGGGAAGGTCTTGCGCACGCACCCGGGGTCGCGCACGAAGCAGTTGGGCCGCACGAGCCCGACCACGGCGAGCGACATCGCCATGCGGTGATCCCGGTAGGTGTCGAACTCGACCCGCGTGGCCGAGGAAGAGCGATCGATCCCGCCTTCGGGCGGCGTGATGCGCAGGCCCTCGTCGCGCGTGCCGTCGTCGCGCGAGTGCTCGAAGATCTCGACCGTCGCGCCGACCTTCTCGAGTTCGTTCTTGAGCGCGGCGAGGCGGTCGGATTCCTTGACGCGCAAGGTGCGCAGGCCGCGAATCGTGGTTGTTCCGTTGGCGAGGACGGCGAGCGCGGCGAGGGTCATCGCGGCATCGGGCATGTCCGCGAGATCAACATCCACGCCGCGCAGACGATCGGGCGCGGTGAGGACGAGTTCCGAGCGTGTGAACGAGCGCTTGCGGCAGACGCCCATCGTGCGTGTGTCGGACTTCCACTCGGTGTTCGCGCCCATCGCACGCAAAATTTCATGGAACTTCGCGTCGCCCTGGAGGGAGTCCTCGGCGAGGTGGCCGATGCGCACGACGCTCCGGGGGATTGCGGCGCCGGCGGCGAGGAAGTAGGTGGCCGCGCTGGCGTCGGGCTCGATGGTGATGTCGAAGGGGTCGAGGCCGATCGTCCCTTCCGCCGGGCGCACCGTGAGGTCATTGAGCGCGTCGTTGCGCGTGACCCGCGCGCCGAGGCGTTCGAGGAGCCGGAGGGTCATGTCGATGTAGGGCTTGCTGGGCGGGTCGCCGTCGATGACGACGCGGATGCCCGATCCTTCCCCGATCCACGGCCCGATGAGCAGCAGCGCGCTGACGAACTGGCTCGACGCGGTAACGGGGAGCCGCACAAGTTTCGGCTCGTTCGACGCGCGCGGGTCGCGCGGGATGGGATGCACGCGGATGGGCGGAAAGCCGGGCTCGCCCATGTATTCGACGCGCGCTCCGAGTTGCGCGAGGGCGTCGGCGAGTTCGCCGATGGGCCGCTGGCGCATGCGTGCGTCGCCGTCGAGGGAGACAGGCGCATCGGCCAGCGCGCAGGCGGCGGCGAGGAAGCGCATGGCGGTCCCGGCGCCGCGGATGTTGATGGGCTGGTCGTCGGGCGTGGCGCGGATCGGGCCGCGGACGCGGAGTTTCGGCCCGTCTGTGTCGAGCGCAACGCCGAGGGCGCGGAGCGCGCCGAGCATCGCGTCGCCGTCGTCCGCGTCGAGGAGCGGGTTACGGATCGTTGACTCGCCCACGATCATGGCCGCGAGGAGCGTGGCGCGGTTGCTGAGACTCTTGCTCGCCGGAAGCGGGGCGTCGTATTCCAGCCGCTCGCCCGCGTTGAGTATGGGCAACGGGTACGGATCGGGGAGCGAGCCCGGGTCCGAAGTCACTCCTTGGAACCCGCGGCACGGAACACGGCGACCACATCCTCGACGGGCACAACGAACAGGCGGTTGTCGCCCTCGAAGTCCACCGGGATCGCGTGCTTGGGGTTGAACAGCACGCGGTCGTACTGGCGGATCGGGTAGTCGTCGTCGTTCTCGACCTGCAAGGACACGGCCACAACCCGGCCCGTGAGCGTCGGGATCTCGATCTTGTCGGGGAGGTGGAGGCCCGACTTGGTCTGCTTCTTATCCTCGTCCTTGCGGATGAGCACGCGCAGGCCGACGGGTTCGACCACTTCCAGTTTCGCCGCGGATCGGGGTTGCGATTTCGCCATCGCGGGACTCTATGCGTGGCGCCGCCCGCCCGGGCCGTTCCTGTATCCTGCACGCATGCGCGACCCGCTCGAACGGCTCAAATCGATGATCGTGGATGTCCCGGACTATCCCAAGCCCGGGATCACCTTCCGGGACATCACCCCCCTGCTCGCGAGCCCGCCCGGGCTGGCGCTCGCGGTGGAACTCATGGCCAACCCGTTCCGAGGGAAGGGCGTGGACATCGTGGTGGGCGCCGAATCGCGCGGGTTCATCTTCGGGATCGCCGTTGCGCAGACGCTTTCGGCGGGGTTCGCGCCGATCAGGAAGCCCGGCAAACTCCCGCGCGCCAAGCGGTCGTGCTCCTACGACCTTGAATACGGGAAGGACACGCTCGAGGTCCACGCCGACGCCGTGCGCCCGGGCCAGCGCGTGCTGCTCATCGACGATCTGATCGCGACGGGCGGCACGATGGGCGCCTGCCTCGACCTCATCGAGGGGATGCGCGGCGACCTGGTCGGCGTGGCCGTGCTGATCGAACTCAAGGCCCTTGAGGGGCGGAGCAAACTCAATCTCGGGGACCGGCTCCACGCCGTCCTGCAGATCTGACGCTCAGTTCGACTGACCGAAGTTCGCGAGCGTGGCGTTGAGGTCGGCGAAGTCGACCGCGCCGTCGTTGTTCACATCGCCCTGCACGAGACCGGGCAGGAAGCCGGTCTGGCCGTAGGAAGCGAGCACGGCGTTGAGGTCCGCGAAGTCCACGATGCCGTCGTTGTTGGCGTCGCCTTCGAGGAGCGGGTCGCACTCTTTGGATGTGACCACGAGGTTGTCGACGCCCGCTTCGACGAGGGAGCCGTCGCCGCCGTCCTCGGCGATGAAGCGGACGCGGGTCTCCGCGCTGCGCGGGATGTAGCGGTCGAGCAGGTACACGGCGCGGACCCAGCCGGTGAGGGGCTCCACGATGCGCTCGGCGGTGACCCAGTTCGCCCCGTTGTCGGCGGAGAACTGGACGGTGAGCGAGTCGTCGGCGTCGATCGTCCCGTCGAACCAGAGCGAGACATTGACGCGCGAGCGGGGCGCGCTGGCGTCGATCATGGGTGAAGTAAGCGTGGTTGCGCCGTTGTCGACATCGTTGGCGCCGTCGGAGCCGCCCGGGACGCCGTTGCCGGTGACGAACGCGAGCGAGCCGTCGTCGTCCGCGTCGGCGCCCGGCGCGTAGGTGGTGGACACGGGCGCAACGCGCTCCCACACGCCGGTGGTGGCGGTGTCGGTAAGCGCTCCGACGGTCCAGCCGGTGTCGGTCTCGAAGGTGTCGGTGTACCCGGTGATCGTGGTGTCGGCGACATCGGCGGGGTACTTCTCGTAGGGCGCCGAGAGCGGCCAGCGGACTTCGAGCCCGTCGGTGGCCTCGACGGAGAAGAAGTAGTGGATCATCTCGCCGCACGGCAACGCCGGGAAGCGGCCGAGGAACTCGTCGTTGCCGAGCGCTTCGAGCGGGATGGAATTGAACTCGTTCGTGAATCCCGAGCCGGGCCGTGGGTGAATGTGGTAGGTGAGCGTCGCGGTCGCGGGGTCGATGACGCGACCGTTCTGGCTGGTGATCCTGACGGCGACTTCCTGCCCGCGCGGCGTGACATCGGTGGGTCGATCGCCCACGAACTCGAACGCGGCGGGGCTGCCGCCGTTGAGCGCGAGCGTGGGATCGACGACGAACAGGCCGCGGTTGATGTCGCTGATGAGGACATTGCCGCTGGGGAAGTACGGGAAGACATTCCACGCGCCGTCGAAGGTGAGGCCGTCGTCGGCGGGGAAGGTGTCGATCCATCCGACCTCGACGGGGTTCACCGGGTCGGTGCGGATGTCGAAGATGCGCATGCCGCTCTGGTAGTTCGCCTGATACACGAACCCGTCGCGCGTGTAGAGGTTGTGGTCGATGGTCGTCAGCCCGGTCGAGAACGATCCCATCGTCGTCGGTGATTCGAGATTCGAGACATCGAACACGCGCGTCGTCGTCGTCGCGACCTCGCCGTCGACCTCGTCGAGTTCGTCGTTCTGGAAGAGGATGCGTCGATCGACATCGACCCAGCCCTGGTGGGAATACGACAGACCGGGGTAGTTGATGCGCGCGAGTTGCGTCATCGCGGCGGGGTTGGTGACATCGACGATGTCGATCCCCTGCCGCGCCGCGAAACAGAACGCGATGGTGCGCCCTTCCCAGGGTCCGGGGTGGGGCCAGGTGACGACCTGCGCGTCGTGGATGTACGAGGCGCCGCTGTACTGCCCGACGACGACGGGCGCGGCGGGGTTGCTGACATCGATCGCGACGAGCCCGTCGGACGGCGCGTTGGCGCCGGCGAGGTAGAGCGTCTCGCTCTCTTCGTGCGCGATGATGTTGTGCGCCCACTCGATGCCCGAGCCGCGGAACTCGAGGGTCTTGGTCACGATGCCGTTGTCGATCTGGGAGAGGTCGTAGACCTGCAGGCCCGTGTCCAGGCGGTCCTTGATGAAGTAGCAGGTCTCACCGATGACCTTCGTGTCGGCCCAGAGACTCGAGCCATCGCTCGGGAAGTCGTGGAGGATGACGGGGCTGGACGGGTTGGTGACCTCGATGAAGGAGAGCCCGCCCGTGAAGGTCATGATCGCGTATTCGCGGCCGGAGGGGCTGGTGTAGCCCCAGCAGTCGGCGCCGTCGCCCATGTTGAAGGTCTGAAGGGGAATGCGGCTCCGCATCGCGACTTCGTGCGCCGGGTAGAACTCGCCGCCCGCCGGGCCCGAGGGGCTGGAGGGGCCCTGATCGTGGCGACCGCCCGATTCGTCCGGGACCGGGATCGCGGACGCGGCCGAGGTCAGCAGAATGACCGCGGCGCCCAGAGCGATCGCGGGGGCGAAACGGAGAGAACGAACCGGGCTGGTGGGCATGGGGCACTCCTGGCGGGTCCGGGGAGGAAAGGACCCTGCGAACTCACACTACCGCCCCGGCGCCGGATGGCCAAGGTTTTCCTCGGGTGATATCGAGATTCGGCCCCCCGATAAGCCGGGGAGGCGTCTCAAGAGGCCATCGTGAAGACCACGATGTCGTACAGCGCGTGGGCGGCCACGACGATCCCGAAACCCCGGAAGACGAAAATCCCGCCCAGATACAGCCCCGCGAGCGTCAGAAACACGAACCGCTGGGCGTCGAGTCCCCCCGTTCCGCCCGAGAAGAACGCGGCGTCGTGGTACAGCGCGAATCCCACGGCCGAGACCAGCACCGCGAAGACCATCGCCGGGGCGGGCTTCATCCGAAGCAGGTCCGCGAGCACAAAGTGCACCGCCGCGATGCCGAACAGGCGGAACAGCAGTTCTTCATAGAGCCCGGCGCCGAGCGCGAGCGTGAGTTTGGCCATCATGGGCGACTGAGAGATCGCGTCCCCGCCCCCGCTGCCAACCGCCGCCGCCGCGAGCGACTCGTTCGACACCCGCTGGACCATCGCGCCCAGGACAAGCAGAGGAAGCGTCCACAGCGCGGATTCGATCGCCATCCCGCCGAGCACCCTCGGGCGCAGCCGCCACGGGTCCTTCGACAGGATGTGCCACGCGAGCAGCACCGCCACGAGCAGAATTCCCGGGAGGAACACGCTCGACGCGCCGAACGCGCCCAGCACGCGCGACAACTGCTCGTGCGCGCGGATCGTCTCGCCCCCCGCCACCGGATCGAGCAGGTACACCGCGCTGCCGACCTCGTACGCGATCACCAGCGGGAGCAGGAACACCAGCACATGCAGCGGCCGCTGGGAAATCCACGCGTACCGCCGCTCTCCCAACGGGATGCGCGACGACACCGGCGCGGCGCGCGGCGACGAGGTCCCACCGGTGCGGAGGGTCCGTGTCGAGGGCTGACGGGGTGTGGCCGTTCCTTGCGCCATGCGGATCGCGTGGACCTTATCGGCCTGCGAGGACGATTTCGCGCAACACTCGATCGGTGCGCACAAAAGCGGAAAAGCCCGCGCTTCGTGGCACGGGCCTGGCCGTTCTCTCTCTCATCGCATCGTGTGCGGCACGAGACGCGCCGCGCTGATCGCGTCCGCTCCGCTCAGGCGGCGGCCTTCTTGGCCTTCACGCGCGTGTTGAGACGCGACTTGTAGCGGGCGGCGGTGTTCTTGTGGATCACACCCTTCTGGGCCGTGCGATCGATGACCGCGCAGGCCTTCTTCAGGGCTTCCTGCGACTCATCGACCCCGCTGTGCGCGATCTTCTCGAGCAGGTCCTTGATGGATTCACGCATCGCGCGCTTGCGCCAGCGATTGCGTGCACGGGCCTGCTCGTTCTGACGGATGCGCTTCTTGGCGGAAGGAGAGTGAGCCATACAGGCGGGATCCTCGGCGGCCGGGCGACGACAGTCGCGGCCGCGTCAACTAGGGGTATTCGGGTCGTGTCCACCCGCCGCACGGAGCCCAGATCCGTGTCGGCGTCGCTCACGGGACGCAAAGCCGCCCCTCGCGAGCCAGCAAGGATAGCCCCCCTCCCCGGTCGATCAAGCACACGGGCCCTCCCGGTATTGACCGAATCTTCGCCGCGGCCCCCCCGGTGCTTGCCACGCCCCGTACCCCCCGCATACCCTCCGCCTCGCCCGGGAGAATCTTCCCGGACGCCGCACTTTGCGGGCGTAGCTCAATTGGATAGAGCACCTGACTACGGATCAGGAGGTTAGGGGTTCGACTCCCTTCGCCCGTATTCCCTTCCGCCGGCCCCCACGACATCAGCAAAGAACATCCGACCTCGGCCGCTTGAACATTCGAGCGGCCCATCGCGGTTTTGAGCGTCACGCGCTGACGCGGCCCGATCGGTATCCTCGCGCCATGCGACACCCCCGGCTCACCGCCCTTCTCTGCGCCGCCGTCCCCCTCCTCGCCGGATGCGTCTCGCGAGGACCAGACGCCATCCCCGTCGACCGCTTCAACTACAACGCCGCCATCGCCAACTCGATGCAGGAGCAACTCCTGCTCAACATCGTCCGCATGCGCTACGGCGAGGCGCCCTTCTTCCTCGATGTCGCTTCCGTCGTCCAGCAGTACTCACGCACGGCCCGCGCGGACGCCGCCGGCTTCGGCGTCTTCAACGGCGTAACCTCCGACGGCCAGATCGGCGCAGGTGTCAGCGGCACACTCTCCGAAACCCCCACCATCACCTACCGGCCCATCGTCGGCGCCGAACTCGTCAACCAACTCGTTCAGCCCATCCCGCCCAGCGTCGTCATCATCCTGATGGCCCACGGGTGGGACGCGCGCGAGATCATGCTCATCACCGTCGAGCGCCTCAACGACCTGCGCAACCCGTTCTCCAGCGGCGCGAGCATGCTCGACGCCCAGACACGCCAGGCGTTCCTCACCGCGCTGAACCAGATCGCGTACCTCCAGATGCGCGCCGGCCTCCGCGTCCGTGCGCTCCCGGCAAGCGAGGGCGGCGGGTACACATTGCGCGTCACCACGCCCGCCGACGAACCGGCCGACACCGCCGCGATCCGCCGGAAATTCCGCGAACTCCTCGACATCGATGTCGACGCCGTCACCACCGAGATCGTCTCTTCGCCGCGCAGCGAGCGCCACCAGATCGCCGTCGAGACGCGCTCGGTGATGTCGATCCTCGCCGAGATATCCCGCGACATCCAGACGCCCCAGCGCGACATCGATTCGGGCCGCGCATATCCCGGACGCCCCGACTCGCCCGTCTCGGTCGTGAAGATCCTCGCGGCCGAGGAACGGCCCAGCGACGCGTACATCGCCGTGCGCTACCGCGATTCGTGGTTCTATGTCCCCGACACGGACCTGCAGACCAAGCGCGTCTTTGCGCTGCTCCAGATGCTGCTCGCGGTGCAGACCTCGCCCGAGAAATCCCTCGCGCCGCTGATCACCGTCGGCGCCGGGGGCGCCGGCGGCGGCTGATCTCGCGCGCCCTATTCACCGGCACTCGACGCCGAACGCGCTCAGCACCGCGTTGTCCGACCGCTACCTCGCGAACCAGATCACGCTCGCGCAGCCGATCAGGATCATCGCCGCCACAAGCACCTTCGCGACCAGCACGAAGCCGCCCTTCTTGGGCGAATCCCACGCGACGGCCTCGTTCGGCGAACGGCCGTAGCCGCCGCCGATTTCGTCATCGAACAGGTCCGACGACTCGTCCTCCTCGTCGCCGAAACGCTCCATATCCGCCTCGCAAGGCAGTTCGGCGTCGGGGTCGAAGGGCTTTCCGTGTTGAGGTCCTGGGCAGCAACTCATGCCTCAAGTGTAGCAAACGCGGCGAGCGGCCCGCGTCACCGCACGCGCTCCATGTCCTTCTCGGCGCCCTTGAAGCCCTTCTCGCCCAGCGCCGGGATCGGCTTGGGCGCCTTGCGTGTGGGCTTCTCCTCCGGGCCGCAAAGCACGACCTTGCAGATGTGCTCGACCGCCTCCTCGGGCGAATCGGTGACGAACAGCAGGTCGATGTCACCCGGGGAGATCGTCCCCTGCCCGATGAGCGTCTCGCGCATGAACGCGAGCATGGGCGCCCAGAACTCCTTCCCGATCAGCACGATCGGGAACCGCTGGATCTTCCCCGTCTGAACCAGCGTCGCAACCTCGAACAGTTCGTCGAGCGTGCCGAACCCGCCGGGCATCGCGACGAACGCGTACGAGTACTTCGCGAGCATCACCTTGCGCACGAAGAAGTACCGAAAGTCCAGCGACATATCGAGGTACGGGTTGGGGTGCTGCTCGAACGGGAGTTCGATGTTGCACCCGACGGAGCGGCCGCCCGCCTTCCTTGCGCCGCGGTTGGCGGCCTCCATGATGCCCGGCCCGCCGCCCGTCATCACAGTGAACCCCGCTTTCGCGAGCAGTTCACCGACCTCCACGCCGCGGATGTAATGCTCGTTGTCTTCGAGGAACCGCGCCGAACCGAACACGGTCACGCACGGACCGACGAAGTGCAGGTGGCGGAACCCGTACACGAACTCCTTCGCGATGCGCATGATGCGCATCGCTTCCTCGAGGCGCGAGCGCGGCCCTTCGAGGAAGCGGTTGTCGTCGTAGTTCGGGCGGATCGGCAGCCGCTCGGTCGCGAGGCCGTTGCGATACGCGTCCCTGTCCGTGCGCTGGGTGTCCATGTGCCGCAGTTATAGCAACGGGGCGCTTGCCTCGCGGATCACTTGCCGCACACCGTGCCGAAGGCCGCGAGCACGGCGTTCAAGTCGGCGAAGTCCACCGCACCGTCGAGGTTCACATCCCCGGCGAGTTCCGCGGGCGCCGATTGCAGGCCGAACTGCCCGAGCACCGCGTTGAGATCCGTGAAGTCCACGACATTGTCGCTGTTGGTGTCCCCCGGGCACGGATCGTCGCCGCCGAAACCCTGCGCGTCGATTTCGCGCACATCGATGTCGATGCGCGAGAACGGCAACTGGACGCACAGCCCGTAGGCGGTGACATCGATGAAGTTCTCGGCGTCGCCGCCGACGGTCTGGATCTGCACGCCGCGCCGGGCGATGCAGTACTCCTCCGTGACGACCGGGCTGGACGAGAGTTCGCCGGTCATCCGCACGACCACCTCGCGGATGAGCACGCTGATGTCCGTGCCGTCGGGGAGCGTGGTGTCGAGGCACTGGTTCACATCGATGCTCGCCTCCCAGCGAACGCGCGTCGGGGAGAGCTCGGTCCCGACCAGCGTGACGGGGATGGACCCGGGGAACCCGAGGTTGATGAGATCGATGTCGATGTCGAGCGTGCCGCGCGCCTTCGGTGCGCAGAACGGCGCCCCCTGCTCGTCCTCGATCACTTCATCGATGACCGCGGCGCCCGTGCTCGTGATCCTCGCGCCGATCAGATCGAACAGCGCATCCTGCCCGTCGCGGAAGTCGCTCACGGGGCTGGCGAACGCCTCAGCGCCCAGGACGAGACTCAGCGCAGCGAACGGAACGGATGCACGGATCATGGACAAGACTCTCTTTCTCGACGCGGCGATCAGCCGCAGTTGGTTCCGAAGTTGGCGAGCACAATGTTCAGGTCGGTGAAGTTGACGATCTCGTCGCCGTTGACATCGCCCGCGAGCCCCTGCCCGCTCATCCCGAAGTCGGCGAGCACCGTGTTCAGGTCGGTGAAGTTCACGATGTTGTCGCCGTTCGTGTCGCCCGGACACTCGGTCTGCGGCGGGACCCACAGCGCCATGTACTGAGGACGCCCGCCGCCCGTCGGCGTCGCGGGCCCGACCTGATCGAGCGTCCCATCAGGATTGATCTTGTAGACGATCACGCCCACGGGCGAGCCGCTGATCGACGACTCATCCGTGACATACACGAACTCGCCGTCGGTCACGACATCGCGGATATCGCTGCCGATCACGATGTTCTGGATCGAAGGCATCAACGATCCGTCCGCATTCACCGGCAGGACGGTCAGCGAATCGCTGACGACATTGCACACATAGAGGTATGTGCCCTCGGGGTGGATCGCGAACTCGACGGCGCTGTTCGCGCCCGACGGGTAGGCGTTGCCGAACACCAGCGTGCCGTCGTTCTGGATGTCGTACTTCTGGATCAGGTTCTGCAGGCCCGTCGAGCCGTAGAGGATCGGCAGCGTCGGGTGCGCCACGAGCGCGAAGATCGTGGTCGACCCCTGAGGCGTGCCGATCGGAGTCAGGTCGCCCGTCGCCTGGTTGATCGAGAACGAGAAAAGGTTCCCCGAGCCCGAACCGCTCACATACACGAAGCGCCCGTCGGGGGTGGACTCGGCGGCCGTGGGGAAGATCCCCGCGAGTTCGCGATCGACTTCCTCCACACGACCCAGCGCGTTGACGAAGGACGAAGTCACGCCGTCGATGTCCACCGCGGGGATGATGATCCAACCGTCGGCGGTCACTTCGAGCGAGAGGTTCCCGTCGGGGTAGAGCGTCGGCGCCGCGGGCATGCCGACGGACCCGTCGGCGTTCAGCGGCAGCGCGTAGACCTCCTCCACGACATCGTTGATCGTGCCGTTGATGACGATCGCGTAGCGGCCGTCGGGCGTCAGCGCGATTCCCTGGGGGTTGAATCCCGCGAGCGCATTCCCCAGCGAGTTGAGCGTGCCGCTCGCGTCGACGCTGAACGCGGCGACCGAGCCGGGGCTGCCGACATTGTTCGTGACATACAGCGAACGAACGGTTGGCTGCGCGGACGCGGCGCCGGCGCATGCCATCAGAACGACAGCGGTGAGTGTGCGCATGCTCTCTCTCCTCTCGCTCAAGCACACATGCCGCGCTCCGCGCGGCGTTGATTCGGCCTGAAACGACGGACGCGGCGCGCCCCCTGCGCGCCGCGTCGCCGTTCTCTTCCTGCCCTTGCAAGGTACAGGAAAGTCCGGGGAGGGTCCACCGAATTCTCGGGAATCGTTCAGGTCGTGCCGCGGGCGTCGTCCTCATCCCCAGCGGGCGGCGGGGGTTGTGACGGGCGTGCGGGCGGGGGCGTCGGGATTCCCGGACCCGAGAAGGTCCCGCTTCCAAAGGACATCATCCCCCCGGTTCCGCTGCCCGAAGCGGGCCTGGGCGACTGGGGAAGCCCGCCCGTTGGCGTGCCCGCGGCGACCATCGGCGAACGCGGTGCGCCAGCAGCCCCGGGGCCCCCCGGAGCGCCAGCCGCGCCGCCCTGCTGGGCGCGCTGCTGCATCGCCATGGCCGCCATCTGCTGCTGGATCGCCGCCGTGGGCGAGATCTTCAACTTGAACACCTGCTCGCACACGCGGTCACGAACATGACGGTTCATCTCGGTGAACTGCTTGGCGCCCTCGCGCTTGTACTCGATGCGCGGGTCCTGCTGGCTGAACGCGCGGAACCCGATCGAGTCGCGGAGTTGGTCCATCGAATAGAGGTGATCCTTCCACGACGAGTCGAGCGTCTCGACGAGGATCAGCCGCTCGAACTGCGCCAGTTCCCCGCGGAATGTCATCTCGGCGGCGCCGCGGAGCGCGGCCATGCGGTCGTCGCCCTCGAGATCCTTGATCCACGCGGGCATCCGCGCGCCGAAGCGCTCCTTCAGGCGCTGCTCGACAACCTCGGGATCGCCGCCCTCGACGATCGAGTCGATGGACCTGTCCATCTCCCCGCTCTCGACGAACTTGCGCGACGCCGCGAGGACCTCCTCGCGGATCTTCGGGGGCATCGTGCTGCGCACCTTGGCCTCGTCCCAGCCCAGGTTGTACCGCTGGTTCGCCCAGCGCACGAGCCCGGTCAGCGCCTGATCGGGGTTGTAGCGCATCATGCCCATCGTCATGTCCATGATGAAATCGACGGGGTACTCGATCTCGCGCTTCGTGTACGCCTCGCGAACCTTCTCGAGCAGATACTCGGGCGCGGCGTCGCGCTTCTCGGGAGTGCCCCAGATCTCGTCCGGATCGACCTTGATGTCGAACACGCCGTGCATCCACTTGCAGAGTTCGGCGGCGCCGTAGTCCTCGGCGGTGTACTGACCCACGCCCGAGAGGTCCGCGCTGTCCACGCGGCGGTGCGCGGCCTCGAGCAGGAGTTCCTCGATCTGCTTGGCCTTCATGCCGCGCAGGTCGCTCGGCTTGAGTTCGATGTCGAACTCGCGCTGCGCCCAGTTCGACAGGCCCTTGAGGTCCGCGATCGGGCTGGACGGATCGTCCTCGAGCACGGGCTCGCGCTCGATCGGATCCTGGCCTTCCTCGGTCGGGTGGAGGTACTCGCCCAGCGTGACCGCGATCATCTGCTGGAACTCGTCCTTCGCGATCTTGCGGATCCGCTCGTCCATCTCCTCCGCGTCCCGGCCGCGGAGCCGCTCGGGCGGGATCGAGCAATTGAGTTGGCGGCGCGCGTACTCCGCGGCGCACTCGCCCGCGTACCCGACGGCGAGGTAGGTCTCCACGGAGTCTTCGACGGCGTCCCCGACATAATCAAAGACAAGGTCTTTGACATCGCGGCCTTCGAGCACGCGCTGACGCGTGCCGTAGAACGCCTGACGCTGGTGCTCCATGACCTCGTCGTACTCGAGGATGTTCTTGCGGACCTGGAAGTTCCGCTCCTCGACCTTGCGCTGGGCGCGCTCGATGGACTTGGTGAGCCACGGGTGCTCGATGGCGTCGCCCTCGCGCATGCCCAGACGCGACAGCGCCTTCATGGTGGTCTCGCCCGCGAACATCTTCATCAGGTCGTCTTCGAGAGAGACGAAGAATCGCGTGGAGCCCCGGTCGCCCTGGCGGCCCGACCGGCCGCGCAACTGGTTGTCGATGCGCCGGCTCTCGTGGCGCTCGGTGCCGAT
>CAYGLT010000030.1:27022-28766 GCA_964350875.1 uncultured Phycisphaeraceae bacterium | reverse complement strand
GGCGGCGAGGACGGCCAGCCGATCTACACGACCAGCGAGGCCAGCGACGCGGTGAAGTACCACCTGCCGGTGATCCGGGAGATGGCCGAGCAATGGCCCGAGGTGGACATCGTCGAGTACCGCTCGGCGACCTCGCCCGGGTATCACCTCGTGATGGCCGGCGCGACGAAGGTGGGCGTGAGCGATGCGGGCCTGCGCTGGATCAACCTGTTCGCGGGCTGCGCGTTCGTGGCGGTCGTCGGCGCGTTCGCGGCGAGCGTCGCGGGCTGGCGGCTCGCGGCGCTGTTCGGCGCGCCGCTGGCCGCGAGTTCGTATGTGCTGAGTTCCGCGTCGTGGATCACGACGGACAACGCGGCGCTGGCGGGGGTGGCGCTCGCGGTCGGGTGTGCGGCGTTCGGCGGAGGGACGGCGCGGGCGAGCATCGTGGGCGGGATCGGCGCGACGATCGCGGTCGCGGTGAGGCAACTGCATATCTGGCCGATCGCGCCGCTGGCGCTGTCGATGAAGGCGGGATCGGGCCTGCTCGGTTCGCTGCCCGTCGTGCGCGATGTGTGCGTGGGGCTCGGGCTCGTCGAGGAACGGCGCGAACTGAACTGGACGCGGTTCGTCGTCGGGACGGTCGCGGTGCTCGTGCCGCTGGCGTTGCTGGCGTTCTTCGTGTGGAAGTGGCAGGGGCTGATGCCGCCTGCGTATCGCGACAAGCACGCGAGCGGCGTGTCGGCGGTGATGCCGGCGTTCGCGCTCTCGCTCGCGGGGGTGTTCGCGGGCGCGCTGATCGCCAGCGCGTGGGAGGGCGTGAAGACGCTCCGTCTGAACGATGTGTATGTGTGGGGCGCGGTGTCGATCGGCCTGTTTGTTGCTGTCGTGCCGCCGACCGCGTGGAGTCCCGAGGCGGGGCGCATGCACGGGTGGCTGTGGGAGATCGTGCGGCGCTTCCCGGCCCCGTTCGACTGCTCGCCCGTGTATGTCCTGCTCGCGCCGATCGGCGCGGTCGCGCTGCTCGCGATGTGGCGGGCCGCGGCGTTGAACGGGCGCAAGCGGGCGGCGACCATCCTGCTGTTCGCGGGCGTGTGCTGGTGCGCGGCGCAGATGATGAACGCGCAGGCGTGGCTTCGTTACGCGGAGCCGCCCGTGCTCGCGGGTGTGATCTGGCTCGCGTCGATCGCGGCGCCTTCGCGTGAGGTTCGCGCGAAGTGGCCTTCTGTGGTGAAGGTCGCGTTCGTTGTCGGGCCGCTCGCGCTGCTGGGGTGGATGCTGACGATCAGCGTGGTCACGGTGTACATGCGGGTGATGTAGAAGGGTGGGGGAGTGGCCCCTCACACGACTGGCCCTCACCCGGTCGCTCCGGAGTCGCGACCACCCTCTCCCAGCGGGAGAGGGTGCGGATCAGATGCGCTCGAAGGTGGTTTTTGTGCGTGGGTCGTCGGGGCGGTTGCCGGTGTGGAGCGTCGCGGCGGGCTCGAAGAGCATGACGCAACACTCGCCGCCGATGGTGACGGGCCGGTGGTCGACGCCTTTGGGGACGACGATCATCTCGCCCTCGCGGACCTCAACGGAGTGATCGCGGAACTCCATGCGCATGGCGCCCTTGAGGACGAGGAAGAGTTCGTCCTCGTGCTCGTGGTTGTGGAAGACGAACTCGCCTTCGATCTTGGCGAGTTTCACCATCTGGCCGTTGAGTTCGGCGATGACGCGCGGCGACCACTGGTCGGAGAATTTCGACAGTTTGTCGTTGAGGTTGATG
>CAYGLT010000030.1:22858-26922 GCA_964350875.1 uncultured Phycisphaeraceae bacterium | reverse complement strand
TCAGGCGTCCTTGCCGTTGACGACGGCGGGGCGTCCGACGGAGTAGTAGGAGAATCCGGCGGCCTTCATGGCTTCGCGGCGGTAGAGGTTGCGGCCGTCGAACACGACGGGTGCGCGCATGATCTCTTTGACGACCTCGAAGTCGGGGGACTTGAAGGCGTCCCAGTCGGTGGAGATGACGAGCGCGTCGGCGCCGCGGATGGCGTCTTCCATGTGGTCGACGAGGTTGACGGAGTCGCCCATTTCCTTGCGGCAGTTGTCCATGGCGACGGGGTCGTAGGCGACGACATTGCCGCCCGCGTCGAGGACATTCTGCATGAGGGACATGGCGGGCGCTTCGCGGATGTCGTCGGTCTCGGGCTTGAAGGCGATGCCCCAGAAGGCGATGGTCTTGCCCTTGAGCCCGCCGCTGCTGGCGAAGTGGCGCTCGATCTTCTTGAAGAACTCCTGGCGCTGCTGCTGGTTCACATCGTGAACGGCCTTGAGGAGGGTGGTCGGGTGGTTGGCGCGGTCGCCCATGGAGATGCACGCGAGCACATCCTTGGGGAAGCACGAGCCGCCGTAGCCGACGCCGGGGTAGAGGAACTGGTTGCCGATGCGCTTGTCGGAGCACATGCCCTCGCGGACGCGCTTGATGTCGGCGCCGTAGTGCTCGCAGAGGTTGGAGATCTCGTTCACGAACGAGATCTTGGTGGCGAGCATGGCGTTGCTGGCGTACTTGACCATCTCGCTGGAGAGGATGTCCATGATGAAGATGGGGTGGCCCTGGCGGACGAAGGGCTCGTAGAGGGCGCGCATGGCTTCGGCGGTGGTCTCGTTGGTGACGCCGCAGACGACGCGGTCGGGCTTGTTGAAGTCGTTGATCGCCGCGCCCTCTTTGAGGAACTCGGGGTTGTTGGCGATGTTGAAGGGGTAGTCGGGGCCGATGCGGTCGATGATGCGCTTCTGGACGGCGAGGGAGGTGCCGACGGGGACGGTCGACTTGACGACGACGGTCTTGGGCTTCTGGTCCTTGCCGAGGGACTTGATGACATCGGCGATGTCGTCGGCGGCGCCGAAGACATACTTCAGGTCGGCGTGGCCGTCATCGCCCGAGGGCGTGCCGACGCAGATGAAGATCATGTCGGCGTCTTTGTACGCCTTGTTCTTGTCGGTGGTGAAGGCGAGGCGTCCGGCGTCGACATTGCGCTCGATGAGGTCGGTGAGGCCGGGCTCGTATATGGGGCAGCCGCCCGAGTTGAGGGTGTCGATCTTGGAGGGGTCGACATCGAGGCAGGTGACATGGTTGCCCGTGTTCGAGAAGCAGGTGCCGGTGACGAGCCCGACATATCCGGTGCCAACCATGGTCAATCGCATCGCAACTCTCTCCTCGCTCGTGGTTTTCTTCATCCGGGGTGGCTTGTTCGGTCGGTCCCGGAGGTTTGTTCGTTGGAATGGCCGCGTTGCGCGGGGCGGAGTCTAGCCGCCGGTTGTGGGGTGGAAACCGCCGGAGGGCCTCGGGACTGTGAAGGCTCTGCGAAGGTCCGAGAGCCGATTGTCGGCCGGTTTCCCGATCGACTTTCGCGTTGTGGGGATTTCGGGCCCGGTCTCAGTAGTTGGGCGTGGGGGCCCGGTACTGGGACATGTCGATGGTCTTGAACCATTCGATGGTGCGCGAGAGGCCCTCGCGGAGTTGGACCTTGGGCTCCCACCCGCCGAGCCATTTCTGCGCGAGATCGATGACGGGCTGGCGCTGCATCGGGTCGTCGGCGAGGGCGGGGCGGAAGACGATCTTGGAGGAAGTGCCGGAGAGTTCCTGCACGATCTCGGCGAGTTGGAGGATGGTGAACTCGCCCGGGTTTCCGAGGTTCACGGGGCCGTGGAACTCGTCGGGCCCGTTCATCATGCGGATGATGCCCTCGACGAGGTCATCGCAATAGCAGAACGAGCGGGTCTGGGAGCCGTCGCCGTAGATGGTGATGTCCTCGCCCTGGATGGCCTGGCGGATGAAGTTGGAGACGACGCGGCCGTCGTAGGGGTGCATGCGCGGGCCGTAGGTGTTGAAGATGCGGACGAGCCGCATGTTCACCTTGTGCATGCGGTAGTAGTCCATGAAGAGGGTTTCGGCGGCGCGTTTGCCCTCGTCGTAGCACGCGCGGGGGCCGAGCGTATTGACGGAGCCCTTGTAGGACTCGGGCTGTGGGTGGACTTCCGGGTCGCCGTAGACCTCGCTGGTGGACGCCTGGAGCACCTTGGCGCGGCACCTTTTGGCGAGGCCGAGCATATTGATGGCGCCGACCACGGAGGTCTTCATCGTTTTGATGGGGTTGTACTGGTAATGGCCCGGCGCGGCGGGGCAGGCCATGTTGTAGATCTCGTCGACCTCGAGCCAGACGGGGTTCACGACATCGTGGCGGATGAGTTCGAAGTTCGGGTGCCCGAGCAGGTGCTCGATGTTCGACTTCTGGCTGGTGAAGAAGTTGTCGAGGCAGATGACATCGTGGCCCTGGGCGACGAGTCGATCGCAGATGTGGCTGCCGAGGAACCCGGCGCCGCCGGTGACGAGGATGCGTTTGACGAGCGACACGGCGACTTCCGCTTGGGAGAAAGGACAGGCCCGGGAGCGGGCCGGGTCCGGGAAGAATGACGGCGAGAGTCTAGTGGGATCGGCCCGGGGGGCCTACCGGGTGAGACTGCGCGAGACAGAACTTGCCTGGGCGCCGGTTCGTAGCACGCGGGCCGCGTCAAGGCGAGGCCTTGATCGTGGCGACGGCGCAGAGTTTACCGGACGCTCACATGCCCTTGCGGGTATCCCCCGGGCGAGCCCGGTCTACGATGCGGCGTTCTTGGAGAGCGGCGGCGGTCCGGCTTTGTCGGTCGTCGTCGGGACAGAGGAGAGGGCGTTGGTCGGGCCGATTCTGGTCCGCGGCGAGGGTGGATCGACCCGGACGGATGGCCGATAAAGCGGCCTCGGGGGTCGCCTGAAGCCCCCGTCGCCAACGCGTCATTTCGCCGCTGAGCGGCATATGTACGAAGCAAAGAGGTTCCCCCATGCGTGTTCTCGTCACCGGATCCAGCGGCCTGATCGGCTCCGAAGCCGTCACCTTCTTTGACAACATGGGCTTCGATGTCCACGGCGTGGACAGCAACATGCGCAAGGCCTTCTTCGGGGACAAGGGCGACACCTCGTGGAACCGCGACCGGCTCAAGAGCCAGTGCAAGCGGTTCACCCACCATGAACTGGACATCCGCAACCGCGAGGGCGTCGAGGGCCTGATCCAGCGCGTGAACCCGGAACTGATCATCCACGCGGCGGCGCAGCCCAGCCACGACCTCGCGGCCAAGATGCCCTACGAGGACTTCGACACCAACGCGACGGGCACGGTGAACATGCTCGAGGGGACGCGCCGGCACGCGCCCGAGGCGGTGTTCATCCAGGTGAGCACGAACAAGATCTACGGCGACGCGCCGAACTTCATCAAGATGAAGGAACTCGAGACGCGCTGGGATTACGACGACGCGCGCTACGAGCACGGCATCCCCGAGACCTTCCAGATCGACCGCTGCACGCACTCGCTCTTCGGCGCGAGCAAGTTGGCGGGCGACATCATGGCGCAGGAGTACGGGCGCTACGACTCGATCAAGTTGAAGACGGGCGTGTTCCGCGGCGGGTGCCTCACGGGCCCCAGCCACTCGGGCGTCGAACTGCACGGCTTCCTCAACTACCTCGTGATGGTCGCGCTGCGCGAGGGCGATTACACGATCTTCGGGTACAAGGGCAAGCAGGTGCGCGACCAGATCCACTCGTACGATGTGATCAACGCGTTCTGGAACTTCGCGCAGGACCCGCGCCCGGGCGAGGTGTACAACCTCGGCGGCGGGAAGAACAACGCGGCGTCGCTGCTCGAGTGCGTGGACATGATCGAGAAGGTCTCGGGCAAGCGTCCGAACATGACCTACAGCGAGCAGAACCGCATCGGCGACCACATCTGCTATTACAGCGACATGCGCAAGTTCAAAGAGCACTACCCCAACTGGGACTGGACCTACTCGCTCGATCGGATCGTCGAGGAGATGGTCGAGGG
>CAYGLT010000030.1:0-22758 GCA_964350875.1 uncultured Phycisphaeraceae bacterium | reverse complement strand
CCAACTGGGACTGGACCTACTCGCTCGATCGGATCGTCGAGGAGATGGTCGAGGGCGTCTCGTCGCTCCAGCGCGCATAAGGAACCGGCGCCCCGATGCGCGTCACTATCATCAACCAGTTCTACACGCCCGATGTGAGCCCCACGGCGCACCTGTCGGCGTCGCTCGCCGAGCATCTCGCGGAGCGCGGCCACACCGTGACCGTCGTCGCGAGCAAGGGCGGGTATGTGCCCGCGTCGAGCGCGGACGCGAAGGCGCAGGTGGAGGGGAACCCGAGCGTTCGCCGCATCTGGACGCCGCGATTCGGCAAGGCGACGATCCTCAAGCGCTGCGCGGACTACGCGACCTTCTATCTGGGCGCGATCTGGACGCTGCTCACGCTGCCCCGTCAGGATGTGGTGGTGAGTCTGACCACGCCGCCGTACATCGCGTGGGCGGGCGTGCTCCATTCGTGGATGCACTCGGGCGTGAAGGTCGTGCTGTGGAACATGGACTGCTATCCCGACGCGGCCGAGCGTCTGGGCGTGCTGAAGACGGGCGGGTTCGCGAGCCGCTTTATGCGCTGGATGAACCGGCGCCTGTTCCGGCGCCTCGATCACCTGATCTGTCTCGACACGGCGATGGTCGAGTTGCTGATGAGCCAGTACGGCCCGAAGCCGGAGAAGGGCGAGAAGGCGCTTCCCGTCGATGTGATCCCGAACTGGGAGAAGGCGTCGTTCTTCCCCAAGGGAGTCGAACACGGCGAGTGGGAAGGCGTGGAGAAGTTGGGCCTGCGCGATCGGTTCGTGGCGCTGTATCTCGGGAACACCGGGTACGGGCACGAGTTCGAGACGGCGCTGGACGCGGCCGAGGCGTTGAAGGATGAGCCGGCGACCTTCCTGTTCGTGGGCGGCGGTTCGCGCTGGTCGGAGATCGAGCGGGGCGCGAAGGAGCGCGGGCTTTCCAATGTGGTGATGCACGGGTATGTTGCCAAGGAGCAGACCCCCGCGCTGATGGGCGGGGCCGACTGCGCGCTGATCACTCTTCGCGATGAGGCGCTGGGCGTGATGAGCCCGAGCAAACTGCACTCGAACCTCGCGATGGGGCTGCCGGTGGTGTATGTCGGGCCTGAGAAGAGCAATGTGGACGACGCGATCGCGCGGTTCGGTTGCGGCGTGAGCGCGCGGATCGGCGAGGTCGATCGTGTCGTGGGCGCGATCCGCGGGATGATGCACGAGCGGGCCGAGCACGCGGCGCTGCGCGACCGAGCGCGCGAGGCGTTCGACAGCGCGTATTGCGACGAGCGGACGATGCCCCAGTTCGAGCGTGTGCTGGCCGAGGTGGTGGGCGAGAAGCCCCGCCGGACTGACGCGGCCGCGCGCACGGAAGGGGCGCTGTCGTGAGCGACACGGAGGCACAGGTGCACGGTCCTCAGGAAGGGCCGGTGGAGGCGCCGGTTGCGCCGTCGAAGCCGGACGAGGCGTCGGCGTCGTCTGGCAAGCCCGAGCAGGGAAGGCGGACGCGCGCGAACATCGAGGTGGTGATCCCGACCTTCAACGAGGAACTGAACCTTGCGCACGCGCTGAACAGCGTGGTGGGCTGGGCGGACTCGGTGTGGGTGGTGGACAGCGAATCGACGGACCGGACTCGTCAGATCGCGGAGGAACTCGGCGCGAAGGTCGTGACCCAGCCGTGGCTCGGGTACGCGAAGCAGAAGAACTGGGCGCTCGAGAACCTCCCGATGGAGTCGGACTGGGTGTTCATTCTCGACGCCGACGAGAGCATCAGCCCGGAACTGCGCGAGGAGTTGTTGTCGATCGCGCGGAGCCCCGCGGAAGAGGTGCGCGAGGCGGGGTTCTATGTGAACCGCCTGACCTACTTCATGGGCAAGGCGATCCGGCATTGCGGGTATTTCCCGAGTTACAACCTGCGGTTCTTCAAGCGCGGCCGCGCGTGGTATGAGGACCGCGATGTGCACGAGCACATGGTGGTGTCGGGCGCGACGAAGCGCCTGCGCAACCTGATGCGCCACGAGGATCGGCGCGGGCTCGAGCACTTCATCGCGAAGCACAACCGGTACTCGACGCTCGAAGCGCGCGAGCAGATGCGAGAGCGCGTGCGCGCGAGGCGTGACCGCGCGAAGGAACTGGAGCGCGGCATCGCGCTGCGCCGCTTCCTGAAGCACCATGTGCAGCCCCGCCTGCCCTTCGCGGGCGTGTGGCGCTTCGTGTACATGTACTTCCTGCGCGCGGGGTTCCTCGACGGGATCACGGGCCTGCGGTTCTGCCTGTTCCTGGCGACCTACGACTTCTTCATCTCGATCAAACTGCAGGAGATGAAGAACCGCGGCGCGCTGGTGAACTCGGCGATGATCGAGGCGCCCGCGGCGAGGGGGCTCGCCGTCCCCGAGGGCGCGAACGCGACCCCGATGGGCAAGGCGAGCGATCACTACTCGGCGAGCAAGGCCGGGGCCCCGGCGCCGCAGCCCGCGCCGCTGGTGACGCGTCAGTTGACGCCCGACCCGGGCACGCACCTGGGGCAGATGACGCCCGAGAGCAGCCCGTGGACGACGCGCGAGAAACTGGCGCGCGCCGTGTGGATGATCCTGGGCAAGCCGGTGTTCCGCCTGTCGTTCCACAACTGGTACGGGTTCCGCGCGGCGTGGCTTCGCCTGTTCGGGGCGCGCATCGGCCGCGATGTGCGCATCCGTCCCAGCGCGCACATCGAGATCCCGTGGCATGTGACCATCGGCGACGATGTGACGATCGGCGATCACGCGATCCTGTATTCGCTCGGGCACATCACGATCGGCGCGAGGACGATCATCAGCCAGTACGCGCACCTGTGCGCGGGGACGCACGACTACACGGACCGTCGGTTCCCGCTGTTGCGTCTGCCGATCGAGATCGGCGAGGACGCGTGGATCTGCGCGGACACCTTCGTCGGTCCGAATGTGCGCATCGGCAAACTGGCCGTGCTCGGCGCGCGGTCGAGCACCTACAAGTCGCTCGAGGCGGGCTGGGTGCACTCGGGCAACCCGGCGAAGGCGCTCAAGCCCAGGGAGTTGCGCTGATGGCGACGGCGCGCGAGAGTGCGACCACGGGCGAGCCCCAGCAGCGGGCGGAGGTCGATCCGCTGTCGCGGCGGATGAGCCCGTACTCGTTCGGAGAGAAGGTTCGCCGCGCGCTGTGGATGCTGATCGGTCAGCCGGTGATGCGTCTGAGTTTCCACAACTGGTACGGGTTCCGCGCGTCGTGGCTGAGGATGTTCGGGGCGAAGGTGGGCCCTCACACGCGGATCCGCCCGACGGTGAAGGTGGAGCAGCCTTGGAATCTGTCGATCGGCGAGAACTCGTCGGTGGGCGATTACGCGGTGCTGTATTGCCTGGGTCCGGTGGTGATCGGGAAGAATGTGAGCGTGAGTCAGTACGCGCATCTGTGCGCGGGGAGCCACGACTACACGCGCGCGGATCTGCCTTTGCTCAAGCCGCCCGTCACGATCGAGGACGATGTGTGGATCGCGGCGGATGTGTTCGTCGGTCCGAATGTGACCATCGGCAAGGGCGCGGTGGTGGGCGCGCGGGCGAGCGTGTTCAAGAATCTCGAGGGCGGCAAGGTGTACGGGGGCGAGCCGGCGCGGCCTCTGCGCGATCGCGTGGGCTGGGAGACCGGCGAGGGAGACACACAGCGTGGCGCGTGACTCGTTGAAGCCCCCGATCATCCTGCTGGGCAATGTCCGTTCCGGGACGACGATGATGATGCGTCTGTTCGACGCGCATCCGGGCGTGGTGGGGTGGTTCGAGCCGCGCACGATCTGGGTGTACGGCGATCCGTTCCGCGCGCACGACCGGTACGACGAGCGCGACGCGACGCCGCGGGTGAAGGCGTACATCCGCAAGCGGTTCCTGCAGTTCCAGCGGGCGCACGGCGGGCAGCGCGTGATGGAGAAGACGCCTTCGAACATCATGCGCACGCCGTTCGTGGCGGAGGTGTTCCCGGAGTCGAAGTTCCTGTACCTGATCCGCGAGCCGCTGGCGAATGTGAGTTCGTCGGAGTTATTCTGGCAGAAGACGATCACGATCGCGCGCGCGTGGGAGCGATTCGTCGAGACGCCGAAGGTGCATGCGCCGCGGTACTTCGCGCAGTTCGCGCGTGAGTGGTGGAAGCGGAAGGTGCTGCGCGACAAGCACACGGGGATGTGGGGCGTGCGGTACCCGGGCATCTACGAGGATCGCGGGCGGATGTCGGTCGAGGAACTGATCGCGAAGCAGTGGGTCGAGGGCGCGCGGCAATGCGAGCGCGACCTCGCGCTGCTTCCTCCCGAGCGGGTGATGCGCGTTCGGTACGAGGATTTCGTGAGCGAGCCCGAGGAGCGGTTCGGGGAGATTCTGCGGTTCTTCGGCGAGGAGTTCCCGGCCGAGACGCGCGAGTTCGTGCGCACGACCGTTGATCCTCACAGGCAGACGAAGTGGAAGCGGATGGACGCGGGGACGATCCGCAAGATCCTGCCGATCGTGCGCGAGGAGATGCTCGCGCACGGGTACAGCGTGCCCGACGAGGCGGAACTCGACGCGGCCGTCGCTGCGGCGGCGGGCTGAACCAACGGGAGCGCGACCGTGGCCCGTGCGCCGGTGCTGATCCACCTGCATATCCCGAAGAACGCCGGCACGACGCTGAGTCGGATGCTGAAGATCGGGCTGCTGATGCGGCCGCCGACGAACCTGTTGCACGAGAAGGTCGCGCTGGGGTTGTATCAGATCGAGCACACGGGGCCGCGATTGGACGCGATCGGTCGATTGAGTGCGCGTGAGGCGCGGCGGGTGCGGTTCTTCGAGGCGCACTGCGGGTACGGCGTGCACGAGCGGCTGCCTGAGCCCAGCGCGTACATCACGATGCTGCGCGAGCCGAACAAGCGGACGCTCTCGGTGTTCCGGTTTCTGAAGGCGAAGGGCGCGATCGATCCGGCGATGACGCTGGACGAGTTTCTGGCGCGTGAACCGCACGACCCGGTGTGGGTGGTGGACAACGCGCAGGTGCGGTATCTGGCGGGAGAACGCGGCGAGTTCGATACGCGGCCGATCGGTTCGTGCACGCCCGACATGCTGGACAAGGCGGTCGAGCGGCTGGAGCGGGAGTTTCTGCTCGCCGGTCTCGTGGAGCGGTACGACGAGAGCGCAGCGCTGCTGCTCCGTGAACTGGGGTGGCGGTTCGCGTTCTCGTTCACATCGAATGTCACGAAGAAGAAGGGCATCGACGAGGGCGAGGCGTCGAGCGGCGCGATGGATCGTCTGCGCGAGTTGAACGAACTGGACTCGGCGCTGTACGCGCGGGCGCGGGAGTTGTTCGAGGAGCGTGTCCGCGCGGCGGGGCCGGGCTTTGCGCGCGAGGTGGAGCGATTCACGAAGCGCAGTGCGCGGATCGGCGGCGCGGTGGGCGGCGTGATGGACGCGGCGCTGACGGCGCGGCGGAAGCGGCGTCAGCGCTGAGCGCGATCATTCTTCGATGGGCGGGGGAGGCGGCTTGCGTCCGGTGATCTTGCGCAGGCCGCGGAGCGCCTTGCGGCGGGAGTATTCGGTCTTCCCGACGGCGGCGCTGAGCGCGAGGCGCAGGTCGGGGGCGGAGGTGGCGGCGCCGGTCGGTTCGTAGTCCATGCGGGCCATCTCGTCGCGGAGCGCGTGCTCGATGAGCGCGATCTGCGTTGTGGTGAGATCGGTGCGCCACTTGTCGATGCTCCCGGTGAACACGGGCTTGAGCGTGTTCTGCATCCAGTCTTTGGAGCGTGGATTGAACCCCTTGGCCTCGCGCTTGTGGGGGTTGAGCATCTCGTCGCGCATGTCGAGGTCGAGGAAGGCGCAGAGCGATCGCACGGTCGGTTCGAGGTCTGTGACGAGGTCTTCGTAGCGCAGGAGGAGGTAGCGCGAGGGGCCGAGGCGCTCGGCGTGGTCGCGGTGCATGTCGGCGGCCTCGCGCCAGCGGGGGATCTCGGCGCCGAGCGCGCCTGCGGTGAAACCGGCGCGGATGCGCGAGAGCATGACGGCGCGCGGGTCGCGGATGAGGTGGATGAACTTGGCGTGGGGGAAGGATTCGGACAGGCGGCCGACCAGCGGGGTGTGCGCGGGTGATTTCTCGCCGACGCGCGGGCGGCCTTCGTGATCGGCGAACGCGGTCAGGACGGCGAGGAGCAGCCCGTCCCAGGTGCGGTCGCCGGCTGCGGCGAGTTCGCGGAAGCGCGACTCGTCGAAGGCGATGCTCTTGCGTCGCTGGTCGTCGATGACGACATCGAGCGCTTTGGCGAAGGTCGCGTTGTCGCCGAGGTCGCGGAGCGCCGGTGTGTACGCGGGGAACTTGGCCGCGAACTTGGTTTCGGGGGGGATCGCGACATCCGGATGCGAAAGGATCACGGACTGGAGCAGCGTGGTGCCCGATCGGCCGCAACCCACGATGAAGAACAGGTTCTGTTCGACCTGTTGGAGGCGCTCGGCGGGAGATGTGGCGTTGGCGTGTGACATCGCGGGGATAGGTTGTACCTGATCCGTGGGTTGAGACAAGCGGAATTCTCAGGAGTTTGGGGGCGCGGCGGGCGTGTCGTAGCCGAGTTCGCTCAGGGGAAGGCCGGTGAGGGACGCGAGGCGTGCGTTGCTCGCGCGGTAGCGGTCGCCGATCTCCTCGCGGATGAAGCGGCGGACGCGTTCGTTGGAGCGTTTGCGCAGCGCGCCGGGCACGATGCGGTCGAGGCCCTCGAAGCCGTGGACGAGGGAGCGGTTGACGCGGATGGAGTCGATGAAGGCGCCGGGGTTGTTGGAGTCGTAGACGACGAAGCGGTTGACCTGGCGCTTGATGCCCAGAGTGACGCCCGACATGCCGGTGTTGCGTCCCTCGACGGGGAACTTGTCGGGGAGTCGCGCGCCGGCGAAGTCGACGACGGCTTTGGCGAAGGCGGCGGGGTCCTGCCTGAGTTGCTCGAAGGCGAAGACATGCACGCGGTCGGCGCCGAAGAGTTGGTGGTAGCGGTTGATGAGCAGGTCGTACTCGAGGTATTCCCAGCGGAAGCGGGGGAGGCGTGCCTGTCCCATTTTGGGCGAGCGGAAGTAGCGTTTGAAGGATTGGGGGCCGCCCGCGCGGACATACTGGCCGTAGGACGAGAAGGCCATGGAGGCCTGCTCGCGGACGACGGCGAGGATGTGCGCTTCGGGGAAGGTCTGGTGGAGGCGTTCGGCGAGGAGTGCGCTGTCGTATCCTCCGGAGTGCGGGTTGCCGCTGAGGCGTTCGGCGGTGAGGACGGGGATCTCGCCGCGTGCGCGGGTCTCTTCGATCAGGTGGTTGAAGCGTGCGCGGGTGGCGCTGGGGTCGAAGGACATGGGCGCGGGGAGGACGAAGGCGTCGATGAGGTCGTCGCGTGAGACGGGCCGGAAGAATCCGCAATCGGCGTCGCGGAAGATGACCTGCTGGAGCCAGGTGGTGCCGGTTTTGTGGTATCCGATGTGGATGAGGAGAGGGATCGGCGTGGTCACTGAGGCGTTCCTGGAATCCGACGGGCGTGGGGCGCGGGGATGACGCAGCCGCTGTTCGCCGCGTGCGGGGTTGGTCGTGGTTGCCGCACGGTGCTGGACTGCACGGGCGGGCTGCTGGGTGATGCGCTGCTGCTGGTGGGCAGGGGGATGGTGGTGGAGGCGGTGGAGCGGGTTCCTGAGGTGGCGGCCCGTCAGCGGGAAATCGTAGCGGAAGCCGGTTCTCCTCAAGGGCTTACGCTGACGGAGGGGGACGCCCGCGAGGTTCTGAGGCGGGTGATCGAGCGGGCGGGGGACGATGGGGCGGCCCGGCCGGATGTGGTGTATATCGACCCGATGCATCCGACGCGCGCGAAGAGTGCGCTCATGAAGAAGGACATGCGGGACCTGCGGGAGATCGTCGGAAACGATGAGGATGCGGGCGAACTGCTGGCGCTGGGAATCCTGGCGGCGGGGCGCAGGGCGGTGGTGAAGTGGCCTCGGGTGGGTCCGGGGCTGGAAGAGCGGCTCCCGGGGTGGTGGTTCGAGCGGGCGGAGGGGAGGGCGCCCGTGAAGCCGTCGGGGAGCGTTCTCGGACGGGCGACGCGTTGGGATGTCTTCACGCCGAGGCGTTAAGGGGAGCGCAGGGGCGGTTTGGGGCGCGGGCGAGAGAGTATTGCGCCTACCCTCCGCTCCATGCCCGCGGGATCTCGCGGGCGGATCGCTCTTGGCTTTGTTGAGAAGAGAGACACATGCACGGTCTAATCGAGGCGCACGGGAATTCGCTTGTCAACCAGGTCGCGACGGGCGCGAAGCTCGAGGCGCTGAAGAAGGAGGCGGCCTCGCTGCCCCGGATCGACCTCAGCGCGAAGCAGTCGTGCGATCTCGAGATGATCGGCATCGGCGCGTTCAGCCCGCTGACCGGGTTCATGGGCGAGAAGGACTTCAAGAGCGTCTGCACGGACATGAAACTCGCGTCGGGCGATGTGTGGCCGATCCCGATCCTGCTCTCTGTTGACAAGGCCAAGGCGCCGGCCGTCGGCTCGCGCGTCGCGCTGTACGCCCCGAACGGGGTGCTTCAGGCCGTGATGACCGTGAACGAGGTCTTCGCGCACGACAAGAAACTCGAGATCCCGAATGTGTTCCGCACCGAGGACGAGGCGCACCCGGGCGTCGCGCAGGTGATGAAGGAGGGCGACACCTGCCTGGGCGGTCCGGTCGAGGTCATCCAGGCGTGCGTCGATCCCGAAGGTCCCGAGGCGTTCCTTGACCGTCGGCTCACTCCTCACCAGACGCGTGAAGAGTTCAGCAAGCGCGGCTGGAAGACCGTGGCCGCGTTCCAGACGCGCAACCCGATCCACCGCGCGCACGAGTACCTGTGCAAGGTCGCGACGGAGATCTGCGACGGTCTGCTGATCCACCCGCTGGTCGGCGAGACCAAGCAGGGCGACATCCCCGCGGATGTGCGGATGGAGTGCTACCAGGTGCTCATCGAGAAGTACTTCGTGCCTGAGCGCACGGTGCTGTCGGTGATGCCCGCCGCGATGCGCTACGCGGGCCCCCGCGAGGCGGTCCTTCACGCGATCATCCGCAAGAACTACGGCTGCACGCACTTCATCGTCGGCCGCGACCACGCGGGCGTGGGCAACTACTACGGGACCTACGACGCGCAGAAGATCTTCGACGACATCGACATGGGCAACCTGAAGATCGTCCCGCTGAAGTTCGAGCACGCGGCGTACAGCAAGATGGCGCAGGGGATGGTTTCGAGCAAGACCTTCCCGAAGATCGAGGGCGACCAGATCTTCCTGTCGGGCACGAAGGTCCGCGAGATGCTGGCGGCCGGCGAGCGTCCCCCGATGGAGTTCTCGCGTCCCGAGGTCGCGGATGTGCTGATCCGCTGGGCGACCGGCAAGAACTGAGCGCCGTCCGAGCGCGGAAAGCGTCGACAAGTCATGGTGGTTGCGCACTTCCTGAGCAGGATTCGTCTGGAAGACGGCGGCGTCGTCCGCGCCGTGCTCGACATGTGCGAGGCGTTGCCGCGCGCAGGCGTTGAGGTCGTGCTGCTCACCTGCGACGACACGGATGTGCCCGAGTCGTGGAAGCGCGGCGAGGCGGGCTGTCCGAGGTGCGTGCGGATCGACGCGCCCGCGCTGCCCGCGGGGCTGTTCAGCAAGGCGCAACTCGCGAAGATCGGCGAGGCGCTGAAGGGCGCGAGTGTGCTCCACCTGCACGCGATGTGGGCGCCGATGAACGACCAACTCGCGCGGCTGGCGCGGCGAAGCGGCGTGCCGTATGTCCTGTCGTTCCACGGGATGCTCGACGAGTGGTCGATGGCGCAGAAGGCGCCCAAGAAGAAGGCCTACCTCGCGCTGGTCGGTCGCAAGACGCTGAACCGGGCGTCCGTGCTTCATTGCACGGCGGAGTTCGAGGCGACGCAATCCGCGCGGTGGCACTCGAACCCGCGCGTGCGCGTTGTGCCGCTGGTCTTCGACCTGTCGGCGTTCCGCGAGTTGCCGGGCGTTGATGTGGCGAAGCGGGCGTTCCCCGCGCTCGACACGCGTCGGCCCGTGGTGCTCTTCCTCAGCCGCGTGCACCCGAAGAAGCGTCCGGATCTGGTGATCGAGGCGGCGGCGCGGCTGCGCCGGGACGGCGTGGATTGCGAGGTCGCGATCGTCGGTCCGGGCGAGAAGGACTATCTGGACGAGTTGCGCGGCGTGGCGGAGCGCGTGTCGATGAATGACCGCACGCACTTCCTGGGGATGGTGTCGGGCGAGGCGAAGGTGTCGCTGTTCGAGTGGGCGCGCGTGTTCGTGCTTCCGACGAGTCAGGAGAACTTCGGGTTCGTGCTGATCGAGGCGCTGGCCGCGGGCACTCCGGTCGTGACGACGAAGGGCGTGGACATCTGGCCCGAGTTGGAGAAGACGGGCGCTGCGACGATCGTTGATCCGGTGAGCGTTGACGGATTGGCCCGCGCGACGCGTGCGATGCTCGAGGGCGACGCGCAGGGTCGGGGCGAGCAGGGACGCGCGTGGGCGCTGGCGGAGTTCGAGGGCGATTCGATCGCGCGCCGGTACGCGGCGCTGTACGAAGAGGCGGTGCGTGGATGAGCAGGGGCGCGAGACTGAGGCAGAGCAGGACGCTGCGCGCGGGTTCGCACCACGCGACGCTGTGGCTGGGGAAGCACTTTCCGGGCGCCGTGCCGCTCGTGTATGTGATGGGGTATCCCAAGAGCGGGACGACCTGGATGAGCCAACTCGTGGCGGATTACGCGCAGTTGCCGCTGATCCGCTCGACGATCCTGCCCGTCGGGATGCCGGCGGTGATCCACGGGCACCAGACGCTCCGACCTTCGTTTGCGCCGTGCATGTACGGCGTGCGCGACGGTCGTGACGCGATCGTGTCGCTGTACTTCTTCCTCGCGAAGCGGCTTCCCGCGGGCGATCACCCGGCGATGAACAAGCGTCAGCGGCGGAACTTCCCCGGGTTGGTGAACCGCGACCGCGTGCTGGACAACTTCACGCCGTTCGTGCTCCAGCAACTGGAGCGGCCGTTCGCGACGACGGCGGACTGGGGCGCGCACGCGCGATCGTACATCAACGCGAAGCAGGACCGGCTCGCGGTGGTGAAGTACGAGGACCTGCTCGCCGACGGCGAGGGGACCTTCGCGAAGGCGCTGTCGACGATGTTCGGGGACGAGCCCGACGCCGAGAAGGTGCGCATGTCGGTGGACAAGTACTCGTTCGCGCGGCAGTCGGGGCGCTCGATGGGTCAGGAGGACCGCAAGAGTTTCCTGCGCAAGGGCGGGTCGGGCGACTGGCGGAACCACTTCACGCGCGAGGCGGCGGAGGCGTTCGAGGCCAGGTGCGGCGACATGCTGCGCGCGCTTGGTTACGAGTCGGATGATTCGTGGGTGGCGCGCTGCCCGACGCTGGCGGAGAAGCGCGCGTCGGCGGAGTGAGTCAGGCCTGGGGGAGGGCGGAGCCCTCTTGGCCGTAGTCGCCGTAGACCGCGTGCTCTTCCCATTCCTGCTCGGGGTCCTGCGCGTGGACGGGTTCGACGCCGGTGTATGGCGCGAGTTGTGTCTGCCTGATGAGGGCGGCCATGATGGCGCTGAAGACGGACATGAAGACGATGTGGGTGCCGACACGCGCGACCATGTATCCCTCGAAGAAGCCGCCGGCGAAGTAGAGGGCGTGGTAGGCGATGGTGAGGTCGGCGAGGGAGCGCATGTGGGGGGGGAGGAAGTGGCGGCGGACGAAGAGTTTGAGGCAGAGGACGCCGCTGACGAGGATGAGCAGGCCGATGAGCAGGCCCATGCCGATGCCGAAGGCGGAGATGGCGTAGAGGTAGGAGTTCTCGCTCTCGGTCTCGGTGACGCCGACGCCGATGATCGGGCTGGCCATGAACTGCTGCCACTGGGTGCGCCAGGCGCCCTCGCGGGTGTTCTCGGTGGAGACGAGTCGTGAGGTGACGAGTTCGACGCCCTGACCGGCGAGGAAGAGGTCGTAGAAGAGGTAGGCGGCGACGAGGGCGAAGGGGGCGATGAGGACGAGTTTGCCGAAGCGGCGGTAGAAGGCGAAGCAGGCGCCGACGACGGCCATGCCCGCGCCGGTGCGTGAGCCGGTCCAGGCGAGGATGATCAGTTGTGCGCCGAGGAGCGCGGCCCAGAGGAGTCGGAAGCGCTTCTTGGGATCAAAGAGCAGCAGCCACGCGGTGACGACGGCGTAGACCGAGAAGGTGACGGCGACATATTGAGGGTTGCCCGAAAGCCCGGTGAATCGGTTGGCGGGCGGGCGGGTGAGGATGTTGCGGTTGACCACGAGCTGGACGAGGCTCATGGCGAGGTATGCGGCGCTCACGAGTGCGAGCAGGCGGAGCATGGTGATCCACTGGCGTTCGTCGTCGAGGAAAGCGGGGAGCGCGAGCGCGAGGGGGACGACGGTGAGGGTGGCGAAGATGATGGAGACGCCGCCCTCGACGGGCCCGCCGTGGATCATGCGGATGAGGGCGGCGAAGAAGGCCATCATGACGATGACGACCATCTGAGGGGCGATGTTGGAGATGTGGATCCTGCCCCAGTGGCCGAGGATCCAGGCGTACATAAGGAGGCCGAGGGAGGCGAAGACCTCGGCCCGGTAGAGGGGGATGGGCCAGAGGAAGTTTTTGGCGATGAAGCCGAAGGAGTCGGCGTAGAAGCCGATACTGGCGAAGAGGAGCATGGTGGCGACGAGGAGCATGGCCGCCCGCTTGGACATCAGCAGCACCACCGCGGCGACGGCGCCCATCAGGGCGCACGCCAGCAGGAGGAGCGGGTTGATTTCCGGCATTGCGTTCATGGTCGCGCGAGGTCCTCGCCGTTTCAGATCGTCACAACGGCTGCGGAGATAGAGAAGTTCGGTGAAATCGGACGGAGTATACCGGGAGCGATGGCGGGGCCGGCCCGGATCGCTAGCATCGGAGCCGCATGGGAACGGGTGATCGCGAGTCAGAGCAGTCGGTTGGCCCGTCGGAGAGCGGCGGGGGGGGGAAATCGCCCGGGCGTCACCGGCATCGGACCTCGACGCGGCTGCTGCTGTTCGCGGGGTCGTCGTGGGGGCGGATCGGCGCGACCTTTTTCGTCACGATCTTCCTGACCAAGCTGCTGTTCGAGCATCTGGGTCTGGAACTGGCGGGCCTGCACTTCCTGTTCGCGTTCATGACGCGGTTCCTGACGCCCCTGCGCGGCGCGCTGGCGCGGGTGATGACGCGCGAGGTGGCCGGGGCGCTGGCCGTAAAGGACGACGCGCGGGTCACGCGCGTGTTCTCGAACGCGGTGGTGCTCTCGGGGTGCACGGCGCTGTTCGCGTTCCTGGTGGTCGGGACGATGGCGACCTTCGTCGTCGAGATCTTCAAGATCCCGAAGGAGTACGGGTCGGTCTCGGTCATCGCGATGTGGTGCGAGGCCGCGATCATCACGAGTTTCCTGTTCTTCACGCCCTGGCTGAACCTGTATGTGGCGAGCCAGCGTGTGCTGTCGGAGAACATCAGCCGCACGATCGAGCGTTCGCTGGACCTGATCGCGGCGGTGGTGGCGTTCTGGGTGTTCCCGATCGTTCCCGCGCTGTCGGGGACGAACCCGCTGGTGGCGTACTCGGTGTCGCGCGCGGGCCTGCGCGTTGGTCAGCACATCGTGCGTTCGGGCGTGATCGCGCGGGCGATGCCTCAGGCGCGGTTCCGCGTGTCACTGGTCAGCCGCGCGACGCTGAAGGCGCTGACGGGCGAGGGGGGCTGGTCGTTCGGCAACGCGGTGGCGAATGTGGGGTTCTACATCACGGACCAGCCGTTCGTGAATGTGTATTTCGGGCTGGCGTACAACGCGATTTTCGGAGTGGTGACCAAACTCCAGGGCATGGGTCAGATGCTCGGGAACAATGTCGCGTTTGGGCTCGAGGCGATGGTCGCGGACCACCACGAGATGGGCCGCCACGAACTGAACAAGCGGATCATGCTCGCGGGGATGCGCGTGACCTCGTCGGTGACGGTGTTCTGCACGGTGTGCGTGGTGCTGCTGGCGCCGCGGATCGTGGACCTGTGGCTCGGGAAGGAACTGCGCGCGTCCGAAGCGTTGCAGGAGATGGGCTACGAGCACGCGCTGACGCTGATGTGGTCGTTCGCGGCGATCCTGCTCCCGAGCGTGTGGTTCTCGCAGGCGATGCTGGTCTCGACGCGCGTGCTGTACGGGATGGGCCACAACCGGCTGTTCTCGCCCTGGCTGCTCGCCGCGGCGGGCTTGAAGATCCTGCTCGCGTTCGTCGGGCTGCAGTTCTTCAACGCCGGGCCGATGTGGGTGGTGTGGTCGACGGTGCTCGCGCAGGTGTGGTGTTTCGGGTGGATCTTCCCGCGGCTGATCAAGAAGGTGTTCGATCTGTCGATGGTGCGTGTCTTCGTGGACACCTACATCCTGCCCCTGCTCTCGACGATCCCGTCGGTGATCGTGCTTCTGCTGGCGATGCGGTATCTCGAGGAATGGACCATCGAGCGCCTGATCGGCGTGCTGATGGCTGCTGGCGCGGTGTACGCGCCGTCGTTCCTGTTCGTGGCGCTGCGCCCCGACGAGCGTTCGCGGCTGTTCCATCTTCTGAGGATGGGCCCTCGGGCGGCGATCGCGCAGATGAAGAAGGGCGGGAAGAAGGGGAAGAAGTTCGCGGCTCAGTCCGGCGATTCGGACGGCGACTCGTCGGGCGGGGGCGGCGGGGACGACTGAGCGGGCGCGGGGACCGCGAGGTCCACGACGATCGGGCGGTGGTCGGACCTGAACGATGGGCCGACCCTTCGCGCGAGGTGGACGATGTCGGGGGAGGTGAAGACATGGTCGATCGCAACGCCCAGGAGGCGCGGCCGCGAAGTGGGCCATGTGCCGATCGGCTTGGTGCGCGCCGTGCGCAGGCCTGACTGGTGCGCGAACGACCGGAAGACGCGTCCGGTCGGGGTGGAGTTGAAATCGCCCGCGATGATGACGGGCATGCCCGAGCGTTCGCGGGCGTTGCGCAGGACTTCGGCGTCGCGGTCCACGATGGCGAGCGAGCGGAGCCACGCGGCTTTGTTGCGCGGCGAGTAGGGGTGGAACGCGGTGAAGATCACCTCGGCGCCGTTGGGGAGTGTGACGGCGACGCTCCGGCGCGCGACGAAACTGGTGGTGAGTTCCTTGGAGGTGGGCGCGAGCGCGACGGGGCGCGTGGGGTATCGGCTCAGGAGCACGATGGGCCAGTGCCACCCGCGCTGGGGCGAGACGCGGTAGGGGTAGCGCGACTGGAGCGTTTCGGAGCGTTGGATGAGCGAGGGCGGCGCATCGACGAGCGCGACGAGGTCGGCGTTCTGCTCGAGGAGCCACGCGAGGAATTCGTCGTCGTTGGCGGACGCCACATTGAGCGCGTTGAACTCGACGACGCGGATGCGCTGCGCGGTGGGCGGGACGCTCTTGAACGATACGGGCCGGTAGGTGACGACGATCGTGAGGATGGCGGCGAGGGCGCAGAGCGCGAGGGCTGCGGAGGTTCGCTTGAGGCGGAGCACGAGGGCGGCGAGGAGGAGCGGGACGCAGGCCGCGAGCGAGTAGGGGACGAAGTGTGAGACGAGATCGAGCCGGTAGGGTCGGATCGAGGCGGGCGTCCAGGCGGCGAGGATCGGGAGGAGCGGCGCCGCGAGCCCGAGAATCAGCAGGCGCGCCGCCCATCGTTTCGTGCGGGATCGGTTCGGGATTTCGGTGTGGCTTGTGGCGTTCAAGGCGCTGTCAAGTCATGATGAAGAAAGCGAGGCGATCGTACCGTCGGGCACGGCATGACCGTAGCGACCCGCGAAGGAGTGGATCGGTCCGAACGCCGGTGGTGATGGAGTTCGTAGCATGCGACGAAGAAGCACCCGGTCCGCTCGCGGCAAGCATGGGCATGGTGCCCGGCCTCGGGTTCGCGGACGCTGGAAGGAGGCGATCGTGGCCAGATCCAAGACATTCGCTGCGGCATTCTCGGCCGCGTCGCTGACGGCGGCGGGGCTGCTTTCGTGCGCGTCGGCGTGCCCTCTGGGCGATTGTGACGGCGAGCACTCGACGCAGGGTCAGGCGATCCCTGCGGGGATGTTCGCCGATGGGCCGCAGATCTACGCCGGCGTGACGGGCAAGTTCGCGGACGATGTGAACTTCTCGGGCTCGGTGGTTCTTCCCGGGCGGGCGGTGGTGTTCCTTGAGCACCAGTTCGGGCGGTACCCGCGGATCGTGAACGGCCGCGCGAAGAACGGGGGCATCCCTCAGAATGTGAACATGTCGGATCACCTCGCGCGGATGCGTCGCGACATCGAGAAGGCGATCCCGGACCGGAATTTCGATGGTTATGCGGTGATGGACTTCGAGGCGTGGAAGCCCGACTGGGCGAGCCCGAAGTTGGGCGACGAGTATCGGGAGGCGTCGCGGCGGCTGGTTCGCCAGCGTTTCCCGGGCTTGAGCGCGTCGCAGGTCGAGGATCGCGCCGCGCAGGAGTGGAACGACGCGGCGCGTGCGTTCCTGCTCCAGACGCTCGCCGAGGCGCAGCGACTGCGTCCCGACGCGGTGTGGGGCTTCTACGGGTATCTCGGCGATCACGACGATGACACCGGCCTCGAGGAGGGCATGGACTGGCTCTGGGACGAGGTGGACGGTTTCTTCCCGAGCATCTACATGCGCATGGTGACGGAGCGGAACTGGTCGCGCACGCGCGGCACGGTGTCGCTGCAGGAGGCGCGTGATCGCGTGCGTGCGAAGGTCGAGGCCGCGCAGGACATCGCGGGCGATCGTCCGGTGGTCCCCTTCGTGTGGAGGTTGTACAAGCCGCAGAATCCGCTGCGCGGCGGGCAGCCGCTCAGCGAGTTGGACTTCGAGATGTCCTTCGCGTATCCGATCGAGTTGGGCGCCGAGGGATTGATCCTGTGGGACAATGTGAACAGCCGCCAGCAGCAGCGTGCGCTGGAGAATGCGCTGAACGGGCAGTTCGGCTCGCGGCTTGAGGGTCTGTTCGGCGCGCCGGGCACGGCGTCGGCCGTCCCCGCCGAGCAGCGCAGGGCACGGGACTGATGCGCGGCCGCACTAACCGGCGCGGGTCCGCTACCATCCGCCCGCTGTGAACCGAGTCGTCTCACGAAATCTCGATGACATTGCGCCCGACCGGCTCCCCCCGCGCACGCGTGAGGGCCCGGTGCGGGCGCTTTTCTTGAGCAGCGTGTTCCTGGGGTTCGGCAATTACTACCGGATGCTTCGCGAGTACACGGCGGCGCGGGAGGACATCGACGCGGTGCATGTGGAGTTGCACCCGCCGCTCTGGGTGAAGGCGCTGGCGAAGTCGGCGCCGTTCCCGACGCGCGGGTGGGATTTCCACTCGATCAGGCATCTGTGGCTGACTCGGCCGCTGATCCGGTCGTGGATGTTCGGCGCGCTCGATGTCGGCGCGCGGTTCGATGTGATGCATGTGATCACGCAGGGCAACGCGCTGTGGACGCTCGATGTGCGCCGGCGCTGCCCGTCGATGAAGATCGCGATCAATGTGGACGGGACGGCGAGGCAGGATGTGGATGTGTTCGGGTTCTCGAACACGGCGCGGGCGCCGTTCGTGCGCGAGGAGCGCCGCATGTTCGACGCGGCGGACCTGATCGTGACGCGCAACGCGTGGTGCACGGGCTCGCTCCGGAAGGACTACGGGCTGCCGGATTCGAAGATCCATGTGGCGCGCAGTTCGTTCAAGGCGCCGCACGCGAGCCGGCTGGATCGGCCGATGACGCCCAAGGGAGAGAAGGTGCGTCTGGTGTTCGTGGGCAACGCGTGGGAGCGCAAGGGCGGGCCGCAGGTCGTGCGAGTGCATCAGGAGCGGCTGGCGGATCGTTGCGAACTGCATGTGTTCTCGCAGGCGGCGCCGAAGGACACGAGCGCCCGGAATGTGGTGTGGCACGATGTCGTGCCGCGCGAGAAACTGATGAACGAACTGCTGCCGACGATGGACATCTTCGTGATGCCCACGAAGGTGGATCAGTTGCCTTGGAGCGTGCTGGAGGCGTCGAGCGTCGGTCTGCCCGTGGTGACGACGGCGGTGGGCGCGGTGCCCGAGGTCGCCGTGGACGACGAGACGGGGTTGATCGTTCCGCCTGAGGATGATGACGCGCTCGCGAGCGCGATCGAGCGGCTGATCGGCGATCCGGCGCTGCGCGAGCGGCTGGGGCGCAACGGGCGTGCGCGGGTGGAGCGTGAATTCAACCCGGATGTGAACTTCAACGGATTGATCGACCGGCTCATCGGTCTCGTGGACGGGGGCGGGCGATGACGCTCCCGAACTACCTCGTGATCGGCGCGCAGAAGTGCGCGACGTCGAGCGTGTGCGCGGTGCTCGGGCGGCATCCCGAGGTGTTCATGTGCGAGCCGAAGGAGCCGTACTTCTTCTCGCACGACGAGGTCTTCGCGAAGGGGCTCGGGTGGTACGAGTCGCTGTTCGCGAACGCCGGTGGCGCGAAAGCGATCGGCGAGGGGAGCACGACCTACACGCAGCCGACGATCTATCCGAACGCGCTGGAGCGTGTGCACGCGCACCTTCCGGACGCGAAACTGATCTACATCGCGCGCGAGCCGCTCGCGCGGATCGTGTCGCACTACCTGCACCTGGCGGGTCGGGGCGGGCGCGAGACGCGGCCGCTGAATCAGGCGGTGCGCGAGGCGCCTTGGTACATCGACAACACGCTGTACCACAAGCAGGTGTCGATGTACCTGGAGAAGTACCCGCGCGAGCGCATGCTCGGGCTGTTCTTCGAGGACTTCCAGCGCGATCCCGACGGCGTTGCGCGGCGGTGCTTCGAGTTCCTCGGGGTCGATCCCGACGCGCCGCTCCGGTACGACGGCGAGCGCATGAACACTTCGGAGGGCGCGCGGGTGGACACGGGCCTGACGCGCGCGCTGCGCCGCGTGCCCGGCTTCGATGCGCTGCGCGATCTCGCGCCGAGCGGTGTGCGCAGCGCGGTGCGCGGCGTGTTCAAGAAGAAGGTCGAGCGCAAGCCGGAGTGGGACGACGCGACGAGGAAGTGGGCGCTGGAGCGCGTCGTGGATGACAGCGAGGCGTATTGCGAGAGGTGGGGCAAGCCGCGGGATTTCTGGAGGGTGAGGGAGCGGCTGGAGGCGATGGGCAATGGGCAATAGGCAATGGGCAATGGGGAGAGCGTGGCGCCTGCTGCGCATGCGCCACGGCGCCCAACGCTCAAAGTCTGGGCTTGAGCCAGTTCCACTGCTGCGCGAGGCCATCCTCGAACGAGGTGGGCGTCGTGTAGTCGAGTTCGGCCTTGACGCGTGTGAGATCGGCCCATGTGCGGTCGACATCGCCCGGCTGGACGGGCTTGCGGTCGATGATGGGCGTCTTGCCGACGGTCTTGCCGATCGCGTCGATCATGGCGTCGAGGCGGACGGGCCGGTCGGAGCCGAGGTTCCAGACGCGGTAGCCGTGCTCGGGGATGCGGTCGATGGAGGCGAGCACGCCGCGCACGATGTCGTCGATGAAGGTGAAGTCGCGGGCCATGGAGCCGTCGCCGAAGACGGGGATGGCGTCGCCCTGCGCGATCATGCGCATGAACTTCATGATGGCGAGGTCGGGTCGCTGTCGCGGGCCGAAGACGGTGAAGAAGCG
Organism: uncultured Phycisphaeraceae bacterium; assembly: GCA_964350875.1. Lineage (GTDB taxonomy): Bacteria > Planctomycetota > Phycisphaerae > Phycisphaerales > UBA1924 > JAHBXC01. The sequence continues at coordinate 3,132 of CAYGLT010000030.1, read as the reverse complement.
GAGCGACGCGACGGGCGTGCCGTAGAGGTGGTGGAAGGTGTGCGCCATGAGTTCGCAGGCGCGTTTGGTGGCGGCGTAGGGGGAGATGGGCCCGTTGACATCGTCGGTTTCGGAGAAGGGCGTCTTCTCGTTGTTGCCGTAGACCGAGGATGAGGATGCCATGACGAAGCGTTCGACGCCGTGCTCGCGTGCGGCCTCGAAGAGGTTCGTTGTGCCGCGCAGATTCACATCGGAGTAGAGCGCGGGCTGCATGATGGAGGGTCGGACGCCCGCGCGTGCGGCGAGGTGCACGACGACGGAGGGTCGCTGCTGCGCGAAGAGTTGGTTGACGGCGTCGGCCTCGCGGATGTCGCCCTTGACGAAGGTGAAATTGTGCGCGTTGGGCCCTCGGGTGATCTCGTCGAGGTTGGCGCGTTTGAGGGGTTCGGGGTAGAAGGCGTCGAGGTTGTCGAGGGCGACAACGCGGTCGCCGCGCGCGAGGAGCGCCTGCGCGACATGCGAGCCGATGAATCCTGCGGCGCCGGTGATGAGCGCGGTGCGCTGGTGTGTGTCGGTCACTCGATGTGTCTCGGGATCAGCCGCGTTTGCCGAGGAGCCAGCCGACGATGGCGAAGACGACGGCGACGCCGGCGAGTGCGCCGACGACGATCATGAACTTGTCGGCGAGCGGGTTGATGACCGCGGTGGAGCCGAGGATGCCCATGACGGAGACGACGAGGGCGAGCGCGAGGACGAGGGTGGTGGCGAGCGCGAGGCCGCCGACCAGTCCGGAACTCGGTCCGTCGTAGGCCTCGGCGGCGACCATGGCGGGTCCGGCGGCGGCGCCGCCCATGCCCGCGGCGGCGGCGAGGGGCTCGTCGGAGGATGCGCCGGTGGCCTCGAAGAGGCCCGAGGCGCCGATGGTTTCGTTGTTGGCCTGTTCCTCGCCCGCGTAGATGTCGTCCATCAGGTTGGCGCCGAGAGAGGTGTCGTCCTTCTCGCGCGTCAGGTCCATGAGGCCCGACCCGGATCCGACGGTCTCCATGGCGGCGGAGTCGTCGAGGAGCGCGCCGAAGCCGCCCTGATCGTTCACCTGGGTGACGGCGGAGGGGTCGGCGGTGTCGAGGTCATCGACATCGAAGACGGAGATGCCCGAGCGGCCGGCGGAGTCGGCTTTGGACGAGGGCGAGCCGGCGGGCTCGTCGTCGAGATCGAGGCCGAGGTCGCCGGTGCCGGAGTCGTCGCTGAGGGAAAGGGAGCCGCCGAAGGCGCCGCCTCCCGAGGTGGAGTCGTCGGCGAGGTCGAGTCCCAGGCCGGAATCGGCGGAGGAGTCGGGCTCGAGGGAGAGCGCGCCGTCGTCGAAGTCCTCTTCGGGGGCAAGGAGGTCGACCTGCTCGACCTTGAAGACGAGGTTCTGGCCGTCGCGGAACTCCTGGAGTTGGCCGCTGGACGCGAGTTCGCGGACTTCGTCCTCGGTTTTCTTGAGGCGCTTGGCCGCCTCTTCGACGGAGTAGAACATCTTGGCCATGGCGGTGGGCTCCGTGATTCCGTGGTTCGGAGGTCGCGGTGGGGGTGCGAAGGATCGGCCGAGGGAGGCCGTGACTCAGGGGGATCATACGGCCACAACCGCCGGGGTGTTCAGGGGGGCGGGAAGGGCTTCACGGGGAATGAAAACGCCCCGCGAGGGCGGGGCGTGGTGGGAGGCGGGTGAGGGGCCTGTTACGGGCAGGAGTCGCCGAAGCGGCTCAAGATATTGTTGAGATCGACGAAGTTGACGATGCAATCGCCGTTGTTGTCGACGCATCCCAGAGCGCAGAGGTGATCGATGCGGATGCTGTACTGGCCGGTCTCGTCGTGGGCCGCGTTCAGCGCGAATCCCACCGGCGAGTCCTGGATGCCGTTGAAGTTGAAGTCGTCGTAGCCGGTGATCGCGAATCGGATGCGGCCGGCGGCGTCGGATCGGATCACGAGTCGCGAGCGCGGGTTCCAGGCGCCGCACCCGACGGAGTTGCAGATGTCGTCGTGCGTGGCCAGAAGCGCGCCGGAAGAGGAGAACGCGCCGAGGACGGTGTCGAGGGGGCGCGGCAGCCCGAAGAGCGTGTCCCGGTCGTGCATGCCGCTCGCGACGCGGACGCTGTAATCGACATTGGGTCGAAGCCCTTCAACCTCGTAGAAATCGACATCGCCGTTCTCCGAAGCGAGAGGATTGACGATGACATCGAAGTCGAAGGTTGCGCCCGGGACGGGGACGGACCAGATGAGTTGGTCATCGGTTCCGGCGAGCGTGCCGCGGCGGACCTCCTGGCTGATGAACGAGCCGCTGCTGTCGTAGAAGCGGATGTAGACCTCGACGGGGCCGCGCTCGCTGTGGGTGTTGGTGGCGCGCGAGTAGAAGCCCTTGCCGGCGACGCGCACATTGATCGGGAACCAGTTGCCGGGCTGGCCGAGGCTGGGCGTGAGGAAGAAGAGCGCGGACCCGCCCCACGCGGCGAAGGGGCCGCCGTCGTCGTTGGTGTCGTCGCAGAACTCGAAAGTAATGACGCAGAGGTCGGTGTCGGGCTGGAGGGCGTTGTAGTCGCCCAGACGGCCGTCGATGGTCCCGGACCACTTGCACGCGTCGCTGCCTTCGACGACGACGCGCTGATCGAAGGTGTCGTTGACTTCGAGGTCGCTGACTTCGGGCGACGCGACGCCGGGGGCGGGCGGCGCGGCGATCGATGTGGCCGCGAGACACCCGATCGCGGCGAACGCGACTGCAAACACTTGACGCATCATGGTTTGTTCTCCTGTTCTCGTCGTTGCGCCGGCGATGGCGCGACAGTTCTCCAAACCGCGAAGCGCACGATGGAGCGCCGAGCGGAAAGGAGGGCGAGAAACTGAGAGCCGGATCCAGTTGCGACCCGGGGCCTGTTCGCGATCAGTTGGGCGGAAGGCAGGGCGAGGCGTAGGTGAAGAGGACGAAGTTGAGGTCGATGAAGTCGACGAGGCCGTCGTTGTTGAGGTCGCCTTCGAGGTCTTCGCCTTTGGCGCCGAAGTTGGTGAGGACGAGGTTGAGGTCCTCGAAGTCGGTGATGCCGTCGCCGTTGGCGTCGCCGCGCAGGTCCCGGAAGCATTCGGGGAGACGCGGAGCGATGTAGAGCGCGCCCTTGTCAT
>CAYGLT010000029.1:25580-29155 GCA_964350875.1 uncultured Phycisphaeraceae bacterium | reverse complement strand
AAAAACGGGCCGAGCATCGCTCGACCCGTGTGCCTTGTGCCGTATGTCTCGTGCCTGTGCTTCAGACCTCGAGGATCTCCTTCGACTTCGCGGCGACCGCGGCGTCGACCTCGCCCTCGTGCTTCTTCAGCATGTTCTGGATGTCTTCCTTCAGCCCCTCGATGACATCCTCGGAGTAGTTGGTGCTCTTGTCGTTCTTCAGCCCGTCGGCGTGCTTGTTCGCGTCGCGGCGGACATTGCGCATCGAGACCTTCGACTCCTCGCCGATCTTCTTCGCGTGCCCGACGAGTTGCTGGCGCCGCTCGCCCGTGAGCGAGGGGAGACTCAGGCGGATCGCCTTGCCGTCGACGCGCGGGTTGAGGCCCAGGTCGCTTGCTTCGATGGCCTTCTTGATGTCGCCGATCGACTGGGGGTCGAAGGGTTGGATCAGGATCTGCGTCGCTTCGGGGACGCTGATGATCGCGAGCGACTTCAGGTCGGTCTGCGAGCCGTAGTAATCGACCTTCACATACTCGACCAGCGCCGGGGAGGCGCGGCCTGTGCGCAGGCCCTTCAGTTCGTTCCTGAGGTAGTCCATCGCCTTGGTCATCGAGGACTCGGCGTCGCGTTTGATCGTGTTGGGGTCCATAACTCGTGTCGGCTCCATGACCTTCGCAAAAAAGCGACCCCCCGCGTTGTGAAGCGGGGGAAGGTTTGCGGCGATGGTACGGCCCGCCTCCCGCCGTGTCATCTTCCTGGGGCCGATGCTCTCGGACCTGCCCGCACGGGGGTGTTCAGGCCGCGATTTTGGCGTGCTTCGGCCCTGCCCGGAGGTACCTTCTTAGGGGAGAGCGGGGCGGAGGTTGGAACCCGGCCCCGCCCGACACGAACAAGAGAGAGAGACGAAGACATGCCCAAGACCAGCACCATCAGCACGATGATCGCCCGCACCGTCGCGTACACCGCGGCGCTCGTGATGCTGGGCTGGGCGACGACCGCCGCGTCGGGTGTGGCTTCCGTCAATGCGAGCACCGACGCGCAGGCCGGCCCCGCGGCCGTGCAGACCGCCGGACTCCTCGTCCCCCGGCGCACCCGTCTCGTGATCAAGTTCGAGCGCACCGCCGTCTGCTAAGCAGGCCGCCGATCAGTCGTCGCGGAGCGCACGCTCGAAGATGACGAGGTTGGTTCCCATATCCGGGTCCCACCGGATGCCCGTGATATCGAAATCGTTCGCGATGCCGAAGTGCAGGAACGGCCTGTGCTGGTTGTTGCACTCGAAGCGGATCCAGCGGTACCCCTCGGTGCGCGCCCAGTCCATCGCCGAGAGCATCAACTGCGTGGCCACGCCCATCCGGCGCATCTCGGGCACGACGCCGCAGAGCCACCCGAAGTGGACGCTCGGCTTGAGTTCGAAGCCGACATAGAACCCGACGGCGTCCTGCTCGACGCGGGCGGCCATCGCAAGGATCTTCGCGCGACCCGCGAAACGCCGCTCGAACGAGTCGGCCTCGCGCGGCGGGCGGAACATCTGGTTGAACAGGTGCGCGAGGAGTTGGGTGTCCTTCGGGTCGATCCTGTCGATGACGACATCAGCCATGGCCGGACTCCAACACCTCGAACGAACTCACGCGCGCGACTGGTACGAACCGTCGGCGGTCGCGACACGCACGGTCTCGCCCACGCTGATGAACGGGGGCACGCGGGTCTTCAGACCCGTCTCGAGGGTGGCTTCCTTCAACTGGTTCGTCGCGGTGGCGCCCTTGATCCCCGGGGGAGTGTCGGTGACCTCGAGTTCGACGCTCGAGGGCAGTTCGATGGTGACCGGCGTGCCGTCGTGGAGGAGCATGCTTACCTCTGAGTTCGCGCGGACGAACAGCATCGTGTCGCCCAGGAACTCGTCGCTCAGCGTGAGTTGCTCGTAGTTCTCCTGGTCCATAAAGGTGTGCCCGGTCGTGTCGGAGTACAGGTACTCGAACTGGCGGCGATCGAGCGTGGTGCCCTCGATTTCGTCCGACGACGCGAGACGCTTGTCAATCAGTTGGCCCGTGAGCACATCGCGGATCTTCACCTGGATGAACGCGCGGAGGTTGCCCGGCGTGCGGTGCTCGAACTTGGTGACGACGAAGAGTTTGCCGTCCATGCGGATGGCGGCGCCGGGACGAAGTTCGGTCGCTTTCACAGAGAAACTCCTGCGGGGGGCTCGGGTCGAGCAAAGAAGGCGTCTGTTCGTGAGTCGCGCGGCAGCCGGGAGGATGCCGTCACGCGTGGGCGGCGATTGTAGGCCGCGCGTCCCGCCGGTCCCGGCGTGCGGGATCGGCCCGAGTGCGGCACAATGGGAAGGCCGAACGCCCGGAAGAGCGTCCGCGGGCCCGCCAGCGACGAAGAGAACTCGACCCGGCCGCGTCCGGCCGCCTACGAAGGAGTGATGACCATGCCAGACGCCACCCCCGACAGGCCAGTCCTTTCCCGCCGCCAGTTCGCGGCGATGTCGTTCTTCGCCGCCGCCGGCGCCGCCGCAGGGTTCACGCCCAGCCCGGCTTTGGCCCGGACGCTCGCGCAGGAAGACCCCGCCTCGCCGTTCATCTGGAAGGACCTGCCGGGCCGCGAGGGCGCGAAGGTCGCGACCGAGCAGGGGGGCAACGCCCTGGTCGTGGTCAGCACCGGGCAGGCGATGCTCGTCGATTGCAAGAACCCGCCCGTCGGGTTCGCGCTGCGCCGGGACGCGTCGTCGCAGGGCGGCACGCTGACCACCGTCGTGAACACGCACCACCACGGCGACCACACCGGGGGCAACGGCGCGTTCACGAACAACCTGACGCTCATCGCGCAGCGCAACGCCGAGGCGCGGATCCGCGCGCAGGTCATCCGGTTCGGCGAGGTCCTCGCGTCCGTCCCGCGCGACAACCCGATGCACCACGACGCGCGACGGCTGCTCGGACTCGTCGAGCGCAACGGCGCCAACGCGTGGATCCCGACGCGCACCATCGAGAAGATCGAGGCGATCCAGATCGGCGCCGAGCGCGTCGTGCTCGAGCACATCGGCCCGGCGCACACCGACAACGATGTCGTCGTCTTCGTCCCCGGGAAGAACATCCTGCACACGGGGGACCTCGTTTTCCGCCGGCTCTATCCGTTCGTCGACGCCAACGGCGGGTCGGATGTCGACGGCTGGATCGCCGCGTGCGATCGGATGATGAAGATCGCGAACAACGACACCGTCGTTGTTCCGGGCCACGGCGAGATCACGAACCGCGAAGGCATCGCCGAGCAGAAGAAGTTCCTCGTCGACCTGCGCGAATTCGTGCTCAAGCAGATCAAGGACGGGAAGACCGTCGAGGAAGTCACGCAGATGTCCGTGCCCGGGTACGAGGATTACGGGTTCGGGCAGATCCGGCCGCGCACGATGAGCGGCGCCTACACCGTGCTGAAGAGGAAGATGTGAGCGCCGAAGGAACACGCGAACTCGACACGCTGGTGCGCCTCGCGGAGGGGAACATGTCCCTGCGCGAGATGTGGCGCGAGTATTCCTCGTACGACGGCGCGGTGCCTCAGAACTTCATGAGGTTCGTCGAGACCTGGTCGGGCCGGTCGTACAT
>CAYGLT010000029.1:0-25480 GCA_964350875.1 uncultured Phycisphaeraceae bacterium | reverse complement strand
CATCGGAAGCCCCTTTCGGAATACCCCGATATACGCAGCGGCCGATTCGCGGTTGCTCAATCAGAGCCGCGGGCGGAAGCACGCGGCAGGAGACCTGGGACACCTGCACCGAAGCTATGAACTCGTTCTTGAACGACGCTTGCGCGGCCGACCATCGACGGACTTCTACGGTACTGGCCGCGTGCTTCCGCCCGCGGCTCTGACCGGAGGACTCAGTCCTTCTTCGCGCTCACGGTGATCTCGACGCCGCTCGCGGGGGGCGCGGGGTCCTCGGCCTTGCTCTCGATGTGCAGACGCCGCGCGCGGTGCTTCGACCAGTCTGTCACGCGAAGGTCGGGCGCATTGGCCCCGTCCTTCACCGACAGGATGTCGTACACATTGTCGCGCTGCGCGGGGGTGAACCCCGCGTCGCGGATCAGGCGGCACAGGACCGTCTCATCAAGGCAATAGGTCGTGCCCGCGGAGGAGACGACATTCTCCTCCATCATCACGCTGCCCATGTCGTTGGCGCCGAAGTGCAACGCCGTCTGCCCGATGTGCGGCCCCATGGTGACCCACGACGCGCCGATCGAGTACACATTGTCGAGCACCAGGCGCGACACCGCCTGCGTGCGCAGGTACTCCGTCGCGCCGGCCATGCGCAGGCGACGCCCGAACTCGGGGTGCGCCTTCGGATCGCCATCGCCCGTAAGGTTCGCGACGACATCGCCCGGGTAGGGCTGGCCGAGTTCGTTCGGGTCGCGCTGGCCCCATTCCTTCAGGCGGCCCAGCGGCGTGTTCTCGCGCTGGAACGGCCACGAGATGAACGCCTTGTAGTGCCCGCCCGGCTGGACGCGGCCCATCTCGTCCTCGACGCCCGCGCCGAAGTCGCGCTTCGCGCGGTCCTGCCACTCGCGCACGAGCAGCATGTGGTGCACGCGGTCGGCGAGCCCGTCGATGTGTCCGAACATCATCGTCGCGCTGGTGAACATGCCGAGCGACTGCGCGACATACATCACGGTCAGCCACGATTCGGCGTCGCACTTGCCCAGCCCGATCTTGCGACGGACGGGGTTCGAGAAGATCTCGCCCCCGCCGCCGGGGAGCGAGTCGAGCCCGGCTTCCTTCAGGCGCACCATGACCCAGCGGACCTTCTCCTCGAAGTTCGCGCCGGGCGGGTTGAAGAAGTGGACGAACTCGGTGAACTCGGGGGGCGAGAACCCGTGCACATGGATGTGCGGGAACCGCTCCTTGATGCCGCGCAACAGCGTGAGGTACCAGTCGAGCGGGAGGTCGGGGTTCATCCCGCCCTGCATGAGGATCTGCGTGCCGCCGATCTCGGAGAGTTCGGCGATCTTGGCGTAGAGCGTCTCGTAGTCGAGGGTGTACGAGTCGTGGTCGTCGGCGTCGCGGCGGAACGCGCAGAAGGTGCACTTGGCGCTGCACACATTGGTGTAGTTGATGTTGCGGTCGATGACATAGGTGCGCAACTGGTCGCCGTGGAGGTGACGCGCCCGGGCGTCGGCCCAGCGGCCGAGCGTGAAGAGCGGCGCATTCGTCAGCAACTCCAGGGACTGCTCGCCCGTGAGGCGGGCTTCGCCCCTCGAAACCGCGGCCAGGAGGCCCGGATCGAGCGCGGGGAGGTTGGCGTGTTCCTGCGGCGGGGAGTAGGTCGCTGGCATGACAGGGGAGTGTACGGCGACCGGGCGAAGGGAGTCGGGCAATCGGCCGACCTTCACGCTCTCGGGTGAAACTTCTGGTGGACCGATTTCAGGCGGCTCTTGTCCACATGGGTGTAGATCTGGGTGGTCCCGATGTCCGCATGGCCCAGCAGTTCCTGCACGACGCGCAGGTCGGCGCCGCCGATCAGCAGGTGGGTCGCGAAGGAATGCCTGAGCGTGTGGGGGTGGGCGTCCTTGATGCCCGCGGCCACGGCGTGCTTCTTGACGATCTGCCACACCGCCACGCGTTCGAGCGGTCGCCCCGTGCGCGAGAGGAGCAGCCGGCCCTTGTCGCGGCCGTCGGGCTTGACGAGCAGGTGTCTGCACTCGTCGAGGTAGGCCTCGACCGCGGCGCTGGCGGGCTTGCCCATCGGGACGAGGCGTTGCTTGCCTCCCTTGCCGTTGACGAGCACGGTGTCGACGCGCGCGTGGATGTCGTTCGTGCGGATCGCGCCGACCTCGGACGCGCGCAGGCCGCACGCGTACATCAGTTCGAGCATCGCGCGGTCGCGTCGCCAGAGCGGGGGGGCGGCCTTCGCCTGTTTCGTTGATTCGTCCGGTTCGGGTGGGCGGGGCGCCTCGATGATCTGTCGCACCTGCTTCGGCGAGAGCACGCCCGGGAGGCGTTTCCAGCGCGTGGGCTGGTCGAGCCAGTCGGCCGGGTTCTTCTCCACCTTGCCGTTGGCGTGGAGCCAGCGGAACAGGACCTTGATCGTCGCCAGGTGCCGCGCGACCGAGGAAGTCTGCATCTCCTCCTCGTTCTTGAGCCGCCCGAGGTGGTCGGCCAAATGGTGGGGACGGACCTCGGCCGGAGTCTTCACGCCGGCGGCGTCGAGGTCCTCGAACAGCACGCGCACATCGCGGGCGTAGGCGTCGATGGTGTTCGCGCTCATGCCGCACTCCACGCGCACGAAGAGCATGAACGCGTCGAGCGTCGGCTGGAGCGTCGGGCTGGAGACCAATGCCGTCATGGAGTTCCCGATGAGGAACAGATCGGCAGGGGGCGGGGGAGACCCGCAGTTTCCGCGCGTCGGCTGCCTTCGGGAGCGCAGGTTCGGCGTCCTCGGCGTCGATGAGGGCGCTCCTCACCCCTCACGGGGTTGGCACGCGGGTTGTGAGGGGACTTTCCCAACGCGCGGCAAGGAGGCCGGACTATGCGCGAGGCACGGATGCCTAGCAACACAACCGCGACGGTCGGCGAGGATCGCCGGATCGTCGCCGACAGAATCGTGGAGATCCACGCCAGCGAGCCGGTCCGTCGGTGCGCGGGCATCGAGTTGGCGCGCGTCAGCCGCGCCCTCGCCGCCCTGCACACGATCCGCGCCGTCATGCGTGCCATGTGGACCAACGACGCCGCGAGGGAATGCGGGCGTGTGGAGCCGTTCGGTGGGGCGGCTCCGCACGCCGGCGTCGTGCGCTCCCTTGTCCTCTCTCCACGATCGGAGCGGTAACGATGGACTACGGAATGTACCTGTCGGCGGCGGGCGTGCTCACCAACATGAACCGCACCGATGTGTTCGCCAACAACCTCGCGAACATCAACACCGCCGCCTTCAAGCCCGACTACGCGATCGTCCGCCAGCGCCTCCCCGAGCGCATCGAGGACCATGTCGCGGATGTGCCCCCCCAGGAACTGCTCGAACGGCTCGGCGGCGGGGTGCTCATGGACCCCACGCGCGTCAACCTCGCGCAGGGCAACCTCGAACTCACCGAAGACCCGCTCGACCTGGGCATCCAGGGCGAGGGCTTCTTCGTCGTTGACTCCGGACGCGGCGACGGCGACGAGCGGCTCCGCCTCTCGCGCGACGGGCGTTTGTCCGTTGATTCGCGCGGCACGCTCGTCCGCGTGACCGACGGGCTCCCTGTGCTTGATCGCAACAACCGATCGATCCGCGTCCGTCGCGATGCGCCCGTCGAGATCGACGAGGCCGGCACGGTGCGCCAGGACGACCGCGTCGTCGCGCACCTGCGCCTCGTGAATGTCGCCGACGATCGCCTGCTCGCCAAGGACGGCGCGAACCTCCTCACCGTTCGCGGCGGGATGGCCAACCTGCCCAAGTCCACCGCGATGATCCGTCAGGGCATGGTGGAGGGATCGGGCGTCGATCCCATCAAGGCGATGATCGCGATCAACCGCTCGACGGGGGCGATGAACCGCAACACCAGAATGATCGAGATTCAGGATCAGACGATCCGGGGCGCGATCAACAACCTCGGGCGCATCGCCTGATCTGACCACTCGGAGAGAGACTCATGGCGCTGACCACGCTCCAATCCGCCGCGACCGGCCTCTCGGCGCTCAACACCCGGCTCGATGTCATCGCGAACAACCTCGCGAATGTCAACACCGAGGGGTTCAAGGGAAGCCGCGCGAACTTCGAGGACCTGCTCTACATGCAGAAGCGCCAGCCGGGCGTCGAGAACTCGCTCGGCGCCGTCAAACCCACCGGCCTGTATGTCGGCCTGGGCGTGAAGGTCAGCGGCACGCAGGTCAGTTTCGCGCAGGGCTCGCTCATCAACACCGAGCGCGAACTCGATGTCGCGATCGAGGGCAACGGCTTCTTCCGCGTGCAGGTCCCCCCGGACTACGCGCCCAACGGCATCGCCTTCACACGAGCGGGCAACTTCGCGATCAACCGCGACGGCGAGATCGTGCTCGCCAACTCCGCGGGGTACCGCCTCGAACCGACGATCTCGATCCCCGACGACACGGTGTCGGTCGAGATCACCGAGGACGGCCGCGTGCTCGCCTTCCAGCCGGGCGTGGTCGATCCCACCGAGGTCGGGCAGTTCGAACTCGCGTCGTTCATCAACCCCGCGGGTCTGTCGCAACTCGGGCAGAACCTGTTCGGCGAGACCGAGTCCTCCGGGCCGCCCATCACGGGCAACCCGACCGACGAGAACTTCGGGCGCCTCCAGCAGCGTTTCCTCGAAGGGTCGAATGTCGATCCGACACAGGAACTCATCGCGCTGATCCGCACGCAGCGCGCGTACGAGATGAACAGCCAGTCGATCCGCGCCGCCGACGAGGCGCTGCGCACGATCTCGCAACTCGGCAGGTGATCCAGGGAGTTGATCGCATGAACACGCTCGCACGACTTCTCCTGACGCTCCTTCTCGCGGTGATCGCGGCGGCTTCATCGAGCGCATTCGCCGGATCGATCTCGCTCCGCCCGAGCGTCACGCTGGCGGCGGCCGGCGAAGTCACGCTGGGCGACATCGCGATCCTCGATGGGGCGGACGCGCAGGACCTGGCTACGGTCGTGCTCGGCTCCGTCGATGAACGCCGGGAGTTCACGCTCCAGGATGTCCGGGCGGCCCTCGAGACCCGCAAGGTCAACTGGGGGCGCATCGCGCTGCGCGGCGCCGGATGCTCCGTGCGGATCGCGACGCAGAAGGTTGAACCGGCCGAGCAGAGCGCTCAGATCACGCCCGCGGAGTATTCGCCCGGCGCATCGGGCGTCGAAACCATCGGGGACCGCATCGTCGCCACCCTGCGCGAACTCTTCGGCGCCGAGCCTGAGAACATCCGTGTCGCGCTCGAAGACGCGGGCAAGGGACTGCTGAACCGGACCATCCTTGGCCGCCGGGTGGACATCGAGACGAGCAGCGCGAGTTCCTCGCGGCTCACGATCCGCGTGTGGATGTACGAGGGCGATCATCTGGTCGCCGACGGGCAGGTCCGCGCCGATGTCTCGCTCCGGGTCGATGTCTTCACCCTGAACGCGCCCGTAGGCCGCGGCGAGCGCATCGAGGCATCGATGCTCTCCCGTGCGACGGTCTGGATGCCACCGTCCGGTGCGCCGCCGATCAGGCAGGAAGCGCAGGCCGTCGGCGCGGTAGCGCGGACCCGCCTCGACACCGGCACGATCGTGCGCACGGACCATGTGGAAGCGCCGGTCGTCGTGAAGCGCGGGGATCTGGTCACCGTGCACGCGCTGGCCGGATCGATGCTGCTCAAGACCAAAGCGCGTGCGCTGGCCGACGGCCGCGAGGGCGAACTCGTGGAACTGAGCCGCGCACGCGACCGCAAATCCTTCCTCGCGCGGGTCGCCGGCCCGGGCCTCGTGATCCTCGACGCCGGAGCAGCCAGCCATGACTGATCGCCGACCCATCGTGCGTTTCTTCGTGTCGGGAACCGTGCTCGCGATCCTCGCGGGCAACGCGAGCGCGCAGAGCCTGTTCCGCCAGCCGACGGGGACGAAGGAAGACAACCTCCCGCTCGCGGCGCCGCCCCCTCCGATCGTTGCGGGCCAGCCGCTCCCGCCCAACCCGGTCGCGGACCTCGACGGCGTGAGTCTCTACGCCATCCAGCCGCTGCCCCCTCGCCAGATCAAGACGAACGACCTCATCACGATCATCGTGAACCAGTCGAGCAAGATCGAACGCGATCAGGCGCTCAAGACCGACAAGGAAACCTCGACGACCGTCGATGTGAACGAGTTCATCGACCTCGGGAAGGTCTTCACCGACTTCCAGTTCGTGAAGGCGGACACTTCCAACCTGCCTTCGGTCGATGTGAACTCCGGACGCACCTTCGACGGCGACGGCGAGATGGGCCGCGAGGACCGAATCACGGCGCGGATCACGGCCAAGGTGATCGATGTGAAGCCCAACGGGCTGGTCGTGCTCGAGGCCCGCGCGTCGCTCTTCACGGACGACGAGGAGCAGTTGATGCTCGTCTCGGGCACCTGCCGCGTGGAGGATGTGACCCAGTCCAACACCATTCAGTCCAGCCAACTTGCTGACCTGCGACTCGAGGTCATCAACGGCGGCGAGGTCCGCGACGCGGCCAAGAAGGGCTTCATCACCAAGGCCCTGGACGCCATCTTCGCCTTCTGATCGCGGCCGCGGCACGCTGGCGCCCGGCTTGCGTCGAGTCACGCATGAACCAAGGAGGATCCTTGATGAACCCCGACCGGACCGTCGGACAATGCGCACTCCGCGCGGCTCTTGCGCTCGTCGTTGCGCTGCTCGGCGCCTTGTGCCCGATCGCCGACGCCGCGAGCGTGAAGGAGATCGCCCGCCTGGAAGGCCAGGGCAAGAGCGTGCTCCGCGGGTTCGGCCTGGTCATCGGTCTGCCCGGGACGGGCGACAGCGCCGAAGACCTCATCGTCGCGCGCCCGCTGGCCAAGTTGCTCGAGAATGAGGGCAACCCGATCGCCAACTTCGACGAGTTGGCGAACTCCCGGAGCGTGGCGCTGGTCATGGTCACCTGCGAGATCCCCGCGACGGGGGCGCGCACCGACGATCAACTCGATGTCTTCGTCTCGACGATCAACAGCGCGCCGAGTCTCGCGGGCGGGCGGCTCTTCCTCGCGCCCCTTCGCGGGCCTTTGCCCGGGCAGGGCGTGTACGGGTTCGCCGAAGGCCCGGTGAGCATCGAGGGGACGAACCCCGCGACGGGCCGCGTGCGCGGCGGGGCGACGCTGGTGCGCAGCATCGACATGCAGACGATCTCCCCCGACGGGACGATCCAACTCGTCATCGACCCCGCCTACGCCGGGTGGTCGACGACGCAACTCTTCGCGAGCATCATCAACCAGCACCGCCTCGGGCTTGAGGAGACCGGCGAGGAACTCGCCCGCGCGATCACCGAGCGTGTCGTTCGTGTGCGCATCCCCGATGTCGAGCGGCCCGACCCGGCCAACTTCATCGCGGACATCATGGCGATCCGCTTCGACGCGTCGCTCCTGGATCTGCCCGCGCGCATCATCATCAACGAGCGCGAGGGCGCGATCGTCGCGACCGGGAATGTCGAGATCGGGCCGACGCTGATCACCTACCGGGATCTGGTCATCAACACCGCGGCGCCGACGCCGCAAGGCGCTGCGCAGGTCGCCACGCCCAGCCGCTGGGCGACGGTGCATACCAACGCGAGGCCCAGCGAGGCGGCGCGCCTGCAGGACCTTCTTACGGCGTTCCGCCAGATCGATCTCACCGTCGACGATCAGATCGCCATCATCAACATGCTCCGTCGGAGCGGGAACCTCCACGCGGAGATCGTGGTGGACTGATGATCACCGCAACACCCGTCACTTCCGGTTTGCACGGCCTGACGCTCGCGCGTGAACGCGCGGCGGAACGGTCGACCACCGCGCCGATCCGCCGCACGCCGGCCTACGAGCGCTCGCCCGAGGGCAAGGCGCGGAAGACCGCCGAGGACCTCGTGTCGGTCGCGATGATCGAGCCGACGCTCAAGATCCTGCGCGAGAGCAACAACGCGCCCGCGCCGTTCGGTCCGGGCGATATGGAGAAGGCGTTCGCGCCCATGCTCGACGAGGCGATCTCGCAGCAGATCGTCCGCGCGAGCGGGTTCGGCATCGTGGATCGGCTGGCATCCGACTTGCTCAAACAGAGCGCCGCCGTGCGCCAGCCAGGGAGCGGACTCTATGCGTAACGCATCCACCACCACGAAGCAGTCACCGGCACGAAGCGTCGACACGCTCGCGGGCGAGATGTGCGCGCTGCTCGAGGCGATGCTGACCGAACACAAAGCAATGCTCGGGGTCGTCGAGCGCCGCAAGGATGCGCTCAAGCGGGCCCGGATCAACGAACTCAACGCGTGCATCGCGGAGGAGAGCACGATCGCGCAGCGCATCGCGGCGCTCGATCAGCGCCGTGACAGCGTGGTGCGCGAACTCGTCCCGTTGCTTGGCGGAATCCCTGTCGGTTCGCCGCGCGGCTGGCGTCCAAACGCGGAGTGGCTCGTCCCCCGGATCGGCGGACCGCTGGGCGAACGCGTCAAAACGGTCGCGCACGCGCTGCGTGAGGTGATCGAATCGCTGCGTGCGGCGAACGCGTCGACGCGTGACGCCGCCGAGACCGTTGCGCGGCACATCCAGGGCATCGTGCGGAGCGTCGAGCAGCGTCTCAGCGGCTCGGGCGCGTACTCCCATCGTGGCGTGGTGAACGCCGCGCCCTCGGCGTTGTGCGGCGTGGACCTCACGAGTTAATCATGTCGCTCACCAACGCATTCAACATCGGGCAGTCCGGCCTCACGACGGCGCAGACGGCGATCCAGGTCGCCGGTCACAACCTCGCGAACATCTCGACGCCCGGGTACACGCGTCAGGTGGCGCGGATCCAGCCCGTCGCGGGTTCGGCCGAGGCCGCCGGCGTGTACATCGGCCGCGGCGTGCGCGTGGTCGAGGTCATCCGTCAGATCGACGAGGCGTTGCAAGGACGGCTGCAGGACGGCGTGTCGCGCGAGTCGTTCGCGACGACCTCGGAAGAGGTGCTGTCGAGCATCGAGGGGCTGCTCAACGAACTGACGGGAGTCGATCTCTCCACCGAGATCAACAACTTCTTCGCGGCGTTCTCGGAGTTCGCGAACAACCCGGCCGCAACCGAGACACGCGCGACCGCGGTCGAGGCGGGCGTGACGCTCGCGTCGTTCGTGCGTGCGCTGAGCCAGGACCTGAACCGCATCCAGCAGGGCATCGATCAGCAACTCGGTTCGGGCATCACGCGCGCGGATGAGATCCTCTCCGAGATCGCGTCGATCAATCACGCGGTGACGACCAGCGAGGGAGGACGGACGCAGTTCAACGATCTGCGCGACCGCCGCGACCAGTTGCTCGTCGAACTCAGCCAGTTGATCGAGATCAACACCGTCGAACAGCCGAGCGGGTCGGTCGATGTGTTCGTGGGCTCGTCGCCGGTCGTGCTCGCGGGCGAATCGCGGGGTGTGTACTTCGACCAGGAGGTTGTGAACGGGGAACTCGCCGTCGCGCTGCGGATTCGCGCGAACGACGAGAAACTCAACCTGACTTCCGGGCGGCTGGGCGGCCTGCTCGAGGTGCGCAACGGGGCGTTGGCGCAGACCTCGGAGGAGTTGGACACGCTGGCGAGCGCGGTGATCTTCGAGGTCAATAACCTGCACAGTTCGGGCCGGGCTGGGACGCCGCTGACAGACCTGACGGGATCGCTTCGCCTGCCGATCGCGGACCAGACGATCGCGCTGAACGATCCGACGAACGAGACGCTCAGCGGGCTGCCGTACGGGCCGAAGAACGGGACCTTCACCGTCGTCGTGCGCGATTCGAGCGGCGCCGAGGTGCGGACGGTCATCGAGGTCGATCTCGACGGGATCGACAACACGGGCGTCGCGGGATTCGGGGACGACACATCGCTCGCGTCGCTGGTCGCCTCGATCAACGCGGTGCCGAACATCAACGCCGAGATCACCCCCGCGGGTGAACTGCGCGTGTATTCGGACTCCGGTTTCGATGTGAACTTCGAGAACGACTCGTCGGGCGTCCTCGCGACGCTGGGCGTGAACGGGTATTTCTCCGGCACGGACGCTGGGGATATTCGCGTGCGCCAGGAACTGATCGACGAGCCGCTCCGACTCGTCGGCGGGCTGGGAGAAGGCACGAACGAGACCGCGCTGGCGATCACGCTGCTCCGCGAACGCGGGGTGCAGTCGCTCGACGGTCTCACGATCGAGAATTCCTGGCTCAAGACCGTCGAACGCATCGGCGTCTCGACCGCGGGCGCACGGACGCGCTCCGAGGCGACGCGGCTCGTGCGCGAGAATCTCGAGGCCCAGCGCGCGAGTGTCAGCGGCGTCGACGCGGACGAAGAGACGCTGAATCTGATCCAGTTCCAGCGCCAGTATCAGGCGGCGGCTCGCTTCATCAATGTCGTTGACGAGATGCTCCAGACCCTCATCGGGATCATCTGACCATGACCAACATCGGCGCCAGTTTCGCTCGTGCTCCCAACCTGCTCACCCAGGGGATTGTGCAATCGGGCGTCACGCGCACGAGCGTGGAACTGCTGCGCTTGCAGGAGAAGATCAGTTCGGGCCGCGAGGTCAACCGTCCCAGCGACGACCCGATCTACACCTCGGTGATCGCGGTGCTCGACGGGCGCATCGAGCGGTCCGACCAGCGGCTGAGGAACATTCAGCACGCCGGCGCGACGCTGGGCACGCTCGACAACGCCCTGAGCAACGCGACCGAACTGGCGCGCGAGTCGGTGGCCATCGCGAGCGACCAACTGAACACGACCTCGGACGCCGTCACGCGGCGGAACCAGGCGCTGGTGATCCAGTCGCTTCTGACGGAACTGCAGTCGACCGCGAACACGAACTACCTCGATATCCATGTCTTCGGCGGTTCGACAACGGCGCGTGCGCCGATCGAAGAATTCCGAGGGGGGTACCGCTATGTGGGGCACGGCGACGGGCTGCGCACCGACATCGGCGACGATCTGGACCTTCCCATCACGATCGGCGCCGATCTGGCGTTCGGTTCGCTCTCGACGCGCGTCGAGGGTGATGTCGATCTCAATCCTGCGCTCACGCGGCAGACGCCGCTCTCGGATGTGCGCGGGGCACGCCAGCGCGGCGTGACGCTCGGCCAGCTCAATGTCACCGTGAATGCGGCGACTTTCACCGTCGATCTCTCCGGCGCAACGACGATCGGCGATGTGCTCGACACGCTCGAGTCCGCGATCAACGCGCAGGCGCCCGGCGCGCTTGCCGGGCCGTACCCCACCAGCGGGATCAGTCTCGGGAACGCGGAGCGGCTTGCGCTCAATGTCAATGGCGGCAACACGATCACCTTCGCGGACATCGGCGCGGGCACGATCGCCAAGGATCTTGGTCTCGAGGGTCATCCCTACACCAATCTCGCCGGCACGAACATCAACCCGAATCAGGACCTCGATCCTGTCCTCAGCGATCGCACGCTGCTGGGGGATCTCGATCCCGCGGTCGCGCTGGCGTTCGGGGACATCCTGTTCCGTAACGGCGACGCGATCGGCACGGTGACGACGGACCCGACGCAGACGATCGGGCAATTCCGCGCGGCTGTGGCGGCGCTCGATTTGGGCATCCGCGTGGAGATCAACGAGGACGGCCGCGGCATCGATGTGATCAACGAGGTTTCGGGCCTGACGATGTCGGTCGGGGAGAGCGGCGGCACGGCGGCGACGACGCTGGGCATCCGTTCGCTCAGCGACCGCACTCCCACGGATGTGTTCAACTTCGGGAAGGGCGTCACGATCGCCGACGGGGAGGTCGATCCGGTGACGGGGCTTCCCGACCCGAACCGCAATGTGGATTTCCGGGTGACGCTGACGGACGGTTCGACCTTCACCGTCGATCTCGTGCAGGCGGATCTCGTGGACGCCGGATCGATCCTCGCGAAGATCAACGCCGAGGCGGCGGGAGCGGGGTTCGGCGCAGTGTTCAACGCGACGCTGGCGACCACCGGGAACGGGATCGTGTTCGAGGACACCTCGGGCGGCGCCGGGCAGACCTCGGTGAGCAGTCTGAACGGGTACGCGGCGTCGGACCTGGGCCTGCTCGACGGGACCTTCACGGCGGGGGCGCCGGCAACTTTTGCCGCCGAGGACCGCGCGGGGGTGCGCGTTGACAGCATTTTCAGCACGCTGGTGGAGTTGCGCAACGCGCTGGACGGCGACAGCCGCATTGGCATTCAACTTGCTGGTGAGCGACTGGAAGAAGATATCGATCAGATCGTGCGTGCGCGTGCCCTTGTGGGCGTCCGCGCGTCGCGAGTGGACAAGGGTGAGGATCGCGTCTTCGAGGCGCGGTTGCTGGACGAGGAGATCCGCAGCGGACTGCGCGACCTCGACTACACGGAGGCGTCGACGAGGTTCAACCTCCTCGAACTCCAGCGTCAGGCGGGCCTGGCGACGGCGGCCCGGGTGACGGGCCTCTCCCTGCTGGACTTCCTGGGCTAAGCGGCCCCGGGAGGAATTGAACGGAGTTTCGGCCGGCGCGCGGGACGCGCGTCGGTCCCGCCCTTATGGCCTGGGCGGGTGAACGACAGGATGTCAGCCGGCGCGGGAGTCGCGCCGGGACGAGCATGGAACTACAGGCCAGTGCGGAGCGCGGCGATGCAGGTGCGGACCACGCGATTCGGGATCGTGGACATTGACGACAGCAGGGTGATCACCTTCGCCAAGGGGTTGCTCGGGTTCTCCGCGTACACGCGGTACTGCCTCTTGCAGCCCAACGACGACGCGGCCTTCTTCTGGCTTCAGAGCGTCGAGGAGCCGAGCCTGGCGTTCGTGATCACGGACCCGGGCCTGTTCTTCCCCGACTACTCGGCGCCCATCCGCCCCGAGCAGATGGAAGAGTTGGCGCTCGAGTCGCTGGACGACGCGCAGGTCTTCGTGATCGTGAACAAGGTCAGCGAGACGCTGACGGCGAACCTGCAGGGTCCGCTGGTCGTGAACTCGGCCCGTATGAGCGGCGAGCAACTCGTGCTGGCGGATCGCCGCTGGACGACGCGCCACCATGTGATGACGCTTCCCGAGACCCAGCGCGCGGTTTCCGCGTGAGGGGCTGAGGCAGGCACGGTGCGTCGCGCGGTGTAGGCGTGCGGCGCAGGGGAAACTGTTCGGGAGCGTCGCCGTCATGGAAGACGGCGGCCAACGCCCGGCGCGTGTGCGCCGAGGCCGCCAAGGAAGGAGCCGAGGAATGCTGGTCCTCTCCCGTCAGCGCGATGAAACGATCATGATCGGTGATGACATCGAGATCACGGTGGTCGACATCCGCGGCGACAAGGTCCGGCTGGGCATCAACGCGCCGGCGCGGATCGCGGTGCACCGCAAAGAGGTGTACGAGGCGATCCGTGCTGAGAACGAGCGCGCGGCAGGCCTGGCCGGGAACGAACTGAGCACGCTGAACGCTATCTCGACCGGTCCGCAGCGCAACGGGGGCCGCGCGTCGCGCGGCATCGCCGGGGCGACCGTGAGCGCCGTCAAGGATTTGAACGCATCGGGGCCGAACGCTGCGCAGCCCGCGCAGGCCGCGGCCGGGTCGTCCGCATCGCAGTCAAAGGGACTGCGCACCGCCTGAACCACCAGGGATTGAGCGCCCGAGCTCGGGGTTGATCCCCCACGGGCGAGCCCAACGCAATCACGGAGGATTGCCATGGCCCGCATACAGACGAACATCTCGAGTCTCATCGCGCAACGAAACCTCGCGCGATCACAGGGCGACCTGCAGACCCGGCTCACACGGCTCTCGACCGGCCTGCGGCTCAACCGCGGCGCCGACGACCCCGCGGGCCTGATCGTCAGCGAGCGACTGCGCACAGAGATCGCAGGCATCGAGCAGGGCATCAAGAACTCGGAGCGAGCCAGCGGCGTCATCGCGACGGCCGAGGGCGCCATGTCCGAGGCGTCCGACCTGCTCAACTCGATCAAGGCGCTCGTGGTCGAAGCGGCGAACTCAGGCGCCATCTCCCAGGAGGAGAAGGAAGCCAACCAGTTGCAGATCGACTCGGCCATCGAGTCCATCACGCGCATCGCCAACAGCACTTCGTTCGCGGGGCTCAAACTCCTCGACGGGTCGCTGAGTTACCTCACCAGCGGGATCGACGGGAACGCCATCGCGTTCCAGAAGATCAACGCGGTGAACTTCGGCACACGCGACACCGTGGACATCGATGTCCAGGTCATCGCCTCGGCGCAGCAGGCCAGTCTGTACGCCTCGACCTCGCTCATCCCGGGCATCACGCCGGGCGGCGGCACGACGCCGTCGGCCGTCTCGCTCGAGATCGCCGGCCCCGAGGGCGTGCAGGTGCTCGAGTTCGCCTCGGGCGTCTCGCTCGATGCGATCCTCGACGGCATCAACGGGGTCAGCGACAACACGGGCATCCGCGCCGAGTATGTCGATCCCGCCAACGCGACCTCCGGCCTGCGCTTCTACTCGGTCGAGCACGGCAACTCCGCGTTCGTCAGCGTTCAGCGTCTGGGCAACCCCGGCGCGTTCTTCTCGACCGTGCGCCTCGCGGACAGCGATCCCGAGCCCATCGACTGGACCACGGCGACCCTCATCGACGCGCAGCGCGATCAGGGCCGCGATGTGACGGCGATCGTCAACGGCGCAGTGGCGTCGGGCGACGGTCTGCAGATCACCGTGAGGACACGGGCGCTCGACCTCGAACTCTTCCTGACGGAGACCTTCGCGCAGGATGTTCCGAGCACGCCCACGACCTTCACCGTCACGGGCGGCGGCGCGCTGTACCAACTCGGGCCGCAGGTCAAGAGCAGTCTGCAGACGAACATCGGCATCCAGTCCCTCGCGGATTCGCGGCTGGGAGGGACGCTGATCAGCCTGCCGGGCGGCGGCACGGAACTCCAGTTCCTCAACACGCTCAAGTCGGGCGGGAAGAACGCGCTGCTCTCGGGCAACTTCATCGAGGCAAGCAAGGTGCTCGAAACCGCGATCGACGAGGTCGCGGTGCTCCGAGGCCGCCTCGGCGCATTCGAGCGGAACACGCTCCAGACCAATGTCAGGTCTCTCGGCGCCACGCTCGAGAATGTGACGGCGGCGTCTTCGCAGATCCGCGACGCGGACTTCGCGCTCGAGACCAGCGAGATGACCCGTGCGCAGGTCCTGACCCAGGCGGGCACCACGGTGCTCGCGACCGCCAACGCGCAACTCCAGAATGTGCTGACGCTCCTCGGGTAACGCCCGAAACGAACCACCATCTCTCTCGTCGAGCCCCCCTGACTTGAACGGTCCGGGGGGCTCTTTTCGTTTCCGGGTGGGTCTGGGGGGGCGAAAGTCCGCGAAAAATCTTCGACGGAGGTTATGTGGCCCTTGGACAGGGCCGATAGCCGTGGTGTCCCGGCCAGTGTGGCTCGGGACGGCGCTCCGAAGCACTCGGCGCGCATCAGACACGAACCACGGAAGGCGCCGCGCATCGGCGCGTCCGGGGCTCGCTCAGCGCGAGCCCGGCGCTATCGGTGCGGGCTCGTCTCGCGGAGACGGCAGTCATGAGTCGCATCAACACCAATGTTCAGTCGCTCATCGCTCAGCGCAACCTGGGCATCAACAACAAGCAACTCTCGCAGACGCTCGAGCGGCTCAGCACGGGCCTTCGGATCACGCGCGGCAAGGACGACCCCGCGGGTCTGATCGCGTCGGAGAACCTCCGCTCCGAGGCCGCCGGCACGAAGCAGGCGATCGACAACGCCGAGCGCGCCGACCAGGTCGCCAACATCGCCGAGGGCGGGCTCCAGGAGATCCAGGGTCTCCTGATCGAGGTCCAGTCGCTCGTGACGCAGGCGGCCAACGACGGCGGCATCTCCGCCGCCGAGAAGCAGGCGAACCAACTCCAGATCGACTCGATCATCCAGACCATCGACCGCGTGGCGGCCGCGACCTCGTTCCAAGGCATCAAACTGCTGAACGGCAACTTCGACTACACCGTCGACGGCGTGGACTCCGACATCGCCGCGTACGCAGTGAACGGCGCCAAACTGACCTATGAGGGCACGCGCGATGTCGTCGTGCAGGTGACCCAGTCGGCGCAGGTCGGCTCGCTCTTCCTCTCGTTTGCGGCCGGTTCGCTCGACCTGGGCGGCGGCGCCGAGGCGCCGGGCAACCGCTTCGTGATCGAGGTGGGCGGCCCCGAGGGCTCGCGTGAACTCTCGTTCTCGTCGGGAACCACGCTCGCGGTCATCGCGGACACGATCAATACCTTTACGGATGTGACGGGCGTTTCCGCCGCGGTCTCCGGAACGGGCGTGCGTCTCGACAGCGTGGAGTTCGGCTCCAACGAGTTCGTCGGGGTGCGCGTGGTCGACGACGCGGGCGCCGTGGGCGACGGGCTCTACCGTCTCCAGGCACAGGACAACACATCGGCCGATGTGGGCGGCGGCGCAACGACCTTCGTGAACGCCGCCAACCGAGTGCTCGACTACGGGCAGGACCTTGGCGCGACCATCAACGGCATCAACTCGACGACCATCGGCAAGGTCGCGCGGATCAACACCGACTTCCTCGATGTGGAACTGGAGTTGACGACCGCGGCGGCCCAGGCGCTGGGCAACATCGACGCCTTCACCATCACGGGTGGCGGCGCAGACTTCCAACTCGCGGGCGAGGTGAACATCGGCAACAAGGTGTCGATCGGCATCTCGAATGTCGCGAGCCGCGAGGTCGGTCGTTATCAGGACTCCGCGGGCAACGAGTTCAAACTCGCCAACCTCGGCGCCGGCCGCGAACTCAATCTTGTCGACGGCGACCTGACCAAGGCGCAGCGCGTGGTGAGCGCGGCGGTGAAGGAGGTCAGCGAACTCCGCGGCCGCCTGGGCGCGTTCCAGAAGAACACGGTCGGCGCGACGATCCGCTCGCTGGGCGTGTCGCTCGAGAACACGCTGGCCGCCGAGTCGGTGATCCGCGACGCGGACTTCGCGAAGGAAACCAGCGAACTGACGCGCAGCCAGATCCTGACCCAGTCGGCGACGCAGGTCCTGAGCATCGCGAACAGCCAGCCGCAGAACGCGCTGACGCTGCTCGGATAACCGACAACAGCGGCCGCGTTGACAAGGCGGACCGCTCCTGAGAACTCTCCTCTCTTCTGATCGACGCCCACGCGTGGAGGACCGCGCGTGGGCGTTTGTCGTTTTCGGACGATCGGTTCTCGGTCGTTCCGTCTGTGCGGTCTGTGAGGTCTGCGCCGCGTGCGCTGCGCGGTGTTGTGCCTCTGGGGGGATTCCCGGTGAAACGACCTTCGCGGCGGGCCGATCCGCTCGCTGGCCCTCGGGAAGGAACCCGGGGCCGAAGCGCCGGGGCAGTTGCGCCCCGCCGAGTCGAGGTCGCGTGCGTACGCGGCCGGCTCGACCCTGCCGCGGTGGAGCGGTTCGGATGGCGCAGCTGCACGGATACGCCCTCGCGTCGTCGGGGGGTTTCACGGAGGATCGGATTCACCATGAGTCGCATCAACACCAACGTTCAGTCGCTCATCGCTCAGCGCGTCCTGGGCCAGAACAACAAGTCGCTGACCACCTCGCTCGAGCGTTTGAGCACCGGTCTGCGCGTGAACCGTGGTAAGGATGACCCGTCGGGTCTGATCGCGTCCGAGGCGCTGCGCGCCGAGGCACGCGGCACGGGTCAGGCCGTCAGCAACGCCGAGCGTGCTGACCAGGTCGCCAACATCGCCGAGGGTGGTCTCCAGGAAATCTCGGGTCTTCTGACCGAACTCCAGGGCCTCGTCACCCAGACCGCCAACGACGCCGGCCTCTCCGGCGCTGAAAAGCAGGCGAACCAGCTGCAGGTCGACTCGATCCTGCAGACCATCGACCGCGTCGCCGCGGCCACCTCGTTCCAGGGCATCAAGCTCCTGAACGGCAACTTCGATTACACCGTCAACAGCGTTGACTCCAGCCTCGCCAGCTACAAGGTCAACGGCGCCAAGCTGACCTACGAGGGCACCCGCGATGTCAACATCCAGGTGACCCAGTCGGCGCAGGTCGGCGCCCTCGCGCTGTCCTTCGGCGCCGCCGCCCTCGACCTGGGCTCGGCCACCGAGAACTTCGTCATCGAGATCGGCGGCGTGGGCGGCTCCCGCGAACTGTCGTTCGCCTCGGGCACCTCGCTGGCCGACATCGCCGACAACATCAACACCTTCACCGATGTGACGGGCGTTGAGGCGAGCGTCTCCGGCACGGCGATCCGCCTCGCCAGCACCGAGTACGGCTCCAACGAGTTCGTCTCGGTCCGCATCCTCGACGACGGCGCCGCCGTCGGCCCGACCGCGGGCGTCTACACCTACCAGACCCAGGACAACAACGCCGCCGACACCGGTTCGGGCGTGACTTTCGCGGCTTCGAACAGCCGCATCACCGACGCCGGTCAGGACCTCGGCGCGACGATCAACGGCATCAACGCCACGACCGTCGGCAAGGTCGCCCGCATCAACACCGACTTCCTTGATGTCGAGATCGAACTCGACAACACCGCTTCGCAGACCCTCGCGAACGTCTCGGCGTTCACCATCACCGGCGGCGGCGCTGACTTCCAGCTCGCCGGCGAGGTCAACATCGGCAACAAGGTGTCGATCGGTATCTCCAACGTGGCCGCTCGCGAAGTCGGCCGCTACGAGGACTCGGGCGGCAATGTGTTCAACCTGTCGGACCTCGGCGCCGGCGCCTCGCTC
The DNA here is from genome assembly GCA_964350875.1 of uncultured Phycisphaeraceae bacterium. Lineage (GTDB taxonomy): Bacteria > Planctomycetota > Phycisphaerae > Phycisphaerales > UBA1924 > JAHBXC01. The sequence continues at coordinate 6,843 of CAYGLT010000029.1, read as the reverse complement.
AACCTGGTCGACGGCGACCTGAGCAAGGCCCAGAAGGTCATCTCCAACTCCATCAGCGAGATCTCCTCGCTCCGCGGCCGCCTCGGCGCGTTCCAGAAGAACACCGTCGGCGCGACCATCCGTTCGCTGGGCGTCTCGCTCGAGAACACCCTCGCGGCCGAGTCGGCCATCCGCGACACGGACTTCGCGTCGCAGACCGCTGAGCTCACCCGCTCGCAGATCCTCGTGTCGTCCGCGACGCAGGTCCTGTCGATCGCGAACAGCCAGCCGCAGAACGCCCTCTCGCTCCTCGGCTAAACCGAGCGGCCTGACGGCAATCTGAACTGACCCCACGCCCCGGTCTTTCGAGACCGGGGCTTTTTCGTTGTCAGATCACGAAGTCGGTCGTGCGCAGGCGCTCGTCGACCTTCTGTTTCCACTCCTCGTAACCGTCGCGACCCATGAGCCCGAATGTTGCGACCTTGCCCGTCTCGACGGCGGGCTGGTCGTACGCGTCGATGTTCAGCATCAGCCCCGCGTAGGCGGTCGCGACCTCCCACATCGCGATGAACTCGCCGACATGGCGCGCGTCGATGCGCGGCATGGCGATGGTCAGGTTCGGACGCTTCGATTCGACCAGCGCGTATTCCGTGGCGCGCTTCTCGGCGTTGAGCAGGGTGCCGAAGGTGGAACCTTCGAGGTACTTCGTCGCGTCGACGCCCAGACCGGTTGGGATCGCGACATCGTTGTCGCCGAAGTCCTCGACCTCGACGAAGCAGAACGCCTTGTCGTTCGGTCCCTCGCGGTACAACTGGACCTGCGAGTGCTGGTCGGTGGTTCCGAGCGCTTTGATGGGCGTGAATCCCGCGTTGACCGGCTTGCCGTCGAGCGTCTTGTCCTTGCCCAGCGACTCGGCCCACAACTGGCGGAACCAGTCGGCGAGCAGATAGAGCCGGTTGGAGTAGGGCATCATCACATGGTTGGCTTTGCCTTTCTCGAGGCCGAGACGCACGAGGATCGTCGCGAGCATCGCGGCGGGGTTCTTCGTGAGGTCTGAGTTCGAGCAGCGTTCGTCCATCACGGCGGCGCCGTCGAGGAGTTCATCGATCTCGATGCCGCACATCGCGGCGGAGAAGAGCCCGACGGGAGAGAGCACGGAGAATCGTCCGCCGACGCCGTCGGGGACGGGGAGCGTGTCGTAGCCGTTGGCGTCGCAGATCTGGCGCATCGTGCCCTTGGCGGGATCGGTGATGGCGACGATGTATTTCGCATGGTTCTTCTCGCCGTGCTTGTCGATGAGCATGCGGCGGATGGTCATGAACTGGGTTGCGGTTTCAGCGGTTTCGCCCGACTTGCTCACGACATTGAAACAGGTGCGTGTGAGGCCCGGGTCGCTGGCGCGGATGAAGTCGAGGACCGCGCCGAAGTAGTCGGGATCGACATTGTCGACCACGAACAACCGCGGGCCGCTTCGGTGCTTGGCGTCGAGGAGGTTATGAGTCGCGGGGTTGAGCGCGCTCTGGAGGGCGATGTTGCCCAGCGCCGAGCCGCCGATGCCCAGGACGACGAGGTTGTCGCAGGCGCTGCGCCGCTGCTCGACGAGTCGTTTCACGGCGGAGGCGTGCTCGGAGCGCTGGGGGTCGAAGGGGAGGGTGCGCCAGCGTTCCCAGCCCGTGCCGCGGGTCTTGGCGAGGCGGGCGGTGAGGTCGGCCGCGGCCTTGGCCGAGGGGCTGGCGGGGGCGAGTGAGGCGGCGTCGAGGCCGTGCTCGCCGACGCGATCGGAGAGGGCGTTTGCGTAGTGCAGGGTCAGCATGCGCGTAGAGTATCGCCCCCGCTCGGCGGCGTGGATGATCGGTTGATGAAAGGACGGAGTGATCGTTGGCCCATCCCTGGCATGATGTGTCTCCCGCGACGGAGAAGCACCCGCTCCCGGCCCACTTTCGGGCGGTGATCGAGATCCCCAAGGGCTCGTCGAACAAGTACGAGTTGGACAAGCCGACGGGGCTGCTGAAACTGGATCGCGTGCTGAGCAGCGCGGTGTACTACCCCGCGAACTACGGGTTCATCCCGAGGACCTACGCCGAGGACGACGACCCGCTGGATGTGCTGGTGTTCAGCGAGGAGGAGATCCCGCCGCTCTGCCTGTGCGAGGCGCGGGCCGTGGGCCTGATGACGATGATCGACGACGGGCAGGCGGACCACAAGATCGTGGCGGTGCTGGTGAACGACCCGTCGTACGCGTCGCTGACGATGGCGAGCCACTTCCCCCAGCACACCTTCCGGATGCTCAAACGCTTCTTCGAGGACTACAAGACGCTCGAGGGGAAGGATGTCGAGGTGGACGAGATCCTGCCCGCCGAGGCGGCCCATTCGATCATCGAGGACTCGATCCGGCGCTACGAGGACGCGGTGCGCGTCGGAAAGTTGCCCACGAGCGGGGCGGCGTCGCCGATTACACTTACACCATGAGCGAACCCCGAGGCAGGGTGCTGATCGACAAGGAGCGCATCGCGCAGCGCGTGCGCGCGGCGGGTGAGGAACTGTCCGCCGACCTTGAGCGTGAGCGCGTCGAGTTGGGCCTGCCCGAGAGCGACTCGGTTCAGTTGATTCTGGTGATGACGGGCGCGCTGGTGTTTGCTGCAGATCTGATCCGGGCGATGCCCGTGCGCATGCAGATCCGCCCGGTGACCTTCAGCAGTTACCCGGGAACCGCGACGAGTTCTCAGGGGCTGAATGTCGTGCAGGATGTGCCCGACGACCTGCGCGGCAAGCGCGTGGTGATCGTCGATGACATCCTCGACAGCGGGCGCACGCTCGCGGAGATCAAGCGGCGGGTGATGAAGCAATCGCCCGCGTCGGCGCGGGTGGTGGTGCTGCTTCGCAAGGAGAAGGAGCGCGACGATCCGGTCGATTCGGATGTCGCGTGCTTCGATATCCCCGACGCGTTCGTGGTGGGTTGCGGGCTGGACTACGACGGGATGCACCGCAATCTGCCGGATGTGCGCGTGTTGGCCGAGAGCGAGTGGAAGCGATGACCGAGCGTCTGCAGGCCAACGCGCCCACGGTGGCGCCGCAGGCGGCGCGCGATCCGGTCGCGCTGGCGGCGGCTGATCTTGACGACGGGGAGATCGTGATCCTGTCGCTGCGCCCTCATCCGTTGTTCATCCTCTTCGCGAGCGCGGGAAGTCTGCTGGCACTGGCGATCGCGCTCGTGCTCGTGGTGTTCATCGCGCGCAACGGGTGGCTGCCCATCGACGCGGGCGTGGTGACGACCTACGGCGTGCTGCTCGGCGCGCTCCGCGTGTTCTGGCAAGCGCTCGTGTGGTTCAACGAGGGGTACATCCTGACCAACCGGCGCGTGGTGCGCACGGGCGGCGTGTTCCGGCGCTTCCGCTTCGAGTGTCAGTTGCGCAGGATCCAGAACCTCGTCATGGTGAAGTCGATCCCCGAGCGAATCTTCGGGCTGGGGACGATCGGCTTCGCGACGGCGGGGACGGGTGGGATCGAGGCGGTGTGGTTCACGGTGGGCAGGGCGGACGAGGTGCTGGACACGGCGCAGGACGCCGTGCGCAAGGCGGGCGGCGGCGAAGGTGTGTGAACACCGAACAGAGCCGCAGGCGGAAGCATGCGGCCAGCACCGTTGAAGTCCGTCGATGGCGCGTTACGCAGGCGTTGTCGGAGACGCATGCGATCCCGAGATCAATTGTGTGCCGAATCTCCTGCCTCGTGCTTCCGCCCGAGGCTCTGTCCGATGTGCGTGCGCACCGGGCTCGGATCGGAGGAGATGGAGGAGAAGAAAGAGCACTGGCGGGCGAGCCGCCAGTGGCACCCGGCACTGCCCTCACCCGGCCCTTCGGGCCACCCTCTCCCACGGGGAGAGGGTGCGGATTACGCGTAGCGTGCGCGGACGGCCGGGAGCAGGTAGTCGTCGAACGCGGCGCGAAGATCGTGCTTCGGCGCGTAGTTCCAGTCGCGGCGTGCGGCGGAGTCGTCGACGTCCTCGGGCCACGAATCCACGATCGCCTGACGCGATGGCGTGACCTCGAACGACACCTGTGCGTTGGGAAAGTTCTTCGCGACAAGGTCGCGGACCTCGCCCGCGCTCGGAGCGAACGCGCCGATGTTGTACACGCGCGTCGTGAGTTTGTCCTGGGGCGCCGCGTCGAGCGCGAGGAGCGCGGCGATGGCGTCGGGCATCGTCATGAACGAGATGCGCGTGTCCTCGCGCACGAAGCAGGCGTAGGGCTTGCCCTGCGCCGCGGCGTGGAGCATCTCGGGGGCGAAGTCGCTCGTGCCTCCGGACGGAACGGTGTCGGCGCTGATGATGCCCGGGAAGCGGATCGCGCGGAAGTCGACGGTCTGCGGATCGTTGCGGAATCGCTGGTCGCGAGACGAGAAGTAGCGGCCGAGTTGCTCGCACGCGAGTTTGTTGCACCCGTACATCGTGGCCGGGGTGTTGTACTGGTCTTCGCGGACTTTCCCGGCGCGCTGCTTGGTCGCGAGGTCCGGCATGCCGTAGACCGCGATCGAGGAGGGGAAGAGGAAGCGCGTGGGTTTGCCGGTGTGGGCACCGGAGTCGGCGGCGAGTTTGAGCAGGTGCGCGGTGCCCAGGACATTCACCTTGAGCGCGAGGTCGGGCACCTTCTCGCTGGTCGACGAGAGCAGGGCGGCGAGGTGGAAGATCGTGTCGAAGGCGTACTGCTTGCCGAGGGACGCGACGGCGTCGGCGTCGGTGATGTCGGCCTGCAGGGTCGCGGCGCAGCGTTTGGCGATGTGCGGGTCGAGCGGGTTTTTGTCGAGCGCGACGATGGGGGTGGAGGAGCGCTCCGAGAGGGCGGAGATGAGCCCGTGGCCGATCTCGCCGCCGGCGCCGGTGATGAGGATCGCGCGCGTGGTGGTCATAGGTGAGTGGACTTCGACGGGGCGTGCGGCGGTGGAAGTGGTCATGGGTGGGGCAGTGTATGAGCGTGAGGAGGTGACTTGATGCGCGGCCCTCACCCGGTCGCTCCCGGGGGTCGCGACCACCCTCTCCCAGAGCGAGAGGGTGGAGTGATTACGCGTAGACCTCCATGAGGACGCGCTTGGTGGGTTTGATCTGCTGATGGATCATGCGGCGGTTCCAGTTGGGGATATCGCCCATGGCCTCGGGATCGACGAGGAGGTACTGCTCGAGTTGTGAGCGGTTGAGGTGCTTGGCGAGTTCCTGGAAGACGCCGAGTTCCATGCCCGCGACGCCGCAAATGTAGATCAGGGTGTTGTCGGCGGTGAGGACGGGGAGCAGGTGATCGAGTTCGGTGGTGACCCGGTTGTGGCAATACATGGGGTCGTGGTTGTCGTGCTGGCGTTCGCGCGAGAGTGCGGTGGTGTAGTGGAAGTTGTCGTGCTTGTTCGCGAGGTCGAGCCAGAAGGGGTGGTACAGGAGGTCGGAGGCGTAGGGCGCGCCCATGAAGAGGTGGACATGGGAGGAGACGCCGGCGCGCATGAGGTCGATGGCCATGCCGCGGAACGGGGCGATCCCTGTGCCGGTGGCGAAGAAGAGGTAGTTGTAGTTCTCGGGGTTCTCGGGGAGGAGGAAGCGCTTCCCGTTGGGCCCGGAGAGGCGGACCTCGTCGCCCGGTTGGAGGTTGCAGAGGTAGTTGGAGCACACGCCGTGGTAGAGGGAGTGGTTCTCCCAGTGCTCGTCGATGAGGCGTTTGACGGTGGTGGCGATAACCTTGCCCTCGCCGTCCTCGCCGTTGGTGGGTGAAGCGACGGAGAAGAGTCGGGGCTTATGGGGCTTGCCGCGCTGGTCGTCCCCGGGGGTGAGGACGCCGAAGGCCTGTCCGGGGCGGAGGTTGCCCTCCAGTTCGGTGCCGCTGACATCGATGGTGATGTGGCGGACGAATCCGGCTGCCTTGCGCTGGGTGCAGAGTTCGCTGGCGACGATGCGGCCCACGCAGGGGTTGTTGGGCATCCGCATATTCACGCGGACCTCTGGGAAGGCGATTTCTGGGGACTGGCCGGCGCTGGGGGTGGTGTGGGCGGTCATGGCTGGGGACTGTAGGGAAGCGGGCCGGAAGGTCACGCCCGCGCAGGCGTTGCAACCGTCACAGGGGGAACAAAGTCCTCCCACGCCCGTATTGCATAGAGGAGACGGCCGCGCATCCTTGGAGTGTGCGGCCTGGAGCCGCGTCAGCAGCACGGGAACGATCCAAGCGAAGAGGTGACCATGAGCCGCGTTGGCTGGGCGACTGTGATCGGCTGTGTCTTTGGCGTGATGCTGTTCGGCATCCTGCAGCGCGGTTGCGACGCCGAGGGCACGAGCGGCGTGCAGGTCCTGTCGACGCAGGCGGACACCGAGAGCAGCGCGTCGGCGCGCAACCGGAACACCACAGGCGGGCTTTCGATCGCCCCGGGCCCGGCGCCCGAGCGTGCGATCAGCGGGCCGACCTCGTCGCCTCAGGGCACCCCTCGGCGGATGCAGGTGGGCGCTCGGAACAATGCGGCCGCGCGAACCTCGGGAAACACCGGCGCGATTGTCGACGAGGACGCGAACAGTGCGCACCTTGATTGGCTGCGCGAGAACCGGGAGCGTGCGCTCGAGAACCGGCGCCGTGCGCAGGATCTTGCGAGGCAGACGGCGGATCAGTTGCGCGGCAACCGGACGAACGCGACCGTCGGCAGCGCCGCGGTTGCGCCGCGCCCGCTCGGACAGAGCCAGGCGATTCCTCAGGACTATGTCGAAGATGTCTTCATCGCGGAGCCGGAGTTCGGCGGCGTCGGTTTCGCCACCGCTGCGCCGTCGTTCCCGAGCGATTCTTCTTCGTTCGATGAGCAGGAGGACGGCGAGTTCGGCGGCGTGAGCGCGAGCGATTCGTCGGGCGG
>CAYGLT010000028.1:28358-29841 GCA_964350875.1 uncultured Phycisphaeraceae bacterium | reverse complement strand
CGCGCCGCCTCGGCGCCGTCGACCACGCGGTGGTCGGCCGCCAGCGAGAGCGGCATGACCTTCGCGATCTTCAGCATCCCGTCCTTCACCACCACGCCCTCGCGGACGCGGCCCACGCCGAGGATCGCGACCTCGGGGTAGTTGATGATCGGGGTGGCGAAGCGGCCCGCGTACGAGCCGACATTGCTGATCGTGAAGGTGCTGCCCATCAACTGATCGCGCGGGATCGTGCGGTCGCGCGTCATCTTCGCGAGGTTGTCGATCTCGCGGGCGATCTGCAGCACACCCATGCGGTCGGCGTCGAACATCACGGGCACGGTCAGCCCGTGGTCGGTGTCGGCGGCCACGCCGATGTGCGCCGAGCGGTGGCGCAGGATCTCGCCCGCGTCGTCATCGACCGTCGCGTTGAGCGAGGGGTACGACTGGAGCGCCTTGCACACCGCCGAGACGACGAAGGGCAGGAAGGACATCTTCTCGCCGCTGCTGGCGGCGGTGCGCTTGCGCACGGCGTCGAGGTTGGAGACATCCGCCTCGTCCATCACATTGAAGTGGACGGCGGTGTTCACGCTCTCGCGGAGCCGGGCGGCGATGGTCTTGCGCACGCCGCGGAACGGGATGCGGGTGAGTTCGCCCGGAGAGGCCGGGGCCGCGGGACGCGGGCGCTCGGGGACCTGGGTGGCGAGCGCCGGGGTGGTGCTCGACTCGCGTCGCTGGACGGGCGCGTGGCGCTCGACGACATGGTGGTCGTCGCGCGGCGCTGGGGCCGGCGCGGGGCGAGACGGCGCGTGCGAGCCGTTGCGCGAGGCGGTCGAGCCCTGCTCGGCGAACGCGCGGACATCCTTCTCCATCACGCGGCCGCCGATGCCCGAGCCGGGCACGGTGTCGATGTCCACGCCCAGATCGCGGGCGAGGCGGCGGACGGCGGGGGTCGCGAGGGCCTTGCCCTCGGTCGCGGTGATCCCGGGCATCTCGGAGAGCGCGCCGACGACGGTCCCGGCGTCTTCACGCTCGGCCGACTTCTCGGGAGCGGACGCGGCGGTCGTGGTGCGCGAGGGCTGGGGCTTGGGCTCGGTGGTGTCGGCGGCGCCTTCGTAGGTCCAGGCGACCTCTCCGACATTCATGATCTGGCCGACCTCGCCGTTGAGCGTCTTGATGACGCCGTCACGGGGGGACGGGACCTCGACGAGGGCCTTGTCGGTCTCCATCTCGGCGACGGTCTGGTGCTCCTCGACGCGATCGCCGGGCTTGACGAGCCAGCGGATGAGTTCGGCCTCGTGCACGCCCTCGCCCAGGTCGGGGAGGATGAAGACATTGGGATCGGTGGAGGGCTTGCCGGCCATGGGTGCTCCAGAGGGTCGGAGGGCGGGTGGTGGGTTCGATCGTCGAGCGCGGCCACCGCCCGGGCATCGGCCACGCCTTGGCCGCGTCCCGGGGTGGTTGGGTCACGCGGGCGATTGTAGCCGATGGGCGGCGGGGGTCGGGG
>CAYGLT010000028.1:0-28258 GCA_964350875.1 uncultured Phycisphaeraceae bacterium | reverse complement strand
CCGGGGTGGTTGGGTCACGCGGGCGATTGTAGCCGATGGGCGGCGGGGGTCGGGGGAGCGGCCTCGCGGAGAGTTATCCGACGGGCGTTCACCTACTTCTTCGGCATATTGGTCTTGATGTCCCGGCCGCGGATGTGGCGGGTCATGTCGCGCACGAAGCGGGCGGTCTGGGCCCGCTGGTTGGGCCGCGCGTCGCCGTTGATGTCCGCCTGCATCGACTCGAAGAACCCCACGACATTGTCCGCCGTCAGCGGCCCGTCGGAGCGGCGGGCGGCGGCGGCGTCGCGATCCGCCTGCTCCCGCATATCGGCCATGCGCTCCTCGTCGGTCGAGTCGCTCTCCTCACCCGTCACCTGCTCCATCATGCGCGACCACTCGATCACCGTCGCGTCGAGGAACGCCTCACGCTCGGCGTCGTCCACCGCGGCGTAGTTCTTCGCGTAGTCGGCCATGAGGTCGATGCCCAGCGTGCGGATGTTCTCTTCCAGTTGCGCACGAGCCTCGCCCGCGATGCCCGCGGCGAAGGCCGCGACCAACACGCTGTCGCCCGCGTTCATGGATTGCAGGCGCTGCGCGAGTTGCAGGATCAGGTCGAGCCGCTCCCGCACAGGGAGTTTGCGGAAGTCCTTGTCGAGCAGCGCGAAGCCCAGCACATTCGTGAGCGGGTCGTTCGCGGCGTCGGGCGCGTTGATGGGCCGGAACGCGGCCCAGGCGAGCGCGGCCCCCGAGCCGGCGCCGAGCAGACCGATCGAGATGCCGATGGCCGCAGCGAGTTTCTTGTGGTGGTCCATCGCGTCGCGCAGCGCGGCGGGAAGGTCGCGCACATCAACGCGCAAGCGTTCGCGCAGCGACGGCCCGCGCGCGTGCGTCGTCTGCGCCGGCGCGTCGAGCCCTTCCATGAGCGAGCCGTGCGTGTGTTCCGTGCTGACGGGGTGATGCTCGGTCATGGTGGGTTCGCTCCGGAGGAGGACGCCTCGCCGCGCGGGTTCAGCAATAACCAATCGGCGCGCCAGTCGCCGAAGTAGAGCGCGTTCTGATCGTACTCGGGCCCGCCCGGGTGGCGTGCGGCGGAATCCGCGAACACGGGGTAGTTCGGGTTGTTGTCGTAGAACTGCGTGACGGCGGCGTTGGGGTTGCGGTCGTCGCGGAAGATCTCGCGCGCGACCATGAGCGTTCCCGCCCAGTACTCGTAACTGCTGTGAAGCCCGACGGGGGAGATGCCGGACTGCGCGAGTTCGATGGGGATCTCTTTGTCGGCGGGGCAGATGAATGGTTCGAGCGTGTCGAACGCTGGGCCGAAGGTGGCCATGAGCCCGTCGGGGTTGAGTTGCTCCGGCGGTCGCGGGTCCTGGCCGTAGATCGAAGAGTCGTCGAGCGGGAGCGCGTAAGGAAGGAGGAAGCGGTCGGTATTGACGCGCATGACCTCGACCCCCTGCCCGATGCCGCGCAGGTTGGCGAGGCACTTCACGCGGACGGCGGAACTGCGCGCGCGGGAGAGCGTGGGGATCAGGATGCCGATGAGCAGCGCGATGATGGAGACGACGACGAGCAATTCGATGAGGGTGAACGCTCGTGCGCTCGGCTCGCGTCTGAATGCCCGGACCGGTGAACGCATATCCAATGGTACGATTCGCACGCCGGAAGGGTGCGGATTTACCCGCCCAGCAGGTTCGAGATGTCGTTGAAGGTCACCAGCAGGAAGAGGGCGCCGATAAGGAGCAGCCCGAGCATGGCGGTGGCCGCCTGCACGGTCGGGGAGACCGCTTTGCCGGTGATGGCTTCCCACAGGAGGAAGACGAAGAGGCCGCCGTCGACGATGGGGAGCGGAAGGAAGTTCAGCACGGCCAGGTTCACGCTGATGATGGCCATGAAGAAGATCAGGTCGATGGCGCCGCGCTTGGCGACGACCGTCCCGATGTGGGCGATGCCGACCGGCCCCTTGAGGTGCTCGACCTTGACGCTGCCCTGGAAAAGACGCGCGATGGTGAGGTAGGCGCTGACCATGACGCGCCGCGTTTCGACGACGCCCATGCCGATGGCTGCGAAAGGATTGCTCGCCTTGCGCGTGACCATGAGGGGCATGAACTGCTCGTAGCCGATGGGACTCTGCCACTGGAGCGGCGTGATCGACGCGAGGTCGGCCGCGGGGATCGTCCACTCGTGGGTCTCGGTCATCTCGGCGCCGTCGGCGGTGCGCATGGGGATGGCGACCTCGAGCGCGAGCGTCGCGGAGTTTCCCTCGCCCGCGCGCTGCTTGGCGCGCAGGACCGCGTCGCGGATGTCGATGAACGACGAGACCGGCGCGTCGTCGATCGAGCGGATGACGGTTCCCGGGGGGAGCGTGAGCGACGAGGCCGCGAAGACGGGAGGCCAGCCTTCGGTAAGTTCGTCGTCGGGCGGGGGCGCGAGCGAGACGCCGGTTCGCGCGCCGGGAGAGGTCGCGGCGATGATGGCGGTGTCGGTCGCATCGGCGAGGTAGAAACCGATCGTGCCGTCGGTCGACACGGGCGCACGGAGTTGGGTCAGCGCGCCGTCGCGCAGGACGACGATGTCGATCTCCTGCCCGGCGCTGGAGCGCACGGCGTTGATCGCCGCGGTTCGTGTGGGCCAGTCCACGGCGCCGACGCGCGCGAGGAGGTCGCCCGCGCGGAGCCCCGCGTTCGCGGCGTTGGGCTGCACGCTGTCCACGAGCGCGGCGGGGGTCAGCCCGAGGAACTGCATCTCCTCGAACACGCCGCCGCCCGTGTTGGGGCTGACGCCCGCTGTCTCGAACTCCGGGCGGGGCTCGACCGTCGCGTTCTTCGTCGCGCCGTCGAGGGTTTCGAAAGTGAGGACCACGGGGGAGCCGTCGCCGCGGCGCACGGCGGCCTCGATGTCCACGGCCAGCGACGCGGGCGCGCCGTTGACGGCGACGAGCGTCGAACCGGCGGGGATGTCTTTCAGCCCGTGACGCTCGCGGATGGTGCGCACATTCTCGCGGTAACTCGCGGGGAAGTCCCTGAGTTCGGCGAGCACGGGCCCGTTGGCGGGCCACAGCCCGACCTCGAGCAGACCCGTGAGCGTGCTGGTGCGCGGCGTGGCGGTGAACTCGATGGGACCGGCGACGCCCGGGCGCTCGACGGCGATCTCGATGGGCCGGCCCTTGCGCGCCATCGCGATGTTGGTCATGACATACTGGAAGGAAGGCGTCGCGTCGCCGTTGATCGAGACGACCTTGTCTCCCACGCGCAGGCCCGGCGCGACGCCCTCGCGGTCGGCGACCGCGGCCGCTGCGGGGGAGTTGGCGACAACATTGCCGATGACCGACGACTCCTGCTTGAGCCCGATCATGAAGACGAGCACGAAGAGGGCCGCGGCGAGCAGGACATTCATGATGACGCCCGCGCTGATGACGACCATGCGCTTGCCGACGCTTTTGGCCATGAACGAGTCGGGCGCGCGGGCGGCCGACGCGTTCGCGGGATCGACATCGTCCTGCCCGAGCATCTTCACATAGCCGCCGAAGGGCAGCCAGTTGAGCCGGTATTCGGTGGGCGAGATGTTGGGGGGGAGCGTGGCTTCCTGCTCGGGCTCGGCGTCGACGATCGCGCCGGCGTCTTCGAGCGCGGTGACGCGCTTGGCGCCGTACTTCCGGATGACCTCCTGCTCGCTCGAACCCGTGCGGAAGCCGAGCCCCTTGCGCCACGAGCAGATCGCCGGGCCGAAGCCGATGGCGAACGCGTCGACGCGGATGCCCGCCCACCGCGCGGCGAGGAAGTGCCCGAGTTCGTGAATGAGGATCACGAACCCGAAGCCGAGGATGACGAGGAGCAGATCGAAGGCGGAGGAAAGCGTGGAGAGCATCGGGGGATTCTAGGGAGATCGGCGGAGTTGCCTCCGTCAGGCATGAGGGGATCTGGAAGATGCACCGAGTGCGTGAACGCGAGGTGGCGATTCCGGTCGCATCGCAAGCCCGATCGTCCGCGCCCCGTGCTCGCGCCCGGGGCTCTGACCAGCAAGTCAGGAGTGTTATTTCCCGACGCTGACAGTCTTGCTCAGGCGCGTGCGTGTCCACATGCGCGCTTCGGCGTCGGCGCCGAGGACATCGTTCAGCGAGCGCATGGGCTGGGCCTTGATCGAGTCCATGGCCTCGCCCACGACGCGCGCGATGGCGCCGAATTCGATCTCGCCCTTCATGAACGCGGCGACGGCCTCTTCGTTGGCCGCGTTGAGAATGGCGCCGAGCGAGCCCTTGGATTCGGGCGCGTCCATGACCCGCCGCGCGAGCGCGTACGCGGGGTAGCGCTTGTCGTCGATTGGTCTGAAGTCGAGCGTGCTGAGTTTGGCGAGGTCGAGGCGTGTGTGGGAGACGGGCGCGCGGTCGGGGTAGGTGAGCGCGATCTGGATGGGCGTGCGCATGTCGGGCGCGCCGAGTTGCGCGAGGACGCTGCCGTCGGAAGTCTCGACGAAGGCGTGAACAATCGACTGGGGGTGCACGATCGCGCCGAGCCGGTCGGACTTGAGCCCGAAGAGCCAGTGGGCCTCGATGAGTTCGAGGGCCTTGTTCATGAGCGAGGCGCAGTCGATGGTGACCTTGGGGCCCATCGACCATGTGGGGTGCGCGAGGGCGTCCTGCGCGGTCGCGTGCTCGAGTTTGTCGAGGGGCCAGTCGCGCAGCGCGCCGCCCGAGGCGGTGAGCGTGACGCGCGTGACCTGATCGCCCAGGGCGCAGGGCGGGACGAGCGTGTCGTCGGTTTCCTTCCCCGAGAGCCCGAGCAGGCATTGCCACACGCCCGAGTGCTCGCTGTCGATCGGGAGCAGGCGCGAGCCGGTCCGCTGGGCGATCTCGGTGACCAGCGCGCCGGCGGCGACGAGGGTCTCCTTGTTCGCGAGCGCGACATCGCGGCCCTGTTCGACCGCGGCGAGCGTTGCGCCGAGCCCCGCGAACCCGACGATCGAGGAGATGACGAGGTCACACTCGACTTCGCGGACGAGGCGCTCGGCGGCGTCTTCGCCGAAGCGGCACCGGAACGGGTCGAGGCGGAACTGGGACTCGGTGTCGTCGCGCGCGATGGCGATGTCGCTCACGCCGCAGGCCGCGGCCTGCTCGGCGAGGGCGTACGGATCGCTTCCGGCGGCGAGGCCGACGATCTCGATGCGCCGGGGGAAACGGTCCTCGAAGGCGGCCTGGTTGATGGCCGCGACGACCTCGAGCGTCTGTGTGCCGATCGACCCGGTGGAGCCGAGCAGGATGATCCTGGTTGCGCGCGCCATGCCCGTTCTACCTTTCGACCCGATTGGGCACGCGTGATCAGTCGTCGCGGGCGGGGATTTCGCTGGGCTTCATCTTGCGATGGCTCGCGTAGAGGGTCCGGGGCCGCTTGGCCGCCGGCTTGGGCTCGGGCGCGGGCTTCGCGGTGACGGTTTTGGTGGCGGCCGGCTTGGAAGCGGGCTTCGGCTCGGCGGCGGTCGATGAGGACGCGTCGTCGGACTTCTTCCGGGACCCGCCGCGACGACGACGCTTCTTCTTGACGGGAGCGGCGTCCTCGCCCTCGGCCTCCGAATCGTCGTCGGCCTCGGCCTTGGCTTTGGAGGAGCGCGCAGGCTTGGCGGGTTCGTCGCCCGACTCGGCGGCGGGGGTGTCCTCGTTCCCGGACTCGCCGTCGGAGGACGCGGCGTCGCCTTCGCTCCGCTTGCCCCCCCGGCGACGGCGGCGGCGACGCTTCTTCTTGACCGTGCCCTCGCCGTTTTCGCCTTCACCGTCGCCTTGTTCGTCGGTGGACGACTCCTTGGCGTCGTCGGCGGCCTCGGCGCTCTGCTCGGCTTGGGACTCCTCGCCCGCGGTCTCGGCGCCCTTGCCCTTGCGGCGACGGCGGCGGCGGCGCTTCTTCTTGCCCGTGCCCCCCTCCTCGTCCGGGATCTCGTCGATGCCCGCGATCGGGCCCTCGGCGGCGGAGAGTTCGCGCTGGCGCATCTCTTCGAGCGCGTGGAGTTCGGCCTCGCTCTCGAGGCGCGCGAGTTCGGCGGCCTCTTCCGTCGGGTCGAGCATCCAGTCCTCGGCGCCCTTGGCCGCGATCACGAAGGGTTCGAGGTCGGTCGGCGGGCGGAGCGCGGCGAGGCGGTCGATCTCGACATCGCCCATCTCGTCGTACGCGAAGAACTGGAGTTCATCGAGCCCGATGTTGTTGCTCACGCGCACCTGGACCTGCTTGCCCGTGACGCGTTCGAGACGGTTCAGGCGGTGCCGGCCGCTGCTCAGCAGTTCGCCCGCGACGCGCGGCGAGACGACCAGTTCGACGCGGATGATCTTGTCGCGCGAGAGGAGCGCGGCGACTTCGCGCAGCGCCTCGGCGGTGACCGAGCCGGGGCGCTGGATGAGCCCTCGGCCGTTGCAGGTCGGGCAGCCGGTGAAGTGGGTCTTGCGGTGGCTGCCGCGCATGCGCTGGCGGGTCATCTCGACGATGCCGAACTCGCTGATGCGCAGCGCCTTGGTGTTGGCGCGGTCGCGCTTGAGGTTGTCGTTGATGCGCGATTCCAGTTGCTTGCGGTGCTGGACCTTGCGCATATCGATGAAGTCCACGATCACGACGCCGCCCAACTCGCGGAGTTTGAGTTGGCGGCAGATCTCGTCGGCGGCCTCCATGTTGGTGCGCAGCGCGGTGGTCTCCGCGTCCTTGTTGTCGCGCATCTTGCCCGAGTTCACATCGATGGCGACGAGGGCCTCGGCCTCGTCGATGACGATGGAGCCGCCCGAGCGCATGGGCACCTCGCGGAGGTGCATGCGCTTGATCTGGTCTTCCACGCCGTAGGAGTGGAAGATGGGCGCCGGGGTGTCGTAGTGGAAGAGTTTGGTGGCGCTGCGCGGGGAGACGATCTTGAGGAACCGGGCCGCGCGGCGGAGGGCGGCCTCATCGTCGATGATGACCTCGTTGACATCGGTGGTGAGGACATCGCGCAGGGAGCGCAGGAGGATGTCGCTCTCGGCGTAGAGCAGGCGGGGCTTCCCGCCGCGCTTCAGCCGGGTGTCCATGTCCTTCCAGAGGCGCTGGAGGTAGGCGAGGTCGCGCTTGAGTTCGGTCTTGTTGCGCCCGAAGCCCGCGGTTCGGAGGATGAAGCCGAACCCGTCGGGCAGGTCGAGTTGGTCGAGGGTGTCGCGCATCTTGCGGCGCGTTTCCTCGTCCTCGATGCGCCGGGAGACGCCCACATTGTCCATGTGGGGCATCATCACGAGGTAGCGCCCGGGGATGGAGAGGTAACTGGTGAGGGTCGGCCCCTTGGTGCCGATGCCCTCCTTGAGGACCTGAACGATGACCTCCTGGCCGCGCTTCAGGCACTGTTGGATGGGCGGGCGTTCGCGGCGGGGCGTCTTCTTGCCGACGCGCTCGGCCTCGTCCTCGTCGGCGCCCGGGAAGTATCGCGGGTGGAGGTCGGAGACATGGAGGAATCCGTTGTCGCCCAGGCCGAAGTCGACGAAGGCGGCCTGGATGCCGGCCTCGACATTCTGCACCTTGCCGAGGTAGATGTTCCCGACATGGCTGGCGTTGTCGAAACGCTCGGCGTGGAGTTCCTCGAGCATCCCGTCGTGGAGCAGCGCGATGCGGCACTCCTCGCCTGGGACATAGTTGACGAGCATCTGGGTTTTTGCGGGCACGCTGGCCCTTTCTTGGGCACTGCGCCGCGTGCCGACGGACCTCGGGGGTCTCGCGAGCCGGACCGCCGGGGCCCCCGCGCCAAGGGTCCGCGCTTTCGATGGCCCGAATCCGGGCCGTCGCCTGCGCCGACCCGACTCAGGGTGGCGATCCGCCCGCGCCGGCCCGATGCCGACGGCGAGCGACCCTCCGACCGTTTCCCGCGGGGCCTGGCCCTGTCTGGGCGCCCTGCGCGGTGATCGGAGTGGTGATCTGTATCGAAGCGTCTTTGTGAGAAGGCCTTACGCCTTGTCGCTCAGTCTTCGACGGTCCGCCCGTCGAACGCTTCGGGGATAACTTTCCTGGCCGCATCGCGAAGTTGCATCGCGATGAGGCGTTCGGAATCGAGCGAGCCGACCTTTCGAGCCAGCCGTTCGCATGAGGGGATATCGACGCTCCTGATCACCCGCTTAAGGCGGGGCAGGGCCTGCGGCGACGCCGATAGCGTACGCAGTCCCATCCCGAGCAGCAACATGGTGTATTCCACATCGCCCGCGATCTCGCCGCAGATCGAGACCTCCGCGTCGGCCCTGCGGGCCGCCCGGACGACATCCTTCAGCAGGCGGATCACCGCCGGGTGGGTCGGGGTGTAGAGCGACGCGACATGCTCGTTGGTCCGGTCGACCGCCAGCACATACTGGACCAGGTCGTTGGTCCCGATGCTGAAGAAATCGACCTCGCGGGCGAAGGCGGAGGCCATCACCGCCGCCGCGGGCGACTCGACCATCATCCCGATCTTCACGCCCGAATCGAAGGGGACGCCTTCGTCCTCCAGGTCCTCCATGACATCGCGCAGAACCATCTTGGCCTGGCGCAGTTCCGTCAGCGTGGTGATGAGCGGGAACATCACCCGGACCGGCCCGAGCGTGCTCGCGCGCAGGATCGCGCGCAACTGGCGGCGGAACATCGGGAGGTTCTGGAGGCAATACCGGATGCTGCGCAGGCCCAGGAAGGGGTTGCGCTCGGGGTCCTGCGCCTGCTTGCTGGTGTACTTGTCGGCGCCCAGGTCGAAGGTGCGGAAGGTGATCGGATGGCCGTCCATCAGGCGGACCGCCTCGGCGTAACTCTCGTACTGGGTTTCTTCGTCGGGCTCGTCGTCGTGGGTGAGGAAGAGGAACTCCGTGCGGTAGAGACCGACGCCCTCGCCGCCGTTCTGGATGACCGTGGCCGCCTCGCGCGGGAACTCGATGTTCCCCATGAGGGTGATGTGCTCCCCGTCGAGGGTCTTGGCCTCTTCGCCCGAGAGGTCAGCGAGCGAGCGGCGGAAGTCGAGTTGGCGCGCGACATAGCGCTCGTGCTCGGCGATGGTGCTCTCGTCGGGATCGAGCACGACCACGCCGCGGTCGCCGTCGACGATGATCAGGTCGCCGTCCTCCGCCGATTCGGTGAGCCGCCCGGCGCCCACGACGGCGGGGATGCCGATCGAGTGCGCGATGATCGCGGTGTGGCTCGTCCGCCCGCCGATGTCGGTGACGAAGGCCATGACCGTGTCGCTGGTGAAACTCGCCGCCTCGCTCGGGGTGAGTTCGTGGCCGATGATGACCGCCGGCTCGGTCAGCCGCGCGAGGCGCGTCTTGGATTCGCCCGTGAGGCGCCTGACGACGCGTCGCTCCAAGTCCCAGACATCGTCGACCTTGGCGTTGAAACTCGGGTCGTCGAGGGAGCGGAACCACTCGGCCAGTTCGCCGAAGGACTCGGCGACGGCGTACTCGGCGGTGACGCGCTCGCGCTTGATGCGCTCCTTGATCGGGCCCGTCAGCGAAGGATCGGCGAGCATGCCCCGGTGGAACGCGAAGATCTGCGCCGCTTCGTCGCCCAGGCGGTCGTTGGCGCGCCGCTCAAGGTCGAGCAGTTCGTCACGCGACGCGGCAAGGGCGCTGTCGAGGCGTTCGAGTTCGGCGTTGACCTCGTCGGAATCGACCGTCCGCCTGGGGATGCGCTCGCGTCGGCCGTCGAGCACCAGCACGCGACCGATCGCCACGCCGGGCGAAACAGGGATTCCCTTGAAGACTTCCATCCGTCCCTTTCAGCGTTCAGCCGAGGCGTGCGGCGCTGGGAGAGAGCGGCGCAAGGCGTCGGGGGCTCTGGGGCGGTTCGTCGGCCGCGCGTCCGTTGCGCGGTCCGAGAACCGCACGGATCGTAGCGAACCGGAGCCGACCGGGCTTCACAAGACTCTCGCGACGCCCGGCTTGACCGGCCCCCGATCGTGTGCTCCAATCTTCGTGGAGCCCGGGACAGCCCGGGCCCAGGGGCCAGGACAGCAGGAACACAACTCTTCAGGCCGACACGAGCGGGTGCATCCACGCATCCCACGCCCCCCGAATACGGGCGACGAACGCTCGGCAGGCCGCACGCCCCTTCGCACCATCCCGAGGCCCGCACGCAGCGGGCGTTCGACCACGCACCGGCGCCGCGCGCCCGTTCCACCGTGCCGCCGACCAATCCGACGGACAGCATGACAACACAGACCGGCATCCTCGATCTGCCCGACCGCGCCGAAGGCGGCTACCGCGGCCGCGTCCGCCTCGTCGATTCACCCGACGGCGCGCCCACCGACTTCCGGATGAGACCCGCCCCGGGCGCCGTCTCCACCGGACAGATCGCCGCCAACAACCCCCTCATCCCCGAGGACCTCGCCAACGAGTACCACCTGCGCAACGCGCTCGAGGTCGTCGTCGAGGTCGGGGAGAAGAAGTCGCGCAAGCGCAAGGGCGGCCGGGGCGGCAAGCCCATGCCCATCGTCGAGAAGTTCGTCACCATCGAGGGCCTCGAGCCGGGCGAGTTCGCCAAGACCCGCGACTTCCACGACCTCACCAGCATCGACCCACAGCCGCGTCTCACCCTTGAGCACCGGGGCTGCTCCCCCTCCTGCCGCCTGATCGACCTCTTCTGCCCCATCGGCCGCGGCACGCGAGGGCTCATCGTCTCGCCCCCCAAGGCGGGCAAGACGACCCTGCTCAAGGACATCGCCTCGGGCCTCAAGCGCAATCACCCCGAGTTGGAAGTCTTCGCGCTGCTCATCGACGAGCGACCGGAAGAGGTCACCGACTTCAAGCGCAATGTCCCCGCCCAGGTCCTCGCGAGCAGCAACGACAACGACACCCAGCGCCACATCGAACTCGCCCTCTACGCCCTCGAGCGCGCCAAGCGCATGGTCGAGACGGGCAAGCATGTGGTCTACCTGCTCGACTCGCTGACGCGTCTCGGCCGCGCGTTCAACGCCTCGCGCAAGTACGCCGGCTCGGGCCGCACGATGTCGGGCGGGCTCGACTCCCGCGCCCTCGAAATGCCCCGCCAGATCTTCGGCGCCGCGCGCAACACCGAGGACGGCGGCTCCCTGACCATCCTCGCGACCTGCCTGGTCGACACCGGCTCGGCCGCCGATCAGGTCATCTTCGAGGAGTTCAAGGGCTCGGGAAACATGGAGTTGATCCTCGACCGGCGCATCTCCGAACGGCGGCTCTTCCCGGCGATCAACCTCGCCGCCTCGGGCAC
The DNA here is from genome assembly GCA_964350875.1 of uncultured Phycisphaeraceae bacterium. GTDB lineage: Bacteria > Planctomycetota > Phycisphaerae > Phycisphaerales > UBA1924 > JAHBXC01. The sequence goes on along the minus strand of CAYGLT010000028.1, from coordinate 17,096 downwards.
GCGCAAGGAGCACCTGCTCCTGGACGATCCCACCTACAAGACCGTCACCGCGCTGCGCCGCCGCCTGATGAACATGCCCCCGCCCGTGCAGGTGGAGCAGTTGCTCAAGGCCATGGACCGCTTCCCGACCAACGCGGACCTCGTCGGCGCGTCGTCCGGGGCGCCCGCTTCGGCGTAAGTGGGACATCCGATCGAACCCGATCGGGGACTCGGCCGATACCATCCGTCCATGCGCGCCGAAGCCCCAGCACCGTCGAGCCCTGAGAACACCCTCCCGCCGCCCCCGAAATGGGCGTTGGGGCTGGTCGGTCTGGCCTCGCTCGCGTTGGGCGCCCTCGCGCTGCTCCGGGGCTTCCAAGGCGCGACCGCTTCGCCCCCCCTGCCCTTCACGATCGTCTTTGACGCCCTGGGCGTCCTCGCCGCCATCTTCGGCGTGCTGACGGCGCTGGGCCGCTTCAACTTCGGGCCCGCGACCGCCCTCACCTGCGTCGCGGGCGTCTCGGTCGTCTGCGCCGCGCTCGGGTTCGACACCGTGGGCGGCGGCGGGTTCTCCGCCATCGCGCGCGACCCGATGGTCCTCACGCGCATCGCCCTCTCGATGGGCGTCCTCGCGCTGGGAGGCGTGATCGTCCTCGTCCGCGACCCGCGCGATTCGTTCCGCCACCTGTTCGTCGGGCTCGCGCTGCTCGTCGCGTCGGTCGTGGTCGCCGGCATCTGGCTGCTGCCGCCGCTCCAGGCGTGGCTCCAGAGCAAGTCGGTCGTCGGGCTCGCGAGCGCCGTCGTCGCGCTCATCGCGACCGCCACGCTGGGCATCGGGCTCGTCTCGGCCGCCGGGCACAACCTGATCCGCGCGTTCGAGTTCGGCTCCGCCAAGGACGCGCCAGCGGCGACGCAGATCAAGTGAGCAAGCCAACTCGCTTCACCGCCAACGAGTTCTTCGCGGGGATGGGCCTCGTCCGTCTCGCGATCGAGGACGCGCAGGGCAAAGTGCTCTACGCCAACGACATCGACGCGCTCAAGGAACGGCTCTACGGCGCGCTCTTCCGCGACGGCGCAACGCAGAGCCACTTCGACCGGCGCGACATCAACGAGGTGAATGCCGCGCAACTCCCCCGCGCGGATGTGTGGACGGCGTCGTTCCCCTGCACGGATGTCTCGCTGGCCGGCGGCCGCGCGGGCATCCACGCCGGGCAATCGGGCGCCGTGTGGGGCCTGCTGACGCTCCTCGAGAACACACCCGCCGATCTGCGCCCTCGCCGCCTGCTCTTCGAGAATGTGATGGGCCTGCTCTCGTCCAACGGCGGCGGGGACCTCCGCGCCCTCGTCATGGCGCTCAATCATCTCGGCTACGGCGTAGACATGCTCAAGGCCGACGCCGCCTGGTTCACCCCCCAGAGCCGCCCGCGACTCTTCCTCGTCGCGTCGCCCGTTGACGACATCCCGCGCGCCGAACTGGATGCGCTCACGCCCGACCGCGTGCGCCATCAGGCGATCATCGACGCCATGCGCACGCACGACGATCTTGTGTGGCACGCGCGCGAAACCCCCGCCGTGCCCGATCGGACCGTCACGCTCACCGACATCGTGCGCGACCCGCCCGAAGACGACGCGCTGTGGTGGGACGAGAAGCGCACGAAGTACTTCCTCGAACAGGTTCACCCCGGTCACGCGGCAATCGTCGAACGCATGCTCGCGGGCGACGCGCCGTCCTACGCGACGGCGTTCCGGCGCGTCCGCGCGCTGGGCAAGGGAAAGGACGCGAGGAAGCAGAGCGTCGTCGAACTGCGCACCGACGGCGTGGCCGGGTGCCTGCGGCTCCCGAAGGGCGGGAGCGCCAAACAGATGCTCCTGCGCGCGGGCAACGGTTCGGCGCGCGTGCGCTACCTCACGCCCGGCGAGTGCGCCGCGCTCCAGGGCGTCGATCCCGACCGCCTGCCGGGCGAGTTCCGCGCCGCGGACCTGCTCACCGGGCTGGGCGACGCGGTCTGCGTCCCCGCCGTCGCGTGGATCCTGCGCTCGTTCGTGCTGGACTTCGAGCCGGCGTCGGCCGCGGCGTCATCCCGCTGACTCGGCACGGATGTCGCGGCCGAACCAGCGCTTCCCGAGCCAGAGCGAGACCGTGACCAATCCGATGAGCACGGGCACCTCGACCAGCGGCCCGATGACGGTCGCGAACGCGACGCCCGAGTCGATGCCGAAGACCGCGATAGCCACCGCGATCGCGAGTTCGAAGTTGTTCCCCGACGCCGTGAACGCGACAGACGCGCTGCGCTCGTAGCCCGCGCCGAGTTTCCACGCGAGGAAGAAACTCACGAAGAACATCAGCACGAAGTACGCCGTCAGCGGCGCGGCGATGCGCAGGATGTCCAGCGGCAGCCGCGTGATCGCGTCGCCCTTCAGACTGAACATCACCACGATGGTGAACAGCAGCGCGATGAGCGTGATGGGCGCGATGCGCGGGATGAACCGTTTGGAGTACCACTCTTCGCCCATCTTCGGGCGCAGCGCGAGCCGCGTGAGCACGCCCGCCGCGAACGGGACGCCCAGATAGAGCATCACGCTCCGGAAGATCTCGCCGACGGAGACATCAACCACCGCGCCCTCGAGCCCGAACACGGGGGGGAGCACGGTGATGAACACCCACGCGTAGAGCCCGAAGAAGAGCACCTGGAACACGCTGTTGATCGCGACGAGGCCCGCCGCGTAATCGCTGCTCCCCTTCGCGAGGTCGTTCCACACGAGCACCATCGCGATGCACCGCGCCAGCCCGACGAGGATCAGCCCGATCATGTACTCGGGCATGTCGAAGAGCATCAGCGCCGCGAGAGCGAACATCAGCACGGGCCCGACGATCCAGTTCTGCGCGAGCGAGAGCGCGAGGATCTTCCAGTCGCGGAACACCGCGGGGAGTTTCTCGTAGCGCACCTTCGCGAGCGGCGGGTACATCATCAGGATCAGCCCGACGGCGATGGGGATGTTCGTCGAGCCGACGGACATCGACTGGACCGCGTCGCTGACGGCCGGCGCGAGCCGACCGATCAGCACGCCCAGCGCCATCGCGAGGAAGATCCAGACCGTCAGGTAGCGGTCGAGGAACGACATGCGCCCGCGCGTCGCGGTGGCGCACGGCGCGTCGGTTCCGGTGAACTCCGCGGCCTGTGTCACGCCTGCGCCTTCTTCGCGGTGATGTTCACGCTGGTGATGTAGTCGGCCGCCTTCGCGCCTTCGGGCAGCGCGGCGAGGATCTTCTGGTAGAGCGGGTCCGCGCTCGACACCAGCGCATCGACATACCCCGCCTTCTCTTCGAGCGTGACATCAACCAGCCCCGCGGCCTTGGCGTCGCGCTCGAGGTCGCTCAGCAGGCACGCGCCGCTGACGCAACCGATCCACGCGTCGATCATCTTCTGGACGCCCTCGGGCAGCGGCTTGCGCAGCGCGAGGTCGCTGATCGCGACGCGACCGCCCGGCTTCAGCACTCGCGCGATCTCCGTCCACACGCGCGGCTTGTCGGGCGAAAGATTCAGCACGCAATTGCTGATCACGACATCCACGCTCGAATCGGCGGCGGGGATGTTCTCGATCTCGCCCAAGCGGAACTCGATGTTGTCGAGGTTCGTCTGCGCGCGGTAGTGCGCGAGGTTGGCTCGCGCCTTGTCGAGCATCTTGGGAGTCATGTCCACGCCGATCACGCGGCCGGATGCGCCGACGCGCGGGCCGGCGAGGAAGCAGTCGAACCCGGCGCCGCTGCCGAGATCCATCGCGACTTCTCCGGCGCTGAGCGAAGCGAGCGCGCCGGGGTTGCCGCACGACAAGCCGAGGTTCGCGCCCTCGGGGAGCCCCGCGAGTTCGTCTTTCGAGTAGCCGATCTGCTCGGCGAGTTCGTCCGCGGAGAGCGTCGTCGGGCCGCAACACCCGCCGCCCGACGAGGACGATGCTTCGCCGCCGCCGCAGCACGACGAGGCGGTCTTGAGCGACACTTCTTTGCGCGGCGTGACGACGGGCGTGCAGCAGGGCGACTTCGTTTCGTCGGTGTTCTGCCCGAGCCAGACGCCGGACTCGGCGATGTCGCCGTAGCCCTCGCGGACGCGCTCGCGGATGTCGGTGGAAGTCTTGTCGCTCATGGGTGAGTCTCCTTCAGGAGTGAGTCGGGGAGTGTGTCGATGAAGGCGCGGATCTCGTCGCGCACCCTTCGGTAATGCGGCATGGCCTCGTCGTCGCTGGCGGCGCTCTTCGCGAGGCGCGGCGGGTCGTCGAAGCCCACATGGACGATGCGCGCGCCGGGGATCGTCGGGCACGCCTCGTGCGCGCTGTCGCACACGGTGACGACGACATCGAAGTCGAGGTGCGCGAGGTCGCCGGGCGTCTTGCTTGTATTGGCGGAGATGTCGATGCCCGCCTCGAGCATGGCGCGCACGGCGAGGGGGTTCAGCCCGTGCGGGTTTGTCCCGGCGGAGTGCGCATCGATCAATCCCGGCTTGAGCGCTCGCGCGAACCCTTCCGCCATCTGACTCCGGCAGGAGTTTCCGGTGCAGAGGAACAGCACGACGAGGGGTCGCTCTTGCCGGTCGTCGCCGACTGCGGGCGCTGGGTGCGGCATAACTCCTCCGGATCGCATTGCAGGATGGTGTGCATCGCGCGGCCGTCGTCGCGCAGCGCGCTATCGGACGCGAGCGAGTCGCGCACGAGATCAAGCGTGAGACGCGCTGCGGACGACGGCGCGTCGCGATCATCGACGGGCCGGTAGTAGATCCACTTCCCCTCGCGTCGAGACGCGAGGAGCCCGGCGTCTCGCACAATGGAGAGATGTCGCGAGACGGTCGAGGGGGCCAGCCCGACGAGTTCGATCAGTTGGCAGACGCAGAGGTCCTCGGCGAGGCCTTCGTCGGCGGCGTGGATGCACGCCGCGAGCAGCCGGACGCGAGCCGGGTCTGCGAGGGCCTTTCCGAGTGAGACGAGGTCATGCACGCCCTCATTGTTTCGTCATTTCGCGAAATGTCAAATTGACGACATACAGAAAGATCGCGCCCTGCACGGGAGGCATTGATGCGAAACGGGTTATCGGGCCGTCGTGGCCGCCCGGACACGCTCGCCGACCTCGACATCGCGGGCCTCGTCGGTCTTGAGCGACGGCCGCCAGCGGATCTCGACCTCGACATCGAACAGCGCAAGCAGCGCGGCGAGGTGCTTCTCGATCGCCCGCTGCGCCTCCGACTGGTACTTCGCGTCGTAGCGGCGGTACAACTCGGCCGCCTGCTCTTGCGCCCGGCGGATGAGTTCCTTCTGGGTCGTCGCGTTGAGTTGGATGATGTCGAGCAGCATCAGCACGCGGCCGGCCTGGATGTCGTACGGCTCGAGGTCCGTCAGGCGCAGCGCGCCCTCGATGGGCGGGAGCGTGATCGCGTAGCGCTGTTTGCCGTCGTGTTCGCCCAGTTCCTCGACATCGCTGGCGTCGAGGCGGGTGAGGTCGACGGAGTACTGCTTCTCGAAGTGGAAGATGAACGCGACGCGGGCCTGGCTGAGCAGGATGGGCGGCAGCCAGCCCCAGCCCTTGGTGCTGGTCGCGATCTCCTTGGCGTAGACCTCCAGCCCCACGAGGCGGCCGACGCTGCGCACGCGCTCGGCGATGGTGGTGAAGGTGGAGACCTCGGGGGCTTTCTTGCCCAAGCCGCGGAGCAGCAGGAAGGCCGCCCCGACGAGGAGGCCGCCCAGCACGAGTCCCAGGATGACGAGGGTGAGTTCGGGCATTCGGGGGAATGGTACGGGCAGAACCCGCACGACCTTGTTGGGAGAGCGACGCCGGGGGTTCCGGCCGCCGCAGAGCGTCAAACGGGCCGGCTATTGTTCGGCATATGTCCGGCGTCCCGCTCTCCACCCTGTTCCTCGATTGCGACTCGTTCTTCGCGTCGGTGGAGCAGCAACTCCGCCCGGAGTTGCGCGGGCGGCCGGTCGGGGTCCTCCCCCTGATGACCGAGGGGACGAGTTGCATCGCCGCGAGTTACGAGGCCAAGGCCGTCGGCGTGCGCACGGGGACGCCCGTGCCCGAGGCGCGGGCGATGTGCCCGGGGATCGTGTTCGTGCAATCGCGGCCGCCCGAGTACCTGGCGATGCACAACCGGATGCTCGCCGCCGTGCGCGAGGTCGCGGAAGTGCGGAGCGTGCACTCCATCGATGAGGTCGCGTGCCGCGTGCCGCGCTCGATGCGCACGAAGCCGAACGCGGAGGAATTCGCGCGGGCGGTGAAGGCGGCCGTGCGCGGTGGCGCCGGCGAGTTCGTGCGCTGCTCCGTGGGTGTTGGTCCGAACACGCTGCTCGCGAAGATCGCGGCGGAGATGCGCAAGCCCGACGGGCTGGTCGTGCTGGGCGACGACGACATCCCCGGCGCGCTGGCGGACCTGCCGGTCGAGAGCATCCCGGGCGTGGGGAATCGCATGGGGCCGCGCATCCGCGCGCTGGGGATAGGGACCGTGGGCGACCTCTACGCGAAGAGCGAGGAGGAACTGGCGTCGATCTGGAACGGGGTGGTCGGGCGGCGGATGTGGATGTGGCTCCACGGGATGGACCCGCCCCTGCCGCGCACCGTGTCGCGCACGATCGGTCACCAGCATGTGCTTCCCCCGGCGCTGCGCGCCGACGATCGCGCGCGCGGCGTGCTCCTGCGCCTGCTCGTCAAAGCGATGATGCGCGCGCTCCACATGCGTGCGGCGCCGACGCGCCTGGTCGTCTCGCTGAAGTTCGACTCCCCGCCGTTCGAGCGGATGACGCTCGACGCGCCGCTCTCGGAAGGATGCTCGGACTTCCCTACGGCGCTGCGCGCCGCATCGGACCTGTGGGCCTCAAAGCCGCGCGGTCCGGTGAAGTGGCTCGGCGTGACGCTGGTCGGGCTCGTTCCGATGAGGAGTTCGACGGCGTCGCTCTTTGAGGACGAGCGCAAGGGCGAGGGCGTGTCGCGCGCGATGTACGCGGTGAACTCGCGGCACGGGCGCAATGCGCTGCTCCCCGCCTCGACGCTCGACGCGAAGGACGATGCCCCGGGCGGCATCGCGTTCCATGTCGTTCCGGATGCGTCGTTCTTCGACGGCCCGCGCATGCAGCCGGGCGCGGATCGTGCAGGCGTCAGTACGACGCCATAGCCCGGCGCGCACGAATGGCCCAGGGTACGATACAATGATCGGTCTTTATTCGGATTGAATGAGATTCCCGGCCAGCGAGGGGCCCATGACGGAACGGCCACCGAAAGCAAGCGAATCGACGAGCGGCGAGGAAGGCGCCGGCCTTGTGCTGTTCCAGCCCAGCGACGGCGGCGAGGCGGTTCGGGTGCGCATTGAGGGTGAGACCGTCTGGCTGACGCAAACCCAGATGGCGGATCTGTTTCAAACAACGAAGCAGAACATCAGTCTCCACCTCAAGAACATCTTTGCCGAGAAAGAACTCGATCCGACGGCAACCGTCAAGAAATACTTGACAGTTCAGCCCGAGGGCTCGCGGCAGGTCGCCCGGACGGTTGACCATTACGCGCTCGACGCCATCCTGGCTGTCGGCTACCGGGTGCGGTCCGATCGTGGGACGCAGTTTCGCCGCTGGGCGACGGCGACGCTCTCGGAGTATCTCGTCAAAGGGTTCGCGCTCGACGACGAGCGGCTGAAAGAGGGCCGCACGCTCGGCGCGGACTATTTCGATGAACTCCTCGCGCGCATCCGGGACATCCGCGCGTCGGAGCGGCGCTTTTACCAGAAGATCACCGACATCTACGCGACGAGCATCGACTACGACCCATCGGCGCAGATCACGAAGGACTTCTACGCGACGGTGCAGAACAAACTCCATTGGGCGATCCACGGCCACACCGCGGCCGAGATCATCAGGGAGCGGGCCGACGCGTCTCGACCCAACATGGGGCTGACCACTTGGAAGAACGCGCCGAAGGGGCCGATCCGCAAGCACGATGTGAGCATCGCGAAGAACTATCTCAGCGCCGAGGAGATCGACGCGCTGAACCGGATCGTGACGATGTACCTCGACTATGCCGAGGATCAGGCCAATCGCCGCAAACCGATGCACATGGCCGAATGGGTCCGCCGGCTCGACGCGTTCCTGCAGTTCAACGAGCGAAACATCCTGAAGCACGCCGGCAAGGTGACGGCTGAAATGGCGAAGACACACGCCGAGCGCGAGTTCACCAAGCACGAGGAAACACGGCGCACGATCGAGGCGACAACACCGACAAGCGACTTCGACAAGGCGGTCGAGCGCGCCAAGCGGCTATCGAACCCACCGGACCAGTCGAAACGATGAATCGATTCAGTACGACGACGCGCCCACGCCGCCGCTGACGATCGCCACGCCCGACGAGCAGCCCAGGCGGTCGGCGCCGGCGTCGATCATGCGCTGCGCATCGTCGCGCGTGCGGATGCCCCCCGACGCTTTGACGAGCAGCCCGTTCGCGTGCTTCTTCATGAGTCGCACCGCTTCGATCGTCGCGCCGCCCGCGCTGTGGAAACCGGTCGAAGTCTTGACAAAATCGCAGCCGCTGCGCCGCGCGCCGTCGCACCCCGCGACGATCATCGCCTCGAAGTCCGCGTCGTCCTGCGCCCGGGCGCGCAGGGCGGCGGTCTCAAGGATCACCTTCACCACGATGGTGCGCGACACGGCGCGCACCTGGCGGACCGTCTCGATGAGGTCGCTCGCCAGCGCGTCGGCGTCCTTCGCGAGCAGGTGAGGGAGGAACGCGACGATGTCGATCTCCTGCGCGCCGAGTTTGGCGAGGTTCGTGCACTCGAGCGCGCGGCCGATGGGGGTCATGGCCCCGAGCGGGAACGACGCGACGGCGCAGGCTTTGACCGAGTGCCCCTTCGCGCCGGCCAGCCGCTCGACCACCCGGGGGAGGTGGTAGCCGTTGACGCAGACCGAGGCGAAGCCGAAGCGGAGGGCCTCGTCGACGAGGGCGTCGATCTGGGGGCCGGCGGCCTCGGGCTTGAGGAGGGTGTGGTCGATGAGGGGCGCGAGGTCGGGCATGCCCGGATCGTACGGAAATGGCGCGCGAACCGTGCCCTTCGCTTGCTTTCCGTCCGGGGGGGTGGGGTCTACACTTGCCGACTTCGCCGGCGCGGGCGGGCTATCCGCACGCGATGGTGATGGACGGTCGCCACCGTAGCTCAGTGGTAGAGCACACCCTTGGTAAGGGTGAGGTCAAGGGTTCAAGTCCCTTCGGTGGCTTTGGCTGATTCCGCCCCGCGTGGGCTCGGTTCGCGCTTCCTCCGAGAGAGGGTGCGACAGGGCAGGCGCGGGGCATATCATGCCGGCTCATCGGTCCCCTGTTCTGCGGACGGGCGTCGCCGTCGTCGCGAATCGCGACGAGCGCGGCGCCGGCCCGGAGGACGGGACGATCGGCCGAAACGGCGGTGGGCGTCGTTTCGGGAGCGCACGGCGCTGTCTCGCGGAGGGTTCCGCGTGCGCCAACCGGTTGAGCGATTCCGCTCGATCGGGAGATGTCCGGGCCGACGCGTCCCGTCGGCTCCGGGGTTCTGCAAGCTGCGCGCCGGCGAATACGCCCGGTCGCGACACCTGGAGGTTCAGCCACCATGGCCAAGGGCGTCTTCGAGCGTACCAAACCGCACGTCAATGTCGGCACCATCGGGCATATCGACCACGGCAAGAGCACGCTCACCGCGGCGCTCTCCGCCCGCTCGGCTGTCCGACACGGCGGCACCCCCAAGTCCTACGCCGACATCACCAAGGGCGGCACCGTCCGTGACGCGTCCAAGACCGTCACGATCCACTCTTCCCACACCGAGTACGAGACCGACACGCGCCACTACGCGCACGTCGACTGCCCGGGCCACGCCGACTATGTCAAGAACATGATCACCGGCGCCGCCCAGATGGACGGCGCGATCCTCGTCGTCTCCGCCGCCGACGGCCCCATGCCCCAGACCCGCGAGCACGTCCTGCTCGCCCGTCAGGTCGGCGTCCCCTACATCGTCGTCTTCCTCAACAAGGTCGACCTCGTTGACGACCCCGAGCTCCTCGACCTCGTCGAGATGGAAGTCCGCGAGCTCCTCAGCAAGTACGACTTCCCCGGCGACGACATCCCCGTCGTCCGCGGCCAGGCCAAGGCCTGCATCGAGAACCCCCACGACGACGCCGCCTCCAAGGGCGTTGACGACCTTCTCGAGGCGCTCGACACCTACATCCCCGAGCCCCAGCGCGAGTCCGACAAGCCCCTCCTCATGTCCGTCGAGGACGTCTTCTCGATCAAGGGTCGCGGCACCGTCGCCACCGGTCGTATCGAGCGCGGCGTCATGAAGGTCGGCGACGAAGTCGAGATCGTCGGTCTCCGCGAGGACAAGAAGAAGACCGTCGTCACCGGCGTCGAGATGTTCAACAAGACCCTCGACTCGGGCATGGCGGGCGACAACGTCGGCGCCCTGCTCCGCGGCGTGGAAAAGGCCGACATCGAGCGCGGCCAGGTCCTCTGCAAGCCCGGCTCCATCACCCCCCACACCAAGTTCAAGGGCGAGGTCTACGTCCTCACCAAGGAAGAGGGCGGCCGCCACACCCCCTTCTTCACCGGCTACAAGCCCCAGTTCTACTTCCGCACCACCGACGTCACCGGCTCGGTCACCCTCGCGGGCGGCGTCGAGATGTGCATGCCCGGCGACAACATCGAGGTCGAGGTCGACCTGGGCGAGAAGCCCATCGCCATGGAGAAGGGCCTCCGCTTCGCGGTTCGCGAAGGCGGCCGCACCGTCGGTTCGGGCGTCGTCACCGAGATCATCGCCTGATCGACCGCTCCTGAAGCACTGACACTCACGCGGCGGGGTCGAAAGGCCCCGACCGCGATTTCCAACCACGCGATGTCAAGCCCGCTCCCGAAGGGCGTTCGGGAAACGGGCCGCCTCGCACTCTCACGCATCGCACACCCCACGCCGGGATCCCCCTGCCATGGCGAAGAAGAAGTCCGAAGCCCGCGAATCCGTGTGGCTCCAGTGCTCCGAGACGGGCGCGCTGAACTACCGAACCAGCGTCAATGTGAAGGGCGGCATGCCCGAGAAACTCAAGGCGGGCATGATGAAGTACTGCCCCGAGTTGCGCAAGCACACCCTTCATAAGATCAAGCGCAAGTAATCCACCACGGGCGGCCGGCCGCCGTCCGCTGGTCAGGTACGCCGGTAGCTCAATTGGCAGAGCAGCGGATTCCAAATCCGCAGGTTGAGGGTTCGATTCCTTCCCGGCGTGCTTCTCTCCTTTCACGCGGCCGAGCCCTTCGCAGGGCGCGCCGCCGCTGATCCGCCCTCCCGGCGCGCACCGCCGGACCCGTCCGGATCAGCCACTCCCCTTTCCACCGGAGCGAGCAACCTCCCCATGGCGCTTGGCATTTACAAACCTGGGCAGGGCTACTGGACGCGAATGGGCACCGCTATCGGCATCGGTGTCGCGGGCCTCACCGGCGCGTTCTGGCTCTGGGGGCAACTCGAGACCACCCGCATCCGAGGGATGGAGCCGGTCTACACCCAGGCCGCCGCCGCGGGCGTCATCGCCCTGCTCACCGCCATCCTCGCGTATGTCATCGTCGGGCTGAAGCCCAAGCCCAACGAGTTCCTGATCAGCGTCGATCAGGAGATGAAGAAGGTCAACTGGTCCAGCCGCCGCGAAATCGTCGGCTCGACCTGGGTGGTCATCATCATCACTGTCGCGCTGGCCGCGATGCTCTTCGGCGTCGACCTCATCTTCGCCGCGTTCTTCGGCGCCATCGACCTTCTCCAGACCGGCTGACGCGCCCCCCGGCGCACGATCCGCTTCTCCCGCGACCAACCACCCTCCGCTTCCCTCCTGAAAGGGCAAGCCATGATCGACGAGACGACCCAGCACGACGCCGCCGCCGAGCAGACCCCCGAAGAAGCGCCCAAGGAGCGCTCGGGCGTGATCGCCGCCGACGAAGAGGTCACTCAGGAAGGCATGAACTGGTTCGTGCTCCGCGTGGCCTCCAACAAGGAGAGCCATGTCCGCGAGACCCTGCTCCGCAAGGTGCAGATCGAGGGCATGACCCACCTCGTCAGCCGCATCCTCGTCCCCACCGAGAAGACCAAGACGGTCAAGTCGGGCAAGACCCGCATCACCGAGACCAAACTCTACCCGGGCTACATCTTCGTCGAGATGAAACTCGAGGACGACGGCCGCATCCCCCAGGATGTCTTCTTCCTCATCAAGGAGACGACCGGCGTGGGCGACTTCGTTGGCACCTCGGGCCGACCCGTCCCGATGCAGCACCACGAGATCGAGAAGATGCTCCTCGACTCGCGCAAGCCCGAAGAACTCCCCGTCGTCAAGATGGCCTGGAACAAGGGCGACAATGTCGTCATCAAGGAAGGCCCCTTCGAGAACTACGAAGGCACCGTCGACGAGACCTTCCCCGACAAGGGCATGGTCCGCGTCCTGGTCACGATCTTCGGCCGCCAGGCCCCCATCGACCTCGAAGAGTGGCAGATCGGCAAGGCCGACGAGGAATGATCCCCGCACCCTCTCCCGCGGGAGAGGGAGGTTCGCCGCAGGCGAACCGGGTGAGGGACCTCCGCACATCATCCCGCGCACTTTCCAACGCCCTCGGCCACGCGCCGGGGGCGTTGTCGTTTCCGCCCACCACTTTCGCTATGCTCCGTCTTCATCACCCTTTCGGAGTGTCCCGTCCCATGAACAAGACCATCGCCGCCCGTGTGCTCCTCGTCGTTTCGCTCGGCCTCGTCGCCCTGTCCGCCGCGTGCAACACCGTCGAAGGCGCGGGCAAGGACCTCCAGGAAGCCAGCCAGAACACCAAGGAAGCGCTCAGCAACTGAGCGCGAACCGAGCGGGCCCGTCCGGGCGCGACACCCGTCAGCATTGAAAGGATTGAGCATGAGATCATCGCGACTCGCGCGAGCCCCGCGCTCGCTGATCATCGTGGGCGGGGTCGTCTCCGTCATCGCGTGCACCGGGTGCAACAGCGCCGGCGAGGGCGCCCTCTCGGGCGGCGCCATCGGCGCGCTCGGGGGCCTCGCCATCGGTTCGCTCACGGGCGACGCCGGCGCCGGCGCAGCCATCGGCGCGGTCAGCGGCGCCATCGCGGGCGGCGTCATCGGCGACCAGAACCACCGCGCGCAGCAGCGTCAGCAGCAGATGCGCTTCTACAACACCTCCAGCAGCCCCTACCCCAACTTCTGATGCGCACGAAAGGAGCCACGCACATGAAGACCGCACGATCAATCGCCGCCCCCGTGATCGCGGGCGCTCTCGCGCTGCTCACCGGCTGCGCATGCCACTCGAACCAGTGCGCCGCGCCCTCGCACGCCGCGCAGCACGACGAACAGGCGCTCGCGGCCGATCGCGCCCACCTCGCCCAACTCGTCGGCGCGTGGGAGTACGAGGGCTGGTCGATCCCCGAGGGCCAGAGCCGCCGAACCAGCAAGGGACAGGCCGCGGGCGTCATCGAGCACACGCACTTCGTGCTGTTCGACACGCTCGGAGACATCCTCGAGCAGGACGACAGCAGGAACATCAAGGGCTCGATGCTCTTCAGCGTCGAGCCGGGCCACGGGCTCATGCTCACCTCGTGGTCGGACGACACGCCCGCCGTCCACCGGCTCAGTGGCGGCGTGGAAAACGAAGGCGCGCGCCTGGTCTTCGTCAGTTATGACCCGCTCTGGACCTCGGACTCCAAGGTGAAGATGGTCGTCGACTTCATCGACGACACCCGCTGGACCGCGAAGTTCTACCGCAACGGCGCGATCGTCGCGGAGTACACCTTCACCCGGTCCTGAACACACAACCCAGCGCAAGATCGATTACGGGGCGGCGACGCCCCTTTTTCGTGCGCAAGAAAAAACCGCCGACCTTTCGGCCGACGGTTGAGTGAACGCTGGATGTCGAAAGCGCGGTTTAGCGCTTCGAGAACTGGAAGCGACGGCGGGCGCCGGCCTGGCCGTACTTCTTACGCTCGACCTTACGGGCGTCACGCGTGAGGTAACCCTCGTCGCGCAGCACCTCGAAGAACGAGGGGTCGTAGTTGATCAGGGCGCGGGCGAGCGCGAGACGCGCGGCCTGGGCCTGACCCATGTACCCGCCGCCCGAAAGGCGGAACTTCACATCGATCTTGCCCATCGCGCCGGTGGCCTTGAGCGGGGCGATCACATCGTTGCGATCGCGCTCCTCGCTGAACGCCTCGTCGACGGTGCGGGTCTTCTTGCGCGAGACGGTGATCTCGATGTCGCCCTTGCCCGGCTTGATGCGGACCCGCGCGACGGCGGTCTTGCGACGGCCGGTGCCGTGCCACCAGCCGTGCGCGTCGGCCTCTTTGGCCTGACGGACGGGGTTGGTGTGCGTTGCTTCGCCGGCCGAGCCGACGCCGGCTGCGGCGAGGGCGGCGGCGGCGGCGGTCGAACCGAGCGACTCGCCCATCTCACCTTTGCTCATCTGAAAGTCTGCCATGTGCTTGCTCTGTCCTGCGTGTCGCGCCGTTCAGCAGGCGCGGTGTTGATTCGTGGTCGGCGTGAACAATGCGACGCGTCAGACCGCCAGCGCCTGGGGCTGCTGGGCCTGATGGGGGTGATCCGTGCCCTTGTAGATGCGGAGTTTCTTCAGCATCTGCTTGCCGAGCATCCCCTTGGGGATCATGCGGCGGACGGCGTCTTCGATCAGCAACTCGGGCTTGCGCTCGAGCACCTGGTTGTAGGTCTCGGCCTTCAGACCGCCCGGGTAGCGGCTGTAGCGCAACTTCAGACGCTGCGCGCCCTTGTCGCCCGTCAGGGTGACCTTGTCCGCGTTCACAACGATGACGAAGTCACCGGTGTCCACATGCGCGGTGTACTCGGGCTTGTGCTTGCCCATGAGCACCGTCGCGATCTGCACCGCGAGGCGGCCCAGGCGCTGGCCGTCGGCGTCGACGATGTGCCACGCCGGATCGACCTGCTCTTTCTTCGTGATGAATGTCGTCTGACGCATCGGGCGCCTTCCTCAAGACAAGGGTCGGGTTGTTCGCACGCCGACCCGTCGATCGGATCGTCCGTGCGCGATATCACACGCGTTCTCGCCTGTTCATCCAATCCGTGGATGAACCGCGATCAGAGGCGGCCAGCACAGGCGAAACTCGCCTGCCCGCCTCGGCCCGTCGCCCTGTCCGATCCTTTGAAGACCGGCGGCTCGACACGAGCGGTTGGTTTTGGTTGTCGTCCGCCCCACCAGGGCCGCGCATCGGCAGCCCTTCGGCGAACCGGAAAGAGTAGGCCCCCGACCGGGGGAGTCAATCCGCGCACTTTCGCCGCTTCGAAGCGACACGCCGGGCCCGGATCGCCGAAGATACCGCGATGCCCCCTCCCCCTCCGACGACCCCCTCCGACGATCCCCTCCAGCCCCGGCCCTTCCTCGCCGAGCCCGGGGACACCGACCGGCCCACCCGCCCGGGCCCCATCAAGGACCCCGGGAGCCCGTTCACCCGCGCCGTGGCCGTCATCGCCACCATGATCCTCGTCCTCGCGGTCGTCGGGATGCAGTTCGCCGGGCGCCACGCGGCCTTCGAGCCACCCGCCGCCGAACTTCCGCCCCCCGACCTCCAGATGCTCCTTCTCGGCCGCATGGCCGTCGGGGTGGACGCCCTCGCCGACGCCGCGGGCCCCGCGGGCGCCGACAGCGCCGCCGCCAACGCACGCTCGCTCCTCTCCCAACTGGACGACCTCAGCGAGGGCGCCGTCCGCGATCAGGTCCGCACGGCCATCATCGCGGGCGAGTTCGAGGGCCCCGACGCCGCCCTCGCGCGACTCGACAAGGCAAGCGAGGCGCTCACCACGCTCAGCGACAACCTCGACCACCCGGACGACGACGCGCTGGTCCTCACCGAAGACCGCGCGAAGATCGAACGCGAACGCATCGACAACCTCATCAAAGACATCGCCGCGCTCCGGCTCATCTACAACGCCGCCAACGCCGACGCCGCCGACCTCACCACCGACACGCGCGACCGCATCGTCGAGCAGCACGGGTACTTCGGCAAGGTCGCGCTGGTCTACGGCCTCGACAGCGCCGACCCCGAACGCGCCGCCGTGCGCAACGCCGGCGTGCGCACCATCATCACGCTCGTCGTCGCGTTCGTCATCGGCGGCCTCGCGTTCCTCGTCGGGCTCGTGCTCTTCGTCATCATGGTGATCAAACTGCTCTCGCGCAAGGGGATCACCCGCGCGTACTCGCCCCCCGCGTTCGGAGGGAGCGTCTACCTCGAGACCTTCGCGCTCTTCCTCGCCGGGTTCATCGCCGTCTCGTTCGCCAGCGAACCGCTCTCGAACGCGACGGGTTTCCCGTTCGAATATGTCCTCATCTGGTCGCTGCTCCTCGTCCCCTTCTGGCCCCTCCTGCGCGGGCAGACCTGGACCAATCACAAGCACGCGATCGGCTGGACGCGCGGCAAGGGGTTCATCCCCGAGATCTTCGCCGGCTTCGTCGGCTACCTCGCGCTCATGCCCATCTTCATCTTCGGCGTGCTCTGCACCCTCGTGCTGACCCTGCTCTCGGCGCTCGTCGAGCAGATGATCGCGCCCGACGCGCCGTCCGAACCGCTCAGCCACCCCATCATGGAGCAACTCGCGGGCGGCGACTTCACGACGCTCCTCGTGCTGCTCTCGCTCGCCGCCATGTGGGCGCCCCTCGTCGAAGAAACCATCTTCCGCGGCGCGCTCTATCACCATGTGCGCGCACGCTGGCGTGCGGCCATGTCCGGTCTCTTCGTCGGATTGATCTTCGCCGTCATCCACCCCCAGGGGTTCGCGGCCATCCCGGCGCTGATGTCGCTCGGCTTCTCCTTCGCGCTCCTGCGCGAATGGCGAGGCTCGCTCATCGCCCCCATCACCGCCCACGCGATGCACAACGGCTTCCTGCTCACCATGCTCTGGATCGCGCTGAGTTGATCCTCTCTGGATGATCAGAGCCCGGGGCGCAAGCACCGGGCGCGGAGTCGCCCGAAGTTCCGGCGCTCACCGCTCGCCAGTGCGCATCAACGCCCCATGCTCGCGCCCGGGGCTCTGAGTGTGCACAGGATGCGCTATCGCACACCCTCCGGATACAAGAAACTCAGGTGCATC
>CAYGLT010000027.1:12819-30271 GCA_964350875.1 uncultured Phycisphaeraceae bacterium | reverse complement strand
CCGCCGATGCGGCCGTCGACATCGCAGATCTCGCCGCAGAGGTGGAGGCCGGGGACGATGCGCGACTCCATGGTTTCGAGGCGGATCTCGGAGAGCGGGACGCCGCCCGCGGTGACCTCGGCGTAGTTCCAGCCGCGATCGCCGGTGATCGGGAGTTCGAGCGCGCAGAGCGATCTCGCGAGCGCGCGGCGGGCGTCTTTGGAGAGATTCGCGCCGGTGACGGACGGATCGACGCCAGCAAGGTCACAGATCGTGCGCGCGAGGCGCTCGGGGAGTTGACGATCGCGCAGGAAGTTCGCGGCGGTGTGCTTGCCGAGGTTCATCAGCGCGGCGTCGATGGTTTGCTCATTCTCGTGCGGCAGGAAATTGACCGCGAGCGTCGCTCGCGGGTCGTCGCGCTGCGCGTCCGTGAGGAAACGGCTGATGTTCATCCCCGCGGGGCCGGAAATCCCGAAGTGGGTGAGCAGGAGCGAGTCCGTGAATTCCGCGAGCCGCTTGCCGTTGGCGTTGCGCACGAAAACGGTCGCGATCGTCGACAACCCGCTCAGTGCGCACAGGGGGTGATCTTTGGGCATCGTGAGCGGGACGAGCGCGGGGAAGACGCGCTGTGTGACGGTGTGCCCGAGGGAGCGCACGATCTCGTGACCTTTGCCGTCGGAACCGGATTTGGGCAGCGCGCGGCCGCCCGCGGCGAGGATGACGCGCCGGGCGCGCACACTCCCCCATCCCTTCCCGTGCTCGGCGGATGAATCTTCGTCTATTTGGAATCCGCCTTCGTCGAGCGGCGTGATCGAACCCACCCGTCTGGGGTGCGCGATCTCGACGCCCGCATCTTTGGCCGCGCTGAGCAGCGCGTTGAGCACGGTGCGCGCGCTGTCGGTAGTCGGGAAGAGTTTGCCGGTCTCCTCGCGTTTGAGTTCGACGCCCAACTCGCGGAAGAACGAGACGGACCTGTCGACTCCGAAACGCAAGAGGACCTTGCGGATCGCGTTGCGGCTGGATCCCGCGTAATCGCGTTCGGTGACCTCGAAATGGGTGACATTGCACCGTCCCCCGCCCGCGACGAGCACCTTGGCCCCGAGCGAGCGGGCGCCGTCGAGCGCCAGAATCCGCGGTTTCTGGCCGGCTCCCTGCGCCGCGCGGCCCGCCTGAATGGCCGCCATGAGGCCCGCCGCGCCTGCGCCGATCACCGTGATATCCGCCCTGGGGTGTTCCATTCGGGGTCAGCGTAGGAAAGCCGAACCTTCACGGCGCCCCGGGGCATCCAACGAGGCCCCACCGGCGAAACCTCGGGCGGCCCCTGCACACCCCGCGCCGGCTGCTGTTATAAATGATCAAGACCATGCCGCCCAGCCCGTTCCTCTCCCAGATTCTGGACGCCAGCGCGTCCGGGTACGCCGTCCTCGCCAGCGAGTTGCTCCTGGCGCGCCGGCCCGAGATCGCCCAGCGATTCGCGCCGCATCCGCGCCTCGCGTGGAAGGAGAATCTCGAGGGCCGCCTCCGCGACCTCTCGGACGCCCTCGTCCACGGCCAACCGGGCATCTTCGTCGACCAGGTCGTCTGGGGGAAGATCGCGTTTTCGGCGCGCGGCGTGCCGACCGACGACCTGCTCGAGAGTCTTGTCGCGCTTCGCGAGGTCCTGGGCGAGGAACTCCCGCCCGACCATCGCGACGAGCCCATCACGCTCATCGATCAGTCCATCGAGGCGTTCCGCACTGCGCCCACCGACGAACCCTCACGACTCTCCGCCGAGACGAAGGAAGGTCAACTCGCCGCGCGGTATGTGCTGGCGCTGCTCGAAGGCGACCGCCGCCGCGCGAGTTCGATCCTGCTCGACGCGGTCGACTCGGGCTCGATCACCGTCCCCGACGCGTACCTGTCGGTGCTGATCCCAGCGCAGTTCGAACTCGGGCGGATGTGGCACACGAACGAGATCACCGTCGCCGAGGAGCACTTCGTCACCTCGACCACGAAGATGGTGATGGCGCAGTTGCTCGCGCGAAGCCCCGTCGCGCCCTCCAACGGACGCACCGTCGTCGCCAGCGCAGTCGAGGGCGATGCGCACGACATCGGCCTGCATGTCGCGTCGGACTTCCTCGAGATGGCCGGGTGGCGGGTGATCTTCCTGGGCAACAACACGCCGCCCAACGACCTCGCTCGCGCCGTGGAAGACTTCGAAGCGGACCTGCTCATGCTTTCCGCGACGCTGCCGTCTCAGCGACGGAGCGTCGCGCGCACCATCGGCATACTCCGGGGGCAGGAGTCGATCGCGTCGGTCCCCGTGCTCGTCGGAGGCCGCGCATTCACGAACGGCGACACGGCATGGCGCGAAGTGGGCGCAGACGCGTGCGCCCCGGCCAATGACGCCGTGAGCGTCGCGGACTCACTGGCAAGCCGCCCCCGCGGCTGATTCAGCCGACGCGCTTGTCCACGCGCACGAGGTGGTAGCCGAACTGCGTCTTGACCGGGTCGGAGACCTGCCCGACGGGGATATCGCCGAACACGATCTGATCGAATTCCGCGACCATGTCGCCGGGGCCGAACTCGCCCAGCGCGCCGCCCTGGCGACCGGACGGGCACTTCGAGTGCTCCTTCGCGAGCGAACCGAAGTCGGCGCCCTGCTCCTCGATCTGGCGCTTCAGTTCCACGGCCTCGGCCTCGGACTTGACAAGAATGTGGCTCGCGCTGGCTCGTGCCATGGGAAGGTCTCTCTGGTCAGAGGTTCGGTGTCGCCGCGCCGACGCGCGACCGGCGGATTCTACGCACCCTTCCCGGCGGACCGGGCGTGCCCTACTTCCCCGTGAAGAACCGCCTGAGCACCTGCGTCATCGAGAGCGAGTCGAGTTCGGCCCGCGCCTCCTGATCGATCTCGTCGAACTCGCGCACCTTCGGGTTCGACACCAAGTCAATGTCGTCCACCGGCCCGACGCGCCTGAGCGCGAACGCCCCGCTGCCCGTGAGCGCCACGATCCAGCGGCCCTCGTCGAACCGCCGGTACGCGGTCTGCCCCCTCACGAACGACGGGTCGTCCCAGTCGATCTGCGCGAGTTCACCGTCGATGACCATCCCGTTCTCGGGCGCCGTACGATCGTCGAAGATGCGCCGGATCAGCACGCGGCCGTCGCGCACGACGAAGTCGACGAACAACTCGCGCGAGGGGTCGTAGGGCGTCTCGATCTCGCGCAGCGCGCCCGCCGAGGTGCGCACGCGAGCCGTGATCGAGCCGTCGCGGACCAGCAACTCGGTGACCGCGCTCTGTCGCACGGATTCGTTGTACTGGGCGCGCAGGGCCTCGTAGTCCTGCGCCACCTTCGCCAGCCGCTCCCGGTAGACCTGGGACTCGACATCGGCCCGGACGAAGCGGTACCCCGCCCCGGCGGCCAGCAGGGTCAGCAAACCAACAACAACGGTCACAAGAACGCGGGTCATCCCCGTCTATCGTCGGCGATCCCCGCGCGTTCGCTGCATTCGCCCGATGAACTAGCATTCACCCGTGACCGACGCGCCGTGGACAGGCCGGGCGATTCTCCATGTCGATATGGACGCGTTCTTCGCCTCCGTCGAGCAGCGCGACGACCACGCGCTGCGCGGCAAGCCCGTGCTGGTGGGCGGCGCCGGGCCGCGCGGCGTGGTCGCCGCCGCCAGTTACGAGGCCCGCGTGTTCGGTTGCCGTTCCGCCATGCCCACCGCCGTCGCCCGCCGCCTCTGTCCCCACGCGATCGTCGTGCGCGGTAGATGGGAGGCGTACCGCGAGGCCAGCGATACGGTGATGGCGATCCTCGAGAGTTACTCGCCGCTCATCCAGCCGCTGAGCATCGACGAGGCGTTCATCGATGTCACCGGGAGCGTGCGATTGTTCGGCGAACCGGGCGCCATCGCGCGAGAGATCAAATCGCGCGTGCGCAACGCGACCGATCTGAACTGCTCCGTGGGCGTTGGGCCCAACAAGTTCGTTGCGAAACTCGCGAGCGACCTCGAGAAACCCGACGGGCTGACGATCATCCCCGCCGAGCGCGTGACCGCGATCCTCTGGCCAATGCCCGCGACGGCGATCCCCGGGCTCGGGCCGGCGTCGGAGAACCGGCTGAAACGCCTCGGCGTGCGCACCATCGGCGAACTCGCGGCGATCGAAACGCAGAGACTCACGGAAGTCTTCGGGTCGTACGGCGAGCGCCTGCACGCGATGGCCAACGGCGTCGACGACCGCCCCGTCACGCCTGACCGCGACGCGAAGAGCGTCGGCCACGAACGCACCTTCGGCGAAGACCTCCGCGAGCCGGAGCAGGTCCGTGCGGCGATGCTCGCGCAGGCCGAGGATGTAGCGCGGCGGCTGCGTCGGCATCAACTCCGCGCGAAGACCGTCACGCTCAAGATCCGCTACGGCGACTTCGAGACCATCACCCGATCACACACGCTCGACACCCCCACCGATTCAACAGACACGCTCTGGCGCGCGGCGGAATCGCTCTTCGACCTGTGGATCGCCCGCGAGGGGTTCAAGCCCGTGCGCCTCATCGGCGTCAGCGCGAGCAACATGGGGAACGAATCGCAACTGGACCTCTTCGCGAACCCCGAAGTCGAACGCAAGCGGAGCCAGGTGGACCGCGCGACCGACGCGATCGTCGAGAAATTCGGGAAGGGCGCGATCAGGCGGGCCGCGGCCCAGCCGAGGGAACGCCGCGACCGTTGAACTTCACGATGGTGTCGATGCGCTGCGCGGCGCGGTGGAGTGCGTCGGGAGTGAGTGCCCCCGATTCGACGCCGCGCTCGATCGCCTGCGTCATCTCCAGCGCGGGACATTCACGCGCCGGGCCGGGCATGTTGTTGGCGTCGAGCGCGAGATCGGCTCCTGCACGCAGGGCGATGACCGCGGCCTCGCCGCTGGGCCAGCGGTCGGCGATGGCGCGCATGTCGAGCGAGTCGGTGACGATGACGCCTTCGAACCCGAGCCGCTTGCGCAACGCAAGGGTTGTCCATGCGTGCGAGAGCGACGCGGGGTAGGCAGGATCAGCGCGTGAGTGCATGAGATGCGCCGTCATCACCGCGAGCGGCGAGGCCGAGTTCGCCAACGCCGCGAACGGCGCGAGTTCGCGCGCTTCGTCCCACACCGCCGTGATGTCGGGCAGTCCCAGGTGACTGTCGCCCGTCGCGCTGCCGTGTCCGGGGAAATGCTTGACGCACGGCACAACCCGCGCCGCGTGGTGCGCGTCCACAACCTCCTTCGCGAGACTGACGACATCGCTTGAATCAGCGCTGAAGGAACGCCCCCGTCGCGCGATGATGGGCGACGATTCGTTGATCGCGACATCCACGCACGGGGCGAAGTTGAGATCGATGCCGAGCGACGCGAGTTGCTCGCTCATCGCCCGGGCCGACTCGCGGCGCTGTTCCGGCTTCATCGCGGCGAACTCCGACGCGGAGGGTGACTCGACAAAGCCGCGCGACGCGCGGAGGCGCTGGACGCTGCCGCCCTCCTGATCGATCGCAACGATCGTGTCTTCGCCGAGTGTCTCGCGGATGAACGCGATCAACTCGCGCACCTGCGCGGGGGACTCGATGTTTCTCGGCCCGCCGCTGGGCGCGTCGACATCGAACAGCACCACCGCGCGGCACCGTGCGGCCAGACAGACATCCAGGTCACGGCGCAGCGCGTCGTGTTCTGGCCGCGAGCCGCGAACGCCGACCATGACGCACCGCCCGATGTCCGATTCATGATTCAAGGCGTCGCCCCTTCCCGAGCAGGCACACGACCGACGCGCACGCGAACCCGATCGCCATGCGCCAGCCTCCCGAGAACCGCTGCTCGGTGTCGAGCATGGGCGGGCCGAACTGCAGCGCGGCCACGACCGCGGCGCCGACGACGAACGCGGCGATGCACGACGCGTTGCTCCCGCGTTTCGTGAACAGCGCGACGCAATACACGGCAAGCAGCCCGGTGTAGGCGTACATCATCACGCCCAGCGCAAAGGAGAGGATCGACTCGCCCGTGAATTCACGGAGCGGGATGCACGCGATGGCGAACCCCGCGATCACCACGGCGGCAAGGCCTACGCCGTAGCGCGCGAGCCGCGTGGCGGATCGGTCGGACATCCGGGGACGGAGCGGCTTCACGAGGTCGTTGACAAAGGAGGACGACATCGCGTTGAGCGCCGAATCGAGCGTCGCCAGCGACGCCGCGAGAAGCCCCGACAGCGCGAGCCCGCGCACGCCGGCGGGCATGTCGCGGAGGATGAAGTCGAGGAAGACCTCGGCGGGTTTCTCCGGGCTCTCACCGGTCTGCGTGTGCCGCACATAGAGCAGCAGTCCGACGATGAGGAACGCGCTCGAGACGAGCGCGCCGAGGACGATCGCGAGCATCAGCGACGCGCTGCCGCGAAGGGGCGACCGGCAGGTCAGCGTGCGCTGGACGAGGTCCTGGTCCGTCCCGTACGCGGCGGCGTTGAAGAGCGTGAACCCAACGACCGCGGAGATCAGCGTGAACGGCAGCGCTGGGTCCAGCCGTGTGTCGAACAGCGTGAGTTTCGACGAACCGTCGGGCGCGCGCGCGTCGCGCACCGTTGAGACGATGTCGCCGACGGGCAGGTCGATCTGCCGGAGCAGGATGAACGCCGCGGCGCCGACCGACACGATGAGCACCAGCACCTGCGCACAGTCGGTCCAAATGACGGCCTTGATGCCTCCCGCCGCGGTGTACGCCGTCGCGATCGCTGCGGTGAGCACGATCGCCAGCGCGAGGTGCGTGTCCGTCGTGTCGCCGAAAACCAGCAGGGAGACGAAGAACGACGCAACATACAGCCGCACGCCGTTCGCGAGCGTGCGCCCGATGAGGAACATCACGCTCGCCGATCGCTGGGTGGCGAGCCCGAATCGCTGGCCGAGCAGTTCGTAGATCGACGCGACATCTGCCTTGAAGAACGCGGGGACGAAGAACGCCGCGACGATCAGCGCGCCGAGGATCCCCCCGATGTTGAGCGAGAGGTAGGTCAGGTTGCCGCCGTAGGCATCGGCGGGGCCCCCGATAAAGGTCACCGCGGAAAGCGAGGTGGCGATCGTTGAGAGCGCCGCGGCGAGCAGCGGCGTTCGTCGGCTCCCGAGAAAGAATTGCGCCGCGGTCTCTTTCCCGCGCGACGCCAGAGCGCCCACGACCAGCACGAACGCGAAGAACGCGGCGATCACCCCCCAATCGATCGGCGCGAGGGCGTTCATGCGTCGGGCGATTCGAGCGCGGCACGGAGCGAACCGAAGTGCAGCGCGAGCAATTGTTCGGCGCGATGCCGCGGGAAACCGTGTCTGCGCATAACGACGGCGACTTTCGCGTTCCCGCCCGCCTCGTCGAGCAGTGCGAAGCACTCCTCGCGATTCAACCCGGTCAGTTCGGCGACGATGCGCGCGGCGCGGTCGCGCAGTTTGGCGTTCGTTGCGCGCACATCCACCATCAGATTGTCGTGCACCTTGCCGAGGTGGACGAAGAGCGTCGTGGTGATCGTGTTGAGCGCGAGTTTCGTCGCTGTCCCCGCCTTCATGCGCGTCGATCCGGTCACGACTTCGGGCCCGGTGTCGATCGTGATGAGGTGATCGACTGTCGGCGTATCGGAAAGGGGCGTGCACACGAGGAAGCCGGTCATCGCGCCGCGGCGCTTCGC
Source organism: uncultured Phycisphaeraceae bacterium (assembly GCA_964350875.1). Classification (GTDB taxonomy): domain Bacteria; phylum Planctomycetota; class Phycisphaerae; order Phycisphaerales; family UBA1924; genus JAHBXC01. Next base: position 22,628 of record CAYGLT010000027.1, on the reverse strand, counting down.
GTACTCGAGACCGCCCAGGACATACGGCGTCGTGCCGCCCGCGGCGATGCCGAGCACGGAGTCTTCCTCGCACAGTTCGAGATCGCGCAGCGCGTCGTCGGCGCCGCGCGGATCGTCCTCCATGCCCTCCGACGACTTGCGCAGCGCGGCGTCGCCTCCGGCGATGAGCCCGATGATGAGATCGCTCGGCGCGCAGAAGGTCGGCGGGCATTCGGACGCGTCGAGGACGCCCAGACGGCCCGAGGTCCCTGCGCCAAGGTAGATCAGCCGCCCCCCGGCGCGAACACGAGGAACGAGGTCCTCGATGAACGCGACGATCTGCGGCATCGCGCGTTCGACGGCGGCGGGCACGGTCGCGTCCTCGGCGTTGATAAGCCGCGCAACCTCCTCGACGGACTTGGTGTCGAGTCCGACGCTTCGCGGATTGCGGCGTTCCGTCGCGATGCTCGATCTGTCGGGCGGGTGATTCATGACGGGCGAGTGTTGATCCACGAACCAGAGATCGGCGCGGTGGCCGCGCCGCCCGTAATCGTGGGGAGCGTGATGGCCACACGATCGGCGCAGAGCGCGCCGAGCACGGCGAATTCGACGGACTCCCGGTGCGCGGCGGGAACGCCGGCCGTATCGGTCAGCGACACGGGGATCGGTTCGAGCCGTTGCTCGATCTCGCGGACCAACGCCACATTGCGCGCCGAGCCACCCGCGAGGAGCACGCGATGGGGCGTGAACGACGCGACGCCGCGCGCGATCGCGCCGGCCACCGCCGCCACGACCGAACGAAGGAAGTCCTCGGGCGAGCGGCCCTCGTGCAATGCGACGAGGTCGTCCTGCAGTTCATCGCCGGAACCGAGGGAGCGTCGATCGCCCCCCTGCCCTGCCAGCCGTTGCGCGAGCGCATCGACGACCGACTGAATGGGTGACCCGCGCATCGCTGCGGCGCCGCCGTCGTCGTACGGCCGGTCAAGCGCGATGCGGGCGGCGGCGTTCAGAATGTGATTGCACGCGCAGACATCCATGCCGCGCACGGACTCGGGCGCGCCGCCCGCGGGGATGTGCGTGATGTTGCAGAACCCGCCGAGGTTGACGATCACGCGCGACTCGCGCTCATCGCGGAAGAGCGCCCAGTCGGCGATGGGCGTGATCGGCGCGCCCTGCCCTCCGGAGGCGAGGTCGGCGCCGCGCAGGTCGCAGACGACCGGACATCTGACCTCGAGCGCGAGCGGCCAGGGGTTGAGCAACTGCCACGAGTCGGGCGGCCGATGGAGCACGGTCTGGCCGTGGGCGCAGGCGAGGTCGGGCTGGCCCGCGGCGCTGATGAGGTCCCTCGCCGCGCGGGCGTGCAGTTCACCGAGTTCGCGCGCCGTGGCCGCGATGCGGTGCGCCTCCATCGGTTTGCCATTGCAGAGCGAGCGCAACGAGGACGCGAGTTCGCGGGAGAACTCGAGCGACGCCGTCGCGGGGATATCGACAAGACGGATCGCCAGGCCTTCGCCTTCGAGTCGGACGGCGGCGGCGTCGAGGCCGTCGAGCGAAGTTCCGGTCATGAATCCGAGGGCGAGGCGGGCCATGCGTCACATCATCGCGTGAATCGGCTCGCCGTGCGCGCCGGCCGGCTCACCTCGGAGGGAGCACGCCCTCGCGGAGTTTCTCGCGCTGGTCGCCGTCCTCGAGTTGGATGCGCACGAGGTCGGAGTAGCGTCCGCCGTGGGCCATGAGTTCGTCGTGGGAGCCGATCTCGGAGATGCGGCCGTCCTCGAGCACAACGATGCGGTCGGCGTGGCGGATGGTCGAGAGGCGGTGGGCGATCACGAAGCAGGTGCGTCCCTGCATGAGGCGCGTGAGGGAGCGCTGAATGAGCCGCTCGGACTCGGTGTCGAGGTTCGAGGTCGCCTCGTCGAGGATCAGGATGCGCGGCTCGGCGAGGATGGCGCGCGCGATGGCGATGCGCTGCTTCTGCCCACCCGACAGCCGCACGCCGCGCTCGCCGATCATCGAGTTGTACCCGCGATCAAGTTTCTCGATGAACTCGTGGGCGTTGGCGGCCTTCGCGGCGGCGATGATCTGCTCGTCGGTCGCGTTGGGGTCGGCGTAGGCGATGTTCTGCGCGATCGAGCCGTCGAAGAGGAAGACATCCTGCTCGACGATGCCCAGCAGGCGGCGGTAGGAGTTCACGGCGATCTCGCGCAGGTCCACGCCGTCGAGAAGGATGGCTCCCTCGGTCGGGTCGTAGAACCGAGCGATGAGGTTGCAGAGCGTCGTCTTGCCCGCGCCGGAAGGGCCGACGAGTGCGATGACCTCGCCCGCGCGCACCTGAAGCGAGATGTCGGTGAGCACGGAGTCGGCCTGCTTGGGGTACGCGAAGGTGACATCGCGCAGTTCGATCTCGCCGCGCGAGGTCTGCTTGGAGACGACGACCGTGCCCTTGTCGTCGGAGAACTCAGCGGGTTCCGCGAGGAGGTCGAGGAGCCGGTCGAAACCGGCGAGATTGTTCTGGATCTGCGTCGCGGTGGACGCCAGTGTTTCGAGCGGGCCGAGGAGCATGAGCAGGTAGGCGGAGAACATCATCACATCGCCGATGGTGAGTTGTCCGTCGAGGACCTGCTTGCCGCCGTAAAGAAGCACGCCGGCGGACGCGAGCGGGATGAGGAGCGACCACGAGACATCGATCGCCCGGGCCCACCACCACGCGAGGATCTCCTGGCGGACCATGAAGTGGTTGCCGCCCACGAAGTCCGCGGCCTCCCGGCGTTCGCGCGCGAATCCACGGACGATGCGCATGCCTCCGAACGCCTCGGTGGCGCGGGCGTCGATGCCCTGCCGCGCGTAGCGCACATCGCGGTAGATCGGGCGCAGCGTGCTGATCCATGTGCGGTGCGTGACCCAGATGATGGGGATGAGCACGATGCCGCCTACGAGGAGCGTCCAATCCACGAAGAGCAGGATGATCAGCGTCCCGACGAGTTGGATGATCGCTCGCCAGGGGTTGTAGATCATCGAGAAGATGAGGTCCGCGGCGCCGCCCGCGTCTTCACGCAGGATCGAGGCGACTCCGCCCGACTTGATCTGCTGGACCTTGTGCAAAGGCAGGCGCACGGCGTGGTCGAAAGCCTGCCTGCGCAGGATGACCTGCGTGCGCTTCGTGAGTTTGGTCATCTGCCAGCGGCCCGTCATGCCGACGGCGACGCTGATGACGGTCAGGACGACCAGCGACACGCACAGCGCGATGAGCAGGGGCATCGGCTCGTGCGTGACGGGAACCCAGGCGGGGATGCCCGCCGGTCCGGGGTCGTCGGTCAGGATGTAGTCGATCGCGATCTTGGTGGACGCGGGGATCGCGAGCCCGATGACCGTGGCCACGGTCAGGGTGGCGAGCGAGATGTAGAGCAGGTGGCGGTTGCCGGCGAGGAGTTTCCAGAACTCCCGGGCCAGCACCATGAAGGGCTTGGAGCGTTTCCGTCGTTTCTCGTCGGACTCACGAGGGCGGAGTTGGTCGATCCCGGCGCCTTCGCCGCCGTCCGCGCCCGGCGTGACCGCCTTCCGGGCCTTGCGGTAGTCGACGAACCTGACTCTGCTGGAGGGCTTCGCCGCGGTGAAGCGGCGTGGGGAAGAGGGCATTGAGGGATCGTATGGCTGATGGTCGGCGTGGGTTTCACCCAATCTTCGCGTTGGGCAAGGAAGCGAACGGACCAGACCGGTCTGGTGAGGCAGGACGCCCCTCCGCCGCCTCTCTTGTCTCTCCGAAGCAACCCCATGCGGCAGAGGCGGTTATCGGACGATTCTCCATTCTGGACCCGGCTGTGAGGGTGCTGTGAATATGGCGAAACCCCCCGGGTTTCGGTTGTGCCGAGGGCGGTTTGCGGCTATATTGAAGGGCAAGGAGTGATGGGATTCGTGCGCTGCACAGCGTGCGAAGGGAGATCATGGGCCATCAGAACGAGATGACAACTCGTCGCCGCATCCGCGACCGACGCGCCTTGGCGTGCACGACGCTGTGTGCCGCGCTGAGCCCGCTCGCGAGCGCAGGCTCGGTCAGCCTTCCCGTCGCGTCGGAGTTCGAGAGTTCGATGCGCATGCTCACGGACATCGCCATGAGCACGACGCACGGTCCGACCTCCGGCGAGGGCGTTGGCCTGCTCCGATACGACACTGGTCTGTACCCCCCTGCCACCATCGATCTCGACCTGCCCGAACTTCGCAGTTCGTCGCCGATCGACGCGCTGCGCTGGTCAAACCGCTGGCGCGAGATCATCGAGTCTGTCTACGGCGGCGACCGTGAGATGGTGAACTACTGGGAGCAGGGCGCGGCCGCGCAAGGCGATCCGATGTTCAGCGTGCTGAACTCCGATCCGTCGGCGCTGCTCAGCGAAGGCCCGCGACGCTCCACGCTCGCGTCGGCTCGCATCGAGGGTCCGGGCGGCCGGGGCTACACCCGCGCGATAAGCATCGCGCAGGGCGCCTCGATCTCGGGCGGCGGCGGAGGTGGCCAGCCTTTGCCCGCGATCAGCAACGCGCTGATGCCCGACGACAGCACAATTCCCGAGCCGATCGTGGATCCCGTCGTGCTTCCGCCCGTCACGCCCACGGCGCCCGCTCCCGTTGAACCCGAGCCCGAGGCGCCGACCACGCCGGTCGATCCGCCCCGCCTGGTGTTCAACTTTGACGGCATCGAGTGGGTGAACCCGAACTTCAATCAGAACCCCCCGCCGCCGTACAGCGATGACGACGACGATGACGGCCCGTTCGACAACGGCCCGCTGGGCGGTTCGACTGCGCCTCTCGCGATCCCGACCCCGTCGGCGGTCGGTCTCGGAGCGGCCGGGCTTCTCGCGATCGGCGCGTGCTCGCGTCGCCGCAAACTCTCCTGAACATTTCAGCGATTCCCCGCCGCGCGTTCAGCGCGTCGTTCCCTTTCGTCGATAGCGTGCATGATGGGATCACCCTTTCAGCATGCGGTCGTCGTCGGAGCCGGGGGAATGCTCGCGCGTTCGTTCCGTGAACGGATCGAGCGAGACGAGTCATCGCTCCCGTCTGACACGCGATTCCTGGACCGCGCCGGGTGCGACATCGCCGACACCCGGAGCGTGGCCGGGGCGATCGCACGCGAGACGGATCTTGTCATCAACTGCGCGGCGTACACGAATGTCGATCTCGCCGAGACCGAGGAGGCCGCGGCGACGCGGATCAACGGCGAGGGTGTCGGCGTGCTCGCCGCACGGTGCGCGGAGGTCGGCGCGACGCTCGTGCACTTCAGCACGGACTATGTCTTCGACGGCCGCGCCTCGCTTCCGTATGCGGTGGATCACCCTCGCGATCCGCTCGGCGCGTACGGGCGGAGCAAGGCCGCGGGCGAGGAGGCGCTGGAAGCGAGCGCATGCGATTGGCTCTGCCTGCGCACGAGTTGGCTGTACGCGCCGTGGGGAACGAACTTCCTGAAGACCATCGCGCGGCTCGCGAAAGATCGCGACGCGCTGAAGGTGGTGAACGATCAACGCGGCAGGCCGACGCATTGCGACACGCTCGCGGCGATCACCGAAGCGATGGTCACAAGCGGTGCTCGGGGTATGCACCACGCCTGCGACGGCGGCGAGTGCACCTGGTTCGATTTCGCGACCGAGATCGCGGCCCGTGTGAACCCCGGGTGCCGGGTCGATCCGTGCACGACGGCGGAGTTTCCCCGCCCTGCGCCGCGCCCGTCGTACAGTGTGCTCGATCTCTCGCTGACCGAGGCGGCCATCGGCCCGATAGCGAACTGGAAGAGGCCGCTGGCCGACGCGCTCGATCGTCTGGAGCGCGAGACGGACTGAGCCGAGCCCCAGAGCGGCGCGAACCCGAGCGCGGCGGGCATCGTCTGCAAGCCGGGCCGCGGATGTGGCCGAAAGACTACGGATCGTCGCGGGGCTTCCCGCCTGGAACTTCAGAGAGGAACGCTCCCCATGCATCTGCTCGTAACCGGCGGCGCCGGGTTCATCGGATCGAACTTCGTGCGGTTCGTGCTCGGCGCACGCCCCGATTGGCGCATCACCAACCTCGACGCGCTGACCTATTCGGGGAACCTCGAGAATCTCAGCGATATCGAGAGCGATGAACGCTACCGCTTCGTCAAGGGCGACATCTGCGACGGCGACCTGATGCGTTCGCTGATGCAGGAAGTGGACGCGGTCGCGCACTTCGCCGCCGAGAGCCATGTCGACCGCTCGATCATCGACAGCCAGCCCTTCCTCCGCTCGAATGTTCTGGGCACACAGACGCTGCTCGACGCGGCCCGCGCGGCGGGCGGCCGGCGCTTCGCGCATGTCAGCACGGACGAGGTGTACGGCTCGCTCCCGCTCGATCGGCCCGAACTGAAGTTCACCGAAGAGACGCCCATCGCGGCGAACAGCCCGTACGCGGCGAGCAAGGCCGCGAGCGATCTGCTCGTGCGCGCCGCGTTCCACACCTTCCATGACGATGTTGTGCTCACGCGATGCTCGAACAACTTCGGGCCGTATCAGTTCCCCGAGAAGGTGATCCCCCTCTTTGTGACCAACCTGCTCGAGGGCAAGAAGGTGCCGCTCTACGGCGACGGGCTGAATGTCCGCGACTGGCTGCATGTCGTGGACCATTGCGAGGCGGTGCTCGCCGTGCTCGAGCGCGGCCGCGCCGGTGAGGCGTACAACATCGGCGGGAACAACGAGCGCGCGAACATCGATCTGACTCACTCGATCCTGCGCGCGATGGGCAAGGACGAATCGATGATCGAGCGCGTCAAGGACCGGCTCGGGCACGACCGGCGTTACGCGATCGACGCGAGCAAGATCGAGCGCGAACTGGGGTGGACGCCCTCGCGCAGCGCGTGGCCCGGTGCGCTCGAGGAGACCGTCGCCTGGTACCGCGACAACCGCGCGTGGTGGGAGCGCGTGAAGAGCGGCGCGTACACCGAGTACTACGACCGGCAATACAGCCAGCGCTGAGGTTCGCGCACCGCCGAGGAGCCAAAGAAAAAACGCGGCCCGTGAAGGCCGCGTTGTTCGTTGCGCTGTGATAGCTGTTTGGATCAGCGACGGCGACGGGCCGCGAGACCCATCAGGCCAACTCCACCCAGGACGCCCGCGAGCGGGGTGGGGATGGCCTCTCCGATGAACAGCAGGTCGCTGGTGCCCCCGCTCGGCGAGCCGGCGAAGTCGAGCCAGCCGCGGCCGACGAAGTAGCCGAGCCCTTCGAGGCCGCTGCCCGCGAGGCGCCAGTCGTCCTGGCGGAACGCGAGGGTCTGCGCGGTGGTGTTCTGCCGCATGTCCCAGAGGTTGTAGACTTGGCCCATGACCGGCCCGGTGAGGGCGGTCAGCGTGCCGAAGTTCGAGGCGGTGCTGGCGTCGACCTTCCAGCCGTCGCCGAGCGCCTGCACGCCGACGGTGTAGGTCATCGAGAACTGGTAGTCGCCCGCGCCGAAGCCGGTGCCGACGCCGCTGTCCTCGCCGCCGTAGACCTTGCCGTTGATGGTGATGTTGAGGTCCGACCCGTTCATGAACACATTCAGCACGGTGTTGCTGTAGGTGTCGAACGAGAAGGTGGTGACGCCTCCGGTTGCGCCGGCTTCACCGGCGAACAGGCCGTCGAGTCGAAGGCCGTAGGGCGGAGGGTTCTCATTGCCCGACGGATGGTCGGACAAGAGGAACGAGGCCGCCGAAGCCGCCGAAGCGGTCGCGAGGCCAGCAGCCGCGATGACGAGCATGCTCTTCGCGTGTGATGTGTTCATCTCTCGAACTCCAAGAAACCCGGGCAAGGAGTACAGACGCCCGAACACAATCATGGTACTTCGAGTTTCACGCTGGGGAAGCCAGTTAAACTACTGGGTTATCACGCTTTGTGAAAACATGCCCCCCCCTCATCGGGTGTGAGCTGCCCGCGGCCCGTGGACTGAAGCGCACTCGTTGCGCACGACCAAGTCAACCGGGTGAGGCGGATCGCTGGAGTCCGGCCGGTCCGGTTGCTCGCGACGCGCTGGACAACGGACAAGAGCCCCTCGACCTTCGTCGAGGGGCTCCGGGAGTATCGTCAGAAATCCGAGCCGTTCCTGCGGTGCGTTCAGCGCTTGCGGCGCAGAACCGCGATGCCGGCAAGGCCCGCGAGGGTCACCGTGCCGGGCGTCGGGATGATGAAGACATCCAGATCGGCGCGGGTGTCAAGACCCTGATCGTCCGGGTTGAACGACGCCAAGAGGAACGAGCCCTCGAGGGTCGAATTCGTGGCGTTGGCGCCGAAGACCGAGCTCACATCGACATTGCCGAAGAAGACGCTGGAGCCAGCCTCTTCTTCGCCGCCGCCGGCAGCGAACACGCCTTCGAAGGTCAGGCCGTCGATGCGGAAGCCGCGACCTGCCTGGACATTCACTCGGCCACCCTGGCCGATCTCGGCGGCGTAGGAGTTGCCGTCGCTGTCGACAACGGTCATGAAGCCGCCGACGACGCTGCCGTTGACGAGTTCGATCTCGGCGAGCGTGTCGCCAAGGCCGTAGCCGCCTTCCGACTGGCCATCGACGAGGATCTCGGCGAGGGTTGTATTGGTTGCCTCGGTGATGGTCAGGGTGCCCGTGTGGGTGGTGCCGCCGAAGGGGCCACCGGCACGGACCTGAACACCGTTGAGGTCAAGCTGCATGTACGCAGCCTGGGATGCGCCTGCGGTGAGCGCAAGGGCCGCAGTGGTAACGACGCTGAGCGTACGGATCATCTCTTTCTGACTCCCTTCCCGACTCTCGTCGAGACTGACCCGGCAGGGACGACCGGGGACTCCTCCAAACAACAAATCCCTGTGCGACCGAGGTGCTGTGCAGGCACATTGGTCGGGACGAGGTGTGCGGCCTCGTCCACCGTCACAATACACCATTCTCGGGGGGAACGCAAGAGTTCTTCAGTGCAGATTGCCGGATATCACGAAATGGCAAACTGGGCAAAAAGAAAGCGACCGACCCAGAAGGGCCGGTCGCCTGAAGTTCCTCAAGTTATCGGTCGCTGCCGATCGATCGATCAGCGACGGCGGCGGGCGCCGAGGCCGAGGAGGCCGAAGCCGCCCATCACGCCGGCCATGGGGGCCGGGATACCGGGACGGTTCTCGACGGGGAGGAAGATGTCGAGGTTGGTGTCGCCGTCAAAGCCCATGATGTTGGGACCGAAGGCGAACTCGATGAACGAGCCGGACAGGGGCTCATTGTCGTCCCAAAGGGAGACATCCACACCCGCGAAGGTCGAGTTGTTGAACATGCCGTTCATGATCAACCCGTCGATCGAGAAGCCCTGGCCAGCCTGGAACTGGACCTGGCCCGGGGTGTTGTTGATGTCGGCCGAGAAGACATCGCCGTTGTTCAGGCTGACGGTCATGCTGCCGCCGGTCACGAAGCCGTTGACAAGATCAATGTCGCCGGCGACGGTCATGAGCAGGCCAGCGGCGATGTTCTGCGCGACGCCGTCGATCAGGATCTCGGCGAGGTTGGTGGCCGAGTTGCTGGTCAGCGAAATGGTGCCGGTGTGGTTCACACCGCCGAAGCCCTTGGAGCCGTTGTCGTAGTACGACTGGGCGCGGAGGGCGTTGATGTCAATCTGCAGTTCGGTGACCGCGAGGGCCGAGCCGGCAGCGGCCAGAGCGGCGGCGGCGACAAGAAGTTTCTGCGTTTTCATGATCCCTAATTCTCCCGTCTGTGGTCAGTTGACTCTCGCGGCGAGGCATCGCCGCGTCTCCCCATGATCAAGCTCAAGGTTCTCTCTCTCGACAAGACGGGAGCGGGTGCGCCTCCGCCGTTGTCCTACCAAGATACCCGAAGTTGGGGTGATGTCAATCCT
>CAYGLT010000027.1:0-12719 GCA_964350875.1 uncultured Phycisphaeraceae bacterium | reverse complement strand
CCCGGGGTATCCCCCGGTTCTGCTCAAGCCCGATGGAGCCGGGAAAAACAACGCGGGCCGAGCAATGGCTCGGCCCGCGAGGTGGTGTCTGAATCGTGTGGTTCGCTCAGGCGCGACGGCGACGGGCCGCGAGACCCATCAGACCGATGCCGGCCATGCCGCCAGCCATGGGCGACGGAACGATCACGAAGATGTCAAGGTTCGTGTCGTTGTCGAAGCCCGACGCGTTCGGGTTGAACGCGAACTCCAGGAAGGAGCCGCTGAGGGGCTGGGCCGAGAACCACGGGCTGATGTCGACGCCCGCGAACGGGTTCGAGCTGAACATCGCCGAGGTGATCAGGCCGTCGATCGAGAAGCCCTGACCCGCCTGGGTGTTCACCTGACCCTGACCGCCGACGATCGTCGCGGTGAAGGTGCTGGTGTCGGTGAGCGTCAGGACGAAGTTGCCGCCCGTCACGCCGCCGTTGACCAGATCGATCTGGCCCGAGAACGACATCATCTGGCCGGGGGCGATGTTCTGCGCCGAACCGTTCAGAAGGATGTCCGCGACATGGCCCAGCGAGCCCATGCTCAGCATGATCGAGCCGGTGTGGTTCACGCCGCCGAACGAGTTCCCGCCCGAGCCGTCCACGGCCTGAGCGTTGAGGGCGTTCAGATCCAGCTGGAGAACGTTCGTCGCGGAAGCGACGCCCGAGCCAGCCGCGGCGACGAGGGCCGCAAGGATGACCGTCTTCTTGTTCATGAGTGCTCTCTCTCCTCCCGGAACTCCTGGCGCAACGGCCAGAGCCGGATTGACTTCTCTCTCTTTCGACGCCCGCGCAATACAAGCCATGGCGCAGGCGCTTCGAGTCCGCTCAGAGCATACGCCAGCCGCCGGATCATGCCAGCGCTCACAAACGGAATTCATTGAAAACAAAGACTTTCCAGCGAATCACGCAGGAAAGTCTGGGGAAACTGCGGGGTTGACACAAGATGGCTCGACGAGATGCCGGGACTACCCCCGGGCGCCCACCGCGTGCGGCACATCGGTGTGGTTCGCTCCGCCCTCGGCCACCATGCAACTCGCTCGGTGCAGACTCTCGAAAGTGCCCGCGTCGGTCCACCACCCGTCGAGCACATCGAAGGTCAGTTCCCCCCGCTCGAGGTAATGGTTGTTGACATCCGTGATCTCAAGTTCCCCGCGCTGGCTGGGCTTGAGCGTCTTCGCGATCTCGAAGACCTCGTTGTCGTAGAAGTACAGCCCGGTCACCGCGAGATTGCTCTTGGGCTCCTTGGGCTTCTCCACGATCCGCGTGATCCGCCCGTCGGAGATCTCCGCCACGCCGAAGCGGTGCGGGTCCGGAACCTCCTTGAGCAGCACCTTGGCGCCGCGCGGCTGGCTGAAGAAATCACTCACCGCCGGGCGGATGTTCTTCTCGATCAGGTTGTCGCCCAGCACGACCGCGATCTTCCCGCCCTCGGCGAAGTCCTCCGCGAGTTTCAGCGCCTCGGCGATGCCCCCCTCCCCTTCCTGATAGGTGTAGTGGAGTTCCTTGATGCCCAGCGATTTCCCGTTCCCGAGCAACTTCAGGAAGTCGCCCGCATGATCGCCGCCCGTCACCAGCAGGATCTCATTGATCCCGGCATTGAGGAGCGTCTGGATCGGGTAGTAGATCATCGGCCGGTCGTAGACCGGGAGCAGATGCTTGTTCGTGACCAGAGTCAGCGGCCGAAGCCGAGTGCCCAGCCCGCCAGCGAGAATGACGCCCTTCATGAGATCTCTCCACAGAACAGAGGGAAGAAAGAATCGCTGACCGGGTTCAACGACCAGAGTTCAGCCGCGCATTCGCCTCGCGCAGTCGCGAGGAGAGCGGATCGTCCGCCGCGCGGACCGGCGCAGTCTGCGCCAACTGGGTCAGCCAGCGGCGCGCTTCGTCAACATCGCCCGCGCCGAGCAGGCTCTCCGCCAGGCCCATCATGAGCATCCGGTTGGTCGGCTCCAGCGCCAGCCCGCTTCGATAGGTCTCGATCGCCTCGTCGAACCGGCCCGCTTTCGTGAGCGCCTCGCCCAGCGAGTCGATGAAGTTCACGCGCTGAGAGGGCGGGAATCCGAACTTCTTCGAGTTCTCGACGGCGAGTTCGGCCAACTCGATCGCCTCATCGAGTTTGATCCCTTGCGAGGTCAGCAGGTACGACAGGTTGTTGAGGGTGATCGGCTCCTCGGGGATCACCGCCAGCGATTCGCGGTACACGCGTTCCGCGTCCGACGGACGATCGAGCAACTCGTAGATCGTGCCCAGCAACAACGCGCCGGCCCCGGCGCGGTCCTGCGGCGAGATCAACTCGATCACCCGCGCCGCTTCCATGTGATCCGAATCCTGCTTCGACCGGATCGCGAGGTCGTACCACGCCTGCGCGAGCGTCAGCCGCCCTCGCACCGACTCGCCCACGAACGACTCGCTCCGGTTCAGCCACGCGCGAACCTGCGCAGGGTCGTTCGTGAGATACCGCGCCGTGTCCGCGTGCACGATCGCCCAGTCTTCCTGCGTCTCGGCCATCGGCAGGAGCACCGCTTCAGCGCGATCCGCCTGACCGAGTTTCGCGTGCATCCGTGCGCGGAGCGGCGCGACGAGCATCCCCGCCTGCGCCAGTCGCTCGGGGTACGGCTCAAGCACGCGCAGACCCTCGCGCGGGTTGTTCAGGCGGTCCTGCAGGTCCGCGATCGCCACATCGGCGTCGAACGGATCGGCCAGTGATCGCGCACGCCATTCGCGCGCAGCGGCCAACGCCTGCTCGGTCAACTGCTTCTGCGCCTCGGGAAGGCCCCGGTTGCCCTCGTACATCGCGCGGGCCGCGTACACCTCCATCAGCAACTGCGCCGGCTGCGCATCGATCGGCAGCACTCGAGCCGTCTCACGCGCCGCGTCCATCGCAAGATCCCACTGCCCGCGTTCCGCGTAGGCCATGATCAACAGGCGCCGCGCGGGGAAGTAGCGAGGATACTCCTCGATCGTCTCACGCACCTCGGCCAGATACGCCTCGCCCGCCGTCGGGTCATCACGAAGCATCTGGATCGCGGCGAGCATCTTCATCTCCGCGTTCGCGCTCGCGTCGAGCGCGACATCATCGAGGCCGTCAGGCGCCGGCTGACCGGTCGCCAGCGCGAGGCCCTTCGCCAACGAACGGATCGCCGGATCGTTCGGAGCCACCGCGTACGCGTTGTCCGCCGCCTCCTTCGCGTCCATCGGCATGCTCTGCCGCACATAGTGACGCGCCAGCGCAAGCCACGCTTCCCCGGACTTCTGCGTTTCCGCCGCACGCTTGAACAGCACGGTCGCTTCCTCATCGCGACCGGCCCGCTCCAGCAGGTCGGCGCGGATCAGGGTCTTCCTGCCCTCGGCCACCGAGTCGGGCAGACGGTCGATCGCCGCCAGCGCGAGATCGGGCTGACCGAGCGCGAGCCGGTACTCCGCCACCGCGAGCACCGACCCGACTGTCGGGTTGTCGATGGTCTCAAGTTGCTCGAAGAGGCGGGTCGCCTCCGCGCTGCGCCCCTGACGACCGTACTGGGTCGCCAGTCGCGCGAGATCGTTCGGATCACCCGACTGCGCGAGTTGTTCCAGTTCGGGCACCGCTTCCGCCGACATCCCCTGCGCGAGCAGCAGATCCACACGCGCCCGCTGGAGCGCCGGAGGCAGATCACGGATGCGCAGGAACTCGTTGAGACGGATCTCCGCCGCCGCCGTGTCGCCCTGCTCCTGAAGCAGCGCGATCAGCCGCGGGTACACCGCCGGCTCGCCCGGGTTTGCCGTCACCGCCGCCGACAACGCGTTGATCGCCGGCACGCGATCGTTCATGATCAGGTTCGCCTCGGCAAGCAGCATCGCCGCCTGCACATCGCCCGGATCGGTGCGCACCACATTCGACAGCATGAGGACCACCTCGGCCGCGTTCGCCGACCGTGGGTCGCCGCCGCTGCGCGCGGTCGATTCCGGGAAGAAAGTCAGCAGGCGCCGCGCCTCGTAGATCCGCCACGCCGGCGACTGATCCCCCACCGCACCACGGAGATTCCCAACCGCCTGGCTGACCAGAGGCTGATCCGTCCACGCGACCCGCGAGTTCAGCACATCCGTCTGCGCCGCGGGCGACGCCGGATAGGCCTTGCTCAGCGAACGCATCGCCTCGAGCGCCCCCGGATCGTTGATAGCGTCGAGGTACTGCGCGTTCGCACGCTGGAACGCCTCTTTGCTCGCCGCCGGCGCCGACGCCAGCCCGTCGCGCAACAGCGCCTTGCCCTCGTCCGCGCGACCGTCCGCCGCCGACTTCATCGCCCGCGCATACATCACCGCGGGATCGTTCGCGATCCCCTGCGCTCCGCTCAGCAATTGCTCGGCGCCCGTGAGTCTACGGCGATCGATCGCCGCCGCGAGCGCAAGCGCATCGCCCGCGCTGATCTCGGGCCGCTCTCGGATGATCCGATCCACAATCTCTTGCGCGCCTTCAAGATCGCCGTCCGCCGCCTTGAGACGCGCCATCAGCGCCATGCTCGGGCCGGGGGCCATCTGCCCGTCCTCGATAATCCGCGCCAACGCGTCGATCGCGACCTCGGTCGACTGCGCGTCGGGCATGTCCGCGTCCGCCAGGGCCGCGGTCGTTCGAGCGAACAACTGAGCCACCAGCAGGCGGTTCGGCGCAAGGCGCAGCGCCTCGATCGCGGCGCCGTGCGCCTCACGGATCTCGCCGTCGTCCAGCAACGCCGACGCGAGCGCCAGACGCGCCGCGATCCAGCGGGGCTCACGCTCGATCACGCCGCGCCAACGCGCGATCGCGCCACGCCGATCACCCACACGAAGCTCCGCCTGCCCGAGCAGGAAGTCGGCCATCGTGCTCGGGCCGACGCTCTTGACGAACTCCAAGCGTTCGCGCGCCACGACCACATCGCCGGCGTCGAGCGCCTCGCGCGCCTCGATCAGCGCGAGCCAACTCTTCGCCTCGTCGCCCGACCGGCTGTTCAGTTCCGCGGACAACTCCTCCGCGAGCGCTTCGTCGTCCTCCGCGTCGCTCGTCGACGCCAGCAGTGCGCCCCAGCCCACCAGATCGGTCGAGACCTCCGACAGGTCACGCCCGGAAGTCGCCGTCGCGACGAGATCGATCGCTTCGCGGGCGCGCCCGTCCTTCCACGCGCGGTCGATCGCGACCACTCGCGCAGAGTCGCCCAGCCGGTCGACTTCTGTCGCGATGATCGCCGTCGCCTGCTGTTGCTCGCCAAGACCGTCGAGAAGACTCACAAGTCGACCGAGCGTCTCGGCGTCGGGGACACGCAGCGCCACCGCGCGGTTCATGGCCGCCCGCGCCGCGGGCTCGTTCCTCGCGAGGATCGCGGCCCGCGCCTGCTGGATCGCCACATTGATGTCCTCGACGAAGACCGCGGCGACCTCGTCGATGTACGCAAGCACCGCCTCGGGCGAATCGCCGCGCTGACGCATCAGGTCGATCGTCGCCGCGTGCGCGCGCCAGTCCGACTCGTGACGGTCCGACATCACCTTCGCCGCGTCGATGGCCTGCGAGACCTCGCCCTTCGCGGCGAGACCCGTCACCCGGGCGATGAGCGCCTCCTGGTTGTCGGGATCGATCGCGAGGATCTTGTCCGCCGTCTCGAGGTACTCCGTCAGGAAGCCCATCTCGCTGTAGAGCGAGAGCAGTTGCTCCAGCGGGCGCACATCGCCCGGCATCTGGGAGGCCGCGAGATCCGCGAATGTGGCCGCGGTGATCAGGTGCCGCGCGTTGACCTGTGGCGCACGCCGGCGAGCCTCGACGAACTTCAGGATCATCTCACCGTCGTCGCGGTTCACATTGACATACCGTCCGAGCAGGTCCGTCGCGCGGACATAGTCCTGCTGTTCGAACGACTCGAGGCCCTCAACGCGCGCACGCTCGATCGCCCGCGCCTTGCCCGTCTTGCGCAGCACGAAGGCTGACCCGACGGTGATCGCCAGACCGGCGACCGCCACAACCAGGATCGTTACGCGCTTCTTGGCTCGTCGACTCATTGCCATTGGTTCATACCTTCAAAATCTGACGGACCGTTGTCCAGATGATCCACATGTCAAGACGGAAACTCTGCCGCTGCACATACTCAAGGTCGTACTTGATCCATTCCTGGAAGTCCGTCTCGGGCGCTCGCGTGCGGCGGACCTGCCACAAGCCGGTCACGCCCGGGCGCACGCTCAGCCGCGCCTCGCGCCACGCAGGGCAGTACTGGTTCTCTTTGTCGGGGCTCGGCCGCGGGCCCACCACGCTCATCTGACCGAGCAGCACATTGATGAACTGGGGCAGTTCGTCGAGCTGCAGTTTCCTCAGCACCTTCCCCACGCGCAGCACGCGCGGGTCGTTCTCGATGAAGAACTGCGGCCCGTCCGCCTGGTTCATCTTCACCAACTCGGTCTTCATCGACTCGGCGTCCCGGCGCATCGTCCGGAACTTGATGCACGGGAACTCACGCCCCCGGACCGTCTGCCGGCGGTGCGTGAAGAACGGCGGCCAGCCGTCCTCGAGGAAGATCGCCAGCGTGATCAGCGGGTACAGGGGCGCGGTCGCCGCGAGCACCATCAGGCTGAACACGATGTCGAACGCGCGTTTGGCGCCGCGCCGCCTCCAGGTGAACTGGCGACGCGAGCGTGATGCGCCCAGCGAATGCAACTCGGGCCAGTCGATCTCTCCCGGATCGGTCGAAGCGTCCGTCGCGTCCGACGCGATCCCCGGACCGACGACGGTGTCACCCTTGCGCACCCCGCGCTCGGCCCCGACCCACACCGGCGCAACGAATCTCGCCCCTTCGGGAACCTCCACGCTCTCGTGGAGCCATACCCCCGGCTCGTACTCGTACACACCGTCGAACGCCACGCCCGGGTATTGCCACTTCGCCACCATCTGCTGGACGAACGCCGCCTGATGCGCGGGGCTGCGGGCGTCGAGGATCAACGCCCGCGCTTTGGCCGGCGCAGACCCGTCGGGCCCGACTTCGTCGTCGATCGCGGCCCACGCAAGATACGGATCCGACGCCTCACGCCACAGGCGCGCGAGCGCGATCTCGTTCGTGATCGCCGCTCGGGATGTCGCGCGCGTTGACGGGTGGTACGCGCGGATCACGCCCTCGACCCGGCCGTCACCCGCGACCCTGAGCCGCTCGGCGTAACTCGCGCCGTCGCGATCGACCAGCCGGACGCGCAGCGCGCGCGGCTTGAGCCAGACCATTTTCTTGAGGATCGGCGCGATGTTCAGCCGCACCAGATCGTTCGCGCCCAGCAGCAGGAACACGCGGGGTCCGCCCGGCGCAGGCTCGGCACCAGCGCCATCGCACCGCACGACCTGCACGCCCGCGCACGCCCACCAGCGGTCGTGGAGCGCACGGATATCCGCGCCCCAGAGCCGCGGCTCGCCGCGCTCGGACCTCGGCGCCGATACACCGCTCGTGCTCACGCCGGCGATAGACATCTTCAGACCGGTGCGCCCTTCCTCGGCTCGTCGGACGAAGACAGCGCGCGGACAAGACCGCGATCCGCGGCGCCGGCGTCGTCCTCATCGGGACGACGCGACCGCGTCGAGCGCACGCTCGACACGCTGCCCGCCGCGAAACTGCGCTCGAAGTCCTGGACCTCCGCGCGGTTGAACACCACGCCCGCGCAGTGCACGCCGATACGCCGGAGGCGCTGGATGCACGCGTTCACCAGTTTGCTGTCCTGACCGCGCGACACGACCAGCACCACGGCGTCCGACAAGCCCCCGACGAGGTTCGCCTCGAGCGATCCGAGCAGCGGCCCGGTGTCGATCAGCACGATGTCGAACTTGTCACGCGCGGCGTTGGTCACTCGCGCCAGATCGCGCTTGTTCAGTCGCTCGGGCTCGATGGCCCCGTCCCGGCCGGCGGGCATCGCCCACAGGTTGGCGAAACTCGTCTCGTGGATCGCGCCGGCGACCGAGTCGTGCTCGAGCGCCTCGGCCAGGCCGTGCGAACCGTCCATCTGGAGCGAACGCGTGAGGCCGCGACCGAGCAGGTCAGAGTCCATCAGCAGCGTCCGCATGCCCGAAGCCGCGAACGACATGCCCAGCGAGAGCGAGAGGCTGGTCTTCCCGTCGCCCGCGCCGGCGCTGGTGACGGTGTACACCTTCGGATCGGGCACATCCAGCGGCGGGTGCAGGAGCACCATGTTGCGCAGGTGGTGAACGCTGAGCGCGGCGATCTCTTCCTGCTCGGGATCGGCGTTGCCCAACTCGGGCAGCGCGCCGAGCAGCGGCGCATCCAGGCCCAGGCGCTCGATCTCGTCCGTGAATCGGTAAGTGCGGTCGAGGAAACTCAGGAGAAAGACGATGGCGAAGCCCGCGCCGAACCCGCCGATCGAACCGACCGCCGCCAGCGCGATACGCCGGTCCTTGGCCGGGAACAGCGGGAGGTCGCCCAGTTGCGCGACCGACACGCGGCCGGTGCGCCCCTGGCTCTTCTCGACGCGCAGCGATTCGAGACGCTCGCGCGCACGCTGCAGGTTGTCCTCGACGAGTTGCTGTGACTCGCGCAGCGCCTCCACGCTCCGGATGCGCGTCGTCAGTTCGGTCATCTCACGCTGCGCTTCGCGCTGGAGCGCGAGGTACAGCGACAGCGCCTCTTCCGCCTGCGCTTTGTTCATCTGCCCCGGGGCGAGGTCGAGCAACGCCGCGCTCTCCCCGTCCCCCACAGGCCCGACCGCGAGCAACAACTCGCGGCGTTGTGTGATCGCCTGTTCCGTGGCCTCCAGTTGATCGGCCGTTCGGCGCACATCCCGATGCTTCGGGCCGAACTGCTGGCCCAGGTTCGCCATCTGGTTGCGCAGCGCGCGTCGGCGCGACAGCAACTCGTTCATCGCCGGGTCGCCCTGCGCGAGTTGCAGGTTCACCGCCTCGGGGTTCTGGAGGGTGTCGACATTCGCGTCCGCCTGCGCTTCGGGATCATTGCGATCCTCCCAACGCTTCAGCCGGATCTCGATCCCGTCGATCATCTGGTTCATGCCCTCGAACTGCGCCTGCTTTTGCGCGTGAAGGCGGACCATCATCTCGAGGCCGCCCTGCACCGCGGCGATGCGCGCCTCGTTCTCGCGTAGCGCGGCCAGTTCGTTCGCGTAGCGGTTGACCAGGCCCTGAACCTCGCTCTCACGCGCCGTGTCCTGCGTGGCCGCCACCTCGCCGTACAACTCGTCGTAAACCTTCAGAACGGCGTTGACCTTCGCCTGCGCCAGGTGCGCGTCCACATCCGACGCGACGACGCTGATGGTCTGTGCGCCGCGCGCACGCCGCACGGAGAGCGACTCCTGCAGGTCGATGATCCCCGCGTTCCCGGGCAGCCCGCCCGCGCGGATCAGCGCCTGCTCTTCCGCGGCGCGCCGGATCACGCGCGAACTCTGCAGGAACTCCGCCTGCGCGCTCACGAACGACTCGAACATCGGGAGCATCTGGTTCTGCTCGGTGTCGAAGAGAACCTTCTGCCCCGTCGGCGCGATCGCGATAAGCCCGCGCGACTCGAACATCGGCTTGGTCACGAAGTACCCGGCCACGCCGCCCAGCACCGCGAGCACCAGCGCGAGCGGGATCGCGTAGCGGTACCGCCCTCGCATGCGTCGATGCACGAACAGCAACGGGTTCTCGGGCTTGGCCGGCTGGTCGACGACCGCGCCCTCGAGCAGCAGATCGTTCCGAGGGGGGGGAAGTTCAGTCACGGCTCACTCCCTGTGCAATGACGCGGACCGTCGGCTCGACGGCGCGCGTGAATTCCTCGACGACGGCCCGTTTGTCCTCGTCGCTCAGACCCGCTGGAAGAAGGATCTGCACCTGCGCGGCGCCGAGCCCCGCCGTGGTGCGCCGTTGCGACGCCCTGTTCACATCGTCCATGCCCGCCACGATCGACCTCACCTCGCCGGGCATGACGAAGAAATTCACGATCTCGAGACGCGACCGCGACGCGACCGAGGTCCCCTTCTCGAACGAATACTTCATCGCGGGGTAGGTCACGCCCTCGAGCGTGAACGACTCCTCCTCGGGTCGGCTCGCGAGGTCCCACCCGGCGCGCGGGTAACAGTTCGGCGGCCAGTGGCCTTCCATGTCGCGCGTGTCGCCGCAGTGCACGATGAGCAGACTCACCTGCGCGCCCGTGGACGGGTCGGTGTAGTCGCGCTGCATGATCTTGTTGGGTTTCAGGAGGCGCTGCGCGGACTCCGATGGCGTCCCGTCGCGGCCGATCCACGGACCGATCCGGTACGGGATGCGCTCGACGGTCTCACGCACTTCGTCGAAGTATTCGTCGATCCCCGCCGCCTCCACGGGCGTGAACCCGCGGAACACGGCGATCGCGATGAGGATCACCGCGCTGACCGCCGGTCCGAGACGATTGAGCCGCGTCCAGACGCTCATGCCGACACCCCCTTCGCGGTCGCGTACGGCTCGATCGGCGCCTCGAGCCAGCGGAGCGTCGCCAGCACGAGCCACAGCATGCCGAACGCGAGAACCAGCATCGCCCACCCGCTCAGGTCATGGAAGGTGTCAGCGACCTCGGTGCTCGAATAACCGTAGAGCAGCGCCGTCGGGATGAGACGCAACACATTCACGATCAGCGCCACCAGCGGGCTGATCGCGAGGATCAGCACACGCACCCAGTTGCGCATCGGCGTCGAGAACACGAACGCGTAACTGATCAGCGCCAGCGCGGCGACCATGCGCATCCCGTTGCACGCCTCAGCGACGGCGACCTCCTGGCCGTTGATCCGCAGGATGTTCCCAAGCCGCTCGACGCCGACGCCGAACAACTCGAGCGTCTGCTGACTGATCCACGCGCTCGCCGTCTGCAGCGGATCGGCTATGCGCAGGCGGATGCGCCCGGGAACCGGGAGCAGGAACACCAGCGCCCCGAACGCCGGCGCAAACTTCCACACGGTGCGCCACCCGATCACGCTCAGACCGGCGCCGAACGCCATGAGCAGCGCGCCCGCGTGCTCGAACAACTGGAAACTGTTCTGGAACCCGACGATCGCGAGCCCCCACCCGAAGAGGATCACCGCCGGGCCCAGCAGGTTCCAACTCGGGCGTACGAACCGCGCGCGGCCCCGGCGAACCCACGCCAACCACACGGCGACGATCGGCGCAAGCAGGATCTGGCTCGATTCCGCGTCGTTGATCGCGATCTCCGCGATGTCCACATAGATAGGCCACGCCGCGTACACAGCCAGCGCCGTGAGCCCGGCCCACAGCACCCCGTCCGAGAACCGCCATGATCGTCGTTGAGTCATCGTTCGTCGCGCAGCCTCTTGGTGGACGCGGCCCATTGATCCGATCGGGCGCCGTCCGCCCCAGCCACTACATCGATCAACTCGGCGCCGTTCTCGACCCGAACCCCGGGCGCTATCACCGATCGTACAACGATCGCTCTCTCCCCTACTTCGGCGCCGGGCATCACAATCGCATCATGAATGAAAGCGCTGGAAGCGACCCGGGCGCCCGCGCAAATCACAGAAAAACCGCTCTGAACTCCCCCGCCCGCGGATCGCTTGCCGGTCGAACCCTCATATCGGTCGTGATTGAGAAACACCGGCTCCATCGCGGGCATACCCACGCCGGCGCCGCACGCAACTCTTGCTGCGGCAAGAAGATCCGCCCGAGTCCGCAGGACCATCGCCCCCGAGCCGCGCAGTTCGTGCGCACGCACCGCGCCTCCCGTCGAGATCACCTTCGTCAACCACTGTTCCTTCAAATCGACGAATCCGACGGGGCCGATGAGATCCAGCGCAGAGCGGCGGATCGCAAAGATGCCGGCCGGCGAACCGTCGCTGTTCATGCCAACGGTGGCGTCCGCGTTCTTTCGTCGGTGCTCGCGCACAAGTTCGGAGATATCGCACGAAACGAATCGCGACGCCTCACCCACCAACACCGTGGATTCCCCGGGGTAATCGACACAAAGGTCCCGAACAAGCCCGCCCGGGCCGCGGTACCCCTCGGGATCTCGCTCGATGGTCAGGTCGGGCCAGCCGTCCTTCGGCGGTGTCATCGGGGCCGGCGCCTCGCCGCCGTGGACCACACGCACCGGCATCTTCCCGAGCGGCTCGAGCCGCGCGAGCCACACATCCAGATTGCTCCGCATCTCCGTGGTGTAGAGATCGAGGATGTTCCGCCCCGTCGCCAGCACCAGCGGCGATGGCCGCAGACCGCCGGCGAGCAGCACGCACGCCGCGATCGCGCCCGGCGCCTGAACCGTCTGTTCGTCGTGACTCGGTCTCATGCGTTCTTCAGCCGTGACGGGTGTGCCACGGGAATCCGGCGACGCTGTCGTGCGCGCGCCGCTCTTCATCCGGCGCCGACGGGTCGTACGCCTTCGTCACATAGTACAGCAGCCCGGCTGGCTCACCGCCGACGGTGGCCGCGCCGTGCCAGAGCGTTGGAGGGATGATCAGCGCGCCGGGCGCCTTCTCCCCCAGCACCTGCAGCCACGCGAAGTCCGCGCCGTCGCGGTACACGCCGACCTTGATGTGCCCGCGCAGGCACATCCAGAAGTCCGTCTGATGCTTGTGCCTGTGCCACGCCTTGATCACGCCCGGGTGCTGCACCGAGTAGTTGATCTGCCCTTCCGGCGCGAGCACCCCCTGGAGTTGGTTCATGATCGAGTACCCGCGGTCGTCGCAAAAGTACGACGCGGGCACGAACACCGGCTCGCCCGATTCGATCGCGCG
>CAYGLT010000026.1:2345-31022 GCA_964350875.1 uncultured Phycisphaeraceae bacterium | reverse complement strand
GGCCAGACCATCAACTGATCCAGTCCCCAACGCTCGCGGCGCTGAGAGGCGCAAGCGGGCTTCGTTCGATTGAGTGCAACGATCCGTTCCCTTTGGAGAGAGGTGAGAGATGATTCGCACGAAGAGCACCATTGTGGCCCTCGCGCTCGCCGCGACCGCCGGCACCGCGTTCGCCGTTGACTACGACCCCACGGGTCAGGCCGGCCGCTTCGATTCGCTGCGCCCCGCGATGCTCGTGGGCGGCTCGGGCGGTTCGTTCGCCGCGTCGCGCGTCTATGTCCCCGTCCTTCTCGACGAGGATGATGCGCAACTCAACAGCCCGGCCGTCCAGAACAACGCCGCGCTCAACAACACCCCGTTCGGCGCCTGGACCACCTTCAGCAGCACCGCGGGTTCGCCCCCGGTGAAGGTCGTCGGCGCGTTCGGCACGACCGACGCCAGCAACCCGGGCGGCGGCTCGAACGATGTCTTCCTCGCCGAGGGCGCCATCGCCGCGAGCAACACCATCGGTCAGATGGTCCGTGACGGCACGCTCGTCTACCGCGCGAACTTCAACTCGTCCGTCCCCCAGAACAACCTCGAAGTCCGCCAACTCATGTGGCCCATGAACACGCCGGGCGGCTCGATCACCGGCTCCAGCCCCGACCGCGTCTTCGGCCCCTTCCCGGGAATCGACGGCATCGCGGGCGGCAGCACCTTCCTCAGCACTCCGGGCGCCGAGCGCTTTGAGTCCGACCTCTACACCGGCAACACGAACTTCAACGGCGGCACCGCCGCCATCGCCAACGGCGTGAATGTCTACAAGAACCTTGCCAACGACCCGATCGCGCCCGTCGCGCTGTGGCTCCAGGACGATTGCCCCCTGCCCACCCTCCCCGGCCCGACCCCCGATGTCGGCGAGGTCCGCCAGACCGCCCCGACCCTCCAGACCGTCAACCTGCCCAACGGCTCGCAGGCCCTCTACACCGCCTTCGGCATGGGCATCAGCGAGGGCGGCTCGGGCACCCCGTACTCCAGCGGCTCGGCCCGCCCGATCTACTTCATCGTCGACGAGGTCAACATGAGCGGCTTCGGCGACGGCTTCGCCTTCATCGACGCCGACGGCGACAACGACCTCAACATCGCCAACCCCGGCGTCCGCTTCATCGACCACCAGGCCACCGGCGGCGGCGCTTCGCCCTTCGTCGGTCGTCAGTTCGATATGAACTCGCGCGGCCAGGTCGCGGCCCTGTTCGAGGATCGCGGCGTCACCCCGCGCGTCTACGAGGTCCGCCTCTTCAACCCGATCTTCTCCACCGCCGGCGACCGCATCATCGGCTACTCCGCCCCCATCACCGTCGCCCGCTCGGGCCAGGACGGCATCGTCGAGGAACTCCAGACCGTCGGCGGCACCCCCGCCGGCCCGATCTTCCTCGTGCCCTTCGGCGGCGTCGCCATCGACGAGGCCGGACGCGTCGCGTTCACCGCCGTCACCGAGAAGATCGAAGTCCCCGCCGGTCCCGGCCAGTTCCGCCTCCAGAACACCACCAACGATGTGATGGTCTGGGAGCCCTGCACCCGTTCGCTCCACAGCGTCCTTCAGGGCGGCCAGAACGGCGACACCTTCACTAGCAACAACGGCGCCGAACTCTCGCTCGGCATCTTCCCCGTTGACCAGGCCAGCGACGACTTCACCGGCGCAGGCTTCTCCGACTTCGGCGGCCACATCGCCGTCGCGTTCCGCAACAACGCGGACGAGGGCGGCGTCGATCGCGACACCGACGGCCTCCTCGACAAGGGCGGCACGCTCCGCCCCGGTCAGGCCAACGAGGCCTCGGTCCGCGGCCTCGCGGTCCTCACCCTCGGCGCCTTCACCCGCGACTGCCCGAGCGACACCAACGGCGACGGCGTGGTGAACTTCACCGACCTCAACACCATCCTGTCGAACTTCGGTGAGTCCGGCGCCCCGATCGTCTGCTTCGACGGCAACGGCGACAACATCATCAACTTCGCCGACCTCAACGCCGTCCTCTCGGCGTTCGGCCAGTCCTGCCCGTAATCGCGGGTCGCCGCGCGACAGCGCGGATTGAATCAACACTCCTCGGGCGTGGGCGAAGGCCCCCGCCCGATCTTCGTTCCGGGGATCGACCAATATCTGTGCGTGCGGCGCCCGATGCCGCGCAACGAGAGGAACCCGCCCGATGCGTCGCCCAAGAATTCTCCTGTCGATCTTCGCCGCCCTCACTTCGTCGATCGCGTTCGCGGGCGACACCGTCCAGGTCCGCATCGTCACGCTGAATGTGCGCGAGGGCCTCGGCGCGCCGTCCGACTTCACCGCGCAGCAGACCGGGCTGTTCCTGACGACCAATGACGCCGACGGCGCCGGCCCCAACATGGGTCTGAACCCCGACATCGTCGCCCTGCAGGAATGCCGCTCGACCGCGAACCTCGAGGCGTTCCGCGACTCCTACCTCCCGGGATACCAGATGCTCCGCGTGAGTTTCGGCGACGCGGGCGGCAACTTCCAGGCGTACTTCGTGCACCCCGACTTCGTCGTGCTCGACGATGATTCGTACGCGATCGGCGGTCCGCGGCCGATGTTCCGCATCACGCTCGAGATCCCGGGCGCCGCCAAGACGCTCACCCTCTACAACTCGCACTTCAAGGCGTTCGGCGATTCGAGCAGCCAGGCCCAGCGCCGCACGAACGCGCAGGAGTCGGGCATCGAGGTCTGGCGCGACCGCAATCAGGGCCTCGACCTCGACGACAACATCTCCCGCGAGACGCCGGTCGGCAACCAGATCTATCTGGGCGACCTCAACAGCAACAACAACTTCGACGGCACGCTCGACGGCCTGTTCACCAACATCCTGAACAACCAGCCCACCGGCCTGGTCAATCTGCCCGTCGAGACGCTCGCCGGGCGTGACATCGGCGGCTCGCCGCGCACCGCGACCTTCCCGGGCAGCAGTTCGCGCCTCGACTACATCTGCCTCGACGAGGAACTCGCCGCTCGTTTCGACACGAACGGCGACATGAGCCTCGATCAGGACGAGATCAACGCGATGGGCTTCGTGTACTACTCGCAGGAAGACCCCTCGCTCTCGAACGGCTCGACCAGCGCGACCACCTTCGCCTCCGACCACCGCCCCGTCGTGTTCGATGTGCTGCTCGAAGCGGCGGCCGTCGAGCAGTGCCCGGGCGACACCAACGGCGACAACCTCGTGAACTTCACCGACCTCAACACCGTGCTCGCCGAGTTCGGCATGAGCGCGCCGGGTCTCCCGGGCGATGTGAACGGCGACGGCGTCGTGAACTTCACCGACCTCAACGATGTGCTCGCCAACTTCGGGAACGGATGCTGAACACCCGGCGCCAACTCGCGGCGGCGTTGCTCGCGCTCGCGGGCGCAGCGTCGTTCGCGCAGGATGGCAAGCCGTGGTCGCCCGCGAAGCCCGATGGCGCGCTGCGCGTGGCGACCTTCAATGTGTGGGATGTCGGCCCGAACTCGGGCTCCAACGGTTCGCGTGAGCAACGACTCGGCGAGGTCATCCGTACGCTGAACGCCGATGTGCTGCTCGTCAACGAGATCGCGACCGAACCCCGGGGCCTCACGATCTACGCGGACTGGCTCGCCGCACAGGTTGGCCGCGTCTATCAGTCAGATCCCGCGCGGTATGAGGTCTTCGCCGCGGAAGTGAACACCGGCGTGCCGAGCGGCTTCGACCTGAACAACGACGGCAAGGTCGTGACCGAACCCGGCTCTCGCGGCTACGGCGAGGACTGTTTCGGCTTCGGCGAATATCCGGGTCAGTACGGCATGGCGCTGTTCGTCGATGCGCGCGTCGGCGCGATCGACCGTGACAAAGTGCGAACCTTCCGGACATTTCTCTGGAACGACATGCCCGGCGCGATGATCCCCGAGGGCTGGTATTCCGACGAGGAACTGGCCGCGTTCCGCCTCTCGAGCAAGAGCCACTGGGATGTGCCCGTGCGTCTGAAGGACGGCACGGTCGTGCACATCCTGGCGAGCCACCCGACGCCCCCGGGCTTCGACGGCCCCGAGGACCGCAACGGGCGGCGCAACCACGACGAGATCCGTCTGTGGGCGGACTACATCGCGGGCGGCGAGCGCGCGAACTACATCGTGGACGACAACGGCGTGGGCGGCGGGCTCGACCCCGAGGCGCTCTTTGTCATTGTCGGAGACCTCAACGCCGACCCCAAGGACGGCGACGGCGTCGAGGGCGCCATCGCGCGGTTGCTCGATCACCCGCGCGTCCAACAGAACGAGCCGCGCGCGACTGGCGAGATGGCGACGATCACAACGAGGCCCGACGGTTCGGACCTGCGCCGGCCGATCGAGCCGTCGGACACCGCGACCTTCGCGCTGCGCGCTGATTACGCGCTTCCGAGCGCGGGGTTCGAGGTCGTGGGGTTCGGCACGGTGCGCGAGGAATCACCCCAGGGCCGCGCCGCCCGTGAGACGGGCCCGGACGCCCCGTGGTGGTTGCCGCTGTTCCCGAGCGATCATTTCCCTGTGTATGTCGATGTGCGAGTCCCGAGTTCGAAGAAGGATTGACGCGATGAAGGCGATGCGTTGTGCTGCGGTTTTTTCGATCGGTTCGATGCTGGCGGCCACCGCCGCGTGCGCGCAGCAGGAGACGGCGACCGCGCCCGACGGCGTGAAGCGCGTCGGTCAGGAGACCGCGCGGCCCAAGACCCGCGGCGCGGTGCGCATCGCGACCTACAACATCGAGAACCTGTTCGACGAGCGCGCGGGCGGCGTGAAGCCGGGCGTTGAGAAGGGCGCCATGCCCAACAAGCCTTCCGAGCACAAGCGCGAGGTCGCGAACGCCATCCGAGCGATCGACGCCGACATCGTGGCTTTGCAGGAAGTCGGCTCGCTCGAGGCGCTGCTCTGGTTTCGCGATGAGTACCTGAAGGACGCGGGTTACGAGTTTGTCGCGTCGCTCGACTCGGGCGATACGCGCGGCATCGAGCAGGCGGTGCTGAGCCGCTTCCCGATCACCAGCGCCGAGGTGTTCCCCCACCTACCGCTGGGCGGCGTGCACCCGGAGAAGTACGGGAACGAGGAGAACTGGCACGCCGGCGAGCCCTTGATGGGCCGTCGCTCGCCGCTGGTCGCGACGGTCGAGATCCCCGCGAGCGCGTTCACCGCGCGGCGCGGCCCCGAGCCGTACGAGGTGACGCTGTTCGTCGTGCATCACAAGAGCGGCCGCTGGAACGAGTATTGGCGCGAGGCCGAGGCGCGGAAATTCGTCGAGATGGTGCGCGACATCGAGAACGAGAACCCCGGCGCGAGCGTCGCGGTGCTCGGCGACTTCAACGCGCAGATGAATGATGACACGCTCCGCGTGTACCGCGAGGCGGGCCTGACCGACCTGTTCCACTGGAGCGAGCGGGGCAGGGACACGCTCACCCACGCGAGCGAGCGAGGCATCGACTTCATCCTCGTCAACGGCGCGATGCAGAAGGCGCTCGTCGAGAACAGCGCGTTCGTGTACGCGACGCCGCTGCTCCCGCGTGAGGCCGACTGGCGCACCACTCCCCCGCCCGTGGGGTACGCGTCGGACCACATGCCCGTGGTTGTCGATATCAAGCCCGAGTGATCGCGCTCACGGCCGCTCGAGGCGCTTGAAGCCGATCACCCCGAGCGTGAAGCACATGACGCCGCAGGCAACGAGCATCGCGCAGGGCGCGAGCATCTGCTGCGCGCTGAAGTCGCGCCAGATGGCGCCCTCCATCGCGCGGATCGCCCAGTTGACGGGGCTGACGCCGCTCAGACGCTGCATCCAACCGGGCATGACGAAGAGCGGGATCATGCCCCCCCCGAGCATGGCGAGGATGAGGAGGATGGCCCACCCGAACCCGCTGGCCGCGGCCTCGGTGCGCGCGAGCACGGCGAGAAGCATCATCATGCCGCAGAAACATACGGCGGCGGAGAAGATGGCGAACGCGAGCATCAGCGAGGATTGCGGCCGCACGCCGAAGAAGAACTCGCCGACGATGAGCAGCATGGCCATCACCGCGAGCATGGTCACGAAGCACGCGAGGGCTTTCGAGAACAACAGCGTCGCGGTCGAGACCGGCGCGACGCGGAGTCGCGTGAGCGTTCCCTTGGTGCGTTCGGTGACGAGAGACATCGCGAACCCGTAGCACGAACCGAGGATGCCCCAGATCATCGCCTGTGGAAAGGTGACCTCGAACGCGTTCTGCGGTCGGTTGGAGCGCGGGCGGCGGAGTTCGACCTTCTCAACGGTGATGGGCGACCAGGCGGCGACCGGTTCGTCGGTGTCCGCCTGGTCATCGGACTGCTCCGGCTGGAACGCGGGATCGTTCTCCATCTCGATCTGCTCAGCGAGCCCGACGGAGGAATTCAGCAGGGTCTCGAACGCGGCGCGCAGGGGCGGCGCGATCTGCGCCGACTCCAGCGCTGCGCGGGCCTGCGCGGCGCGCTCGCGCATGCGGTCCGCGTCCTGGAAGTCCGATTGCATCGAGGTGAACGCGACCTCCATGAGCACGCCGTTGAGCATCGCGCTCTCGGCGGAGCGCGAGGGATCGACCGCGAGCCGGATGGTCGGGGACTGACCGACGAACAGGTTGCCGCTCCGCTCGCCGAATCCTTCGGGAACGATGATCGCCGCGCTGCGTTTGCCCGCGAGCACGGCGGCCTTCGCGGCGTCCTCGCTCTCGATGGGTTCGATGGCGATGAGGTCGTGCGCTTCGAGGCGCTGCGCGAGGTCACGCGATTGTTCGGAGTTGTCGAGATCGGCCATGAGGATGCGTATCTGCGACGATGAACCGTCCGACTTCGGTCCGCTGAACACGAACCCGAAGAAGATCCCGATGATGAGCGGGAAGACGAAGGTGAAGAACGCTCCCACGCGATCGCGGAGGAGGAGCCGGAGGTCTTTGGCGGTCAGCGCGAGGATCTGGCGCATCAGTCGCGAAGACTCCTTCCGGTGAGGGTAAGGAAGACGGTTTCGAGACTGGGCCGCTCGATGTGCACGCCGAGGACATCGCCCTTGGCGAGCAGTTCAGGGAGCGTGTCCACCGGTCGGTCGGAATCGATGCGCTGCTCTCCCTCGGCGCGCTGGACGGTGACGACGCTGTGGCCGCCGTGGGCGTCGATGAGTTCCTGCACGGTTCCCTCGGCGAGGAGCCGGCCTTTGTCGATGACGCCGACGCGGTCGCACAACCGCTGGGCTTCCTCCATGTAATGCGTGGTGTAGATGACGGTCTTGCCGCGCTGCTTGAGCGCGAGGATCGCCTCAAAGATCGCGTTGCGCGACTGGGGGTCCACGCCGACGGTCGGCTCGTCGAGCAATAGCAAGGGAGGATCGTGGATGAGCGCGACGGCGAGGTTCAGCCGGCGTTTCATCCCTCCGGAGAAGGTGGACACGCGTGAGCGAGCGCGGTCGGTGAGGTGGGTGAAGTCGAGCAATTCGCGGACGCGTTGTTGTTGCGCCGCGCGGTTCACGCCGTAGAGCGACGCGAAGAGCGCGAGGTTCTCGGCGGCGGTGAGTTCGTCGTAGAGCGCGAGCGACTGGGGCGCGATGCCGATGCGCGCGCGCACCGAAGGGCTTGTCGGACTGCCGAGGTTTTCGATGGTGACCGAGCCGGCGTCGGGTTCGAGGAGGCCGACAATGCAGGAGATGGTCGTGGTCTTGCCGGCGCCATTAGGTCCGAGCAGGCCGTAGACCTCCCCCGCGCGCAACTCGAACGAGAGCCCGTTGACGGCGAACCGGCTGCCGTAGCGCTTGTTGAGGTCGTGAACCTTGAGCATCGGTGTGCGAAGCATGGCGGCGCGGGGTGGTTTCGTCAATACGGATTGACGGAGGGGTTTGTCCGCGAACGCGCGCTTTGAAACACGAATCCGCGCGATGGCGCAACCCGAATCCGTTGCGCGGTGCGACGGAAGAGGCCCTCGTCGTTCCGGGTGAAGCCGCGTTCGGCTTCACACCTCCCTTGCAACACACTCTGCGGTGAGAACCGCGTTGGAGAGACTCCCATGAACAAGTCTGTCAACATCTGTGCTTTCGTGCTCTGGTCAGGCCTCGCGGCTTCCGCGTTCGCGGGCGGCGGCTGCGGCGAATCGGTGGCGTCGAACGATTGCGCTGCGACCGCGGCAAGCCAGGCCGTCGCGCAGCCCGCGTCGTGGAACGGCGGCGAGAAGTCGTGGAACGCCAAGCAGGACATCGTGGACACCGCTGTCTCGGCGGGTTCGTTCAACACGCTCGCCGCGGCGCTGAAGGCCGCCGGCCTCGTGGACACGCTGAAGGGCGACGGCCCGTTCACCGTGTTCGCGCCGACCGACGCCGCGTTCGCCAAATTGCCCGCGGGCACGGTCGAGACGCTGCTCAGGCCGGAGAACAAGGACAAGTTGATCTCGATCCTCACCTATCACGTCGTCCCCGGCAAGGTGATGGCCGAGCAGGTGACCGGGCTCAGCGGCGCCGAGACCGTCAACGGCCAGCGCGTGCGTGTGAACGCCTCGGGCGGGAAGGTGATGGTGGACGGCGCGACCGTTGTCAAGACCGACATCGCCGCGAGCAACGGCGTGATCCATGTCATTGATTCGGTCATCCTCCCGAGCGACAAGAACATCGTCGAGACGGCGGTGGGCGCCGGCTCGTTCAAGACTCTCGCGGCCGCGCTTGAGGCCGCCGGGCTGCTTTCCGCGCTGGAAGGCGAGGGCCCGTACACGGTGTTCGCGCCGACCGACGAGGCGTTCTCGAAACTGCCCGCCGGGACGGTCGAGTCGCTTCTCAAGCCTGAGAATCGGGAGCGCCTGAAGTCCGTGCTGCTGTACCATGTCGTTCCCGGCCGCGTTTACAGCGAGGATGTCGTGAACCTGACGAGCGCAAAGACGCTTCAGGGTTCGCCGGTCACGGTTTCCGCGAAGTCGGGCGTAAAGATTGACAACGCGAATGTCGTCAAGACGGACATCAACGCGACCAACGGCGTGATCCATGTCATCGACGCGGTCCTGCTCCCCGAATGATCAGATGAAGCGGATCTCATGGTGCGGGAAACCGATCCGGAGATCTGAAGTCACATGACCACTCTGTACGCCTCCATGTCGGGTATTCTGAAGGGGCGACCGGATCGCGAATCGCGACCCGCGACCGGTCGTTCCCTCACCGGCATGGAGGATTTTCGTCGCTTGGAACCGCAGGAACTCACCACGCTCGAACGCATCGGTCAGGGCGACCAATCGGCGGTGCAGGAATGCCTCGACCGGTTCGGGAACCTTGTCTGGTCGCTCGCGCGGCGGCTGAGCGGGAATCAGGCCGACGCCGAAGACGCGGTTCAGGAGATCTTTGTCGATGTCTGGCGCAGCGCCGGGCGATACGACCCGTCGGTCGCGTCGGAGGCGACCTTCATCGCGATGATCGCGCGGCGCCGGCTGATCGACCGGCGCAGGCGGCTCAGCCGCCGACCCGTCGAGGTTTCGGCGCCGGCGGCCGCTGACATGTACGAAGCGCAGCCCGAAGGGAGTCAGGAGCGGCTCGAACTGGGCGAGGACGCGGCCAAGGCGCGGAAGGCGTTCGGCCTGCTTTCGACGGAGCAGCAACGCGTGCTGCAACTCTCGTTGCAATACGGACACTCGCACCAGCAGATCAGCGAAGCGACCGGCCTGCCGCTCGGCACGGTGAAAACCCACGCACGGCGAGGGCTGCTCCGGATGCGCGAAGCATTGAGAGATGAGAGCGGACAGACCAACTCCGCTGAAGACCTGCGGGAGGGAGCGCCCCGATGAGCGACTTCCTGCGAAACAACATTTCTGATACCGGGTTCGATCGGGACGAGCACGAACTCGAACTGCTGGCGGCTTACGCGATCGGTGCGCTCGATTCCGGTGAGGAGATGGAGGTCGAGCGTCTCCTCCGGAACGCCGAGGACCGAAGCGTTGCGGACGAGCTGGAACTGGTGGCGGCTGCGACGGTCGTGGGCACACTCCCTCGCGAGCCCGAGCCGATGCCCGGGGCGGTCCGGCAGGCATTGTCCGTGTCGGCATCGCGATGGGCGGAGGCGCCGCGACCGAAGCCCGCGAAGATCGCGATCGCCACGCGGCCCGATCCTCGAGAGGTCGAGCCCGTCGTGAGTGAGGCATCGCCGCTCCGATTCAGCGCGTGGGCGGGGTGGATCGCGGCTGCGGCATGCCTAGTCCTCGCGGGGGTGATGGCGATGCCGTTGACACGACAGGCCGAAGCCCCCATATCAGGTGGATTTGGCGTCGTTTCTCTGGCACAGGTCCGGCAGGACCTGCTTCGCCGCGAAGGAGAGGCGGTCTTGGCGTCCTGGACGCGGCTGGACACGCCCGATTCGACGGCGGCGACGGCGAGCGGGGACATCGTGTGGTGCAACGGCCCTCAGCGCGGGGTGATGCGTCTCTCCGGGCTCGCCGCGAACGATCCGGAGGAGTTCCAATACCAGCTGTGGATCTTCGATGAGGACCAGAAACACCCCATCGACGGCGGGGTGTTCGACATCCCGGCGACCGCCGACGGCGAGGTGATGGTCGCCGTGGACCCCAAAATCGCGGTTTCCAAGCCGACGATGTTCGCGATCACGGTCGAAAAACCGGGCGGAGTGGTTGTTTCGGACCGCGAACGGATCGCGCTGCTCGGGACCGATCTCCAGCCAGTGGGCGGTTCTGCGACGACCGAGTGAGCGACGCCGCCTGCCCGGATCCCACCGTCGCGGCGAAACGCGGATCTATTCTCGCCAAAGTCCCGATCTGCGGCCCCGCCCCGCTCGTTCGGAGGTTATTATTCGCATACTTACCCGCTCGCCCGGGGCCTGGTCGGCCTTGGGTGGGTCACGGGCTCCCCGGCGCGAGTGCGTCGGGACGGCGGAGTAACGGAAGGCCTTGTCGATCGCTGCCACCAGTCTGACGACGCGATTGCTGTCGAACGAAGTCTACGACTCGCTGGACGCCGCGCACCCGCCCGCATCCCCTGTTCGGGTCGATGAACTCGGGTCGGGTGATCCCCCGCTTGTCTTCCTCCACGGGCTGCTCGGGCTCAACGAACACTGGCGCCCCATGGCCAACGCGCTGAGCGATCGCTCGCGCTGCCTCATGATCGAAGCCCCCCTGCTCGAACTTCGCGGCGACCTGTGCTCGGTCAACGGCGTCACCTCGCTGATCGCGGCGACCATCGAGCGCGTGCTCGACGGGCAGCCTGCGGTGCTCGTCGGCAACTCGCTGGGCGGCCATGTCGCGCAGAAGATCGCGCTCTCGCGTCCCGATCTGGTGTCGGGCCTCGTGCTCGCCGGTTCGTCGGGGCTCTTCGAGCGCACGCTCGAGAAGAATGTCCAGCACCGCCCGAGCCGTGAATGGCTCGAGAAGAAGATCAACGACCTGTTCTACGACAAGTCGAAAGTGCCGCACAACTGCGTCGAACTCGCGTTCGAGGAACTCAGCAAGCGCCACGGCGCCCGGGCGATGGTGAAACTCGGCAAGAGCGCGAAGAACGACTACATGGGCGCGCACCTCGAGCGCCTGCGTGCGCCGACGCTGCTTCTCTGGGGCAGGCAGGACAATGTCACGCCCCCGATGGTCGCCGAAGAATTCCACGACCTGATCGACGGCTCGCGCCTCGTGTGGATCGACGAGTGCGGCCACGCGCCGATGATCGAATGCCCCGAGCGGTTCGCGCGCGAGGTCCGGCTGTTCCTCGATCAACTCGAATCGTCGGCGGCGAAAGGCGGCGCGGCCGCCGGGGACGACGCAGAGGGTCGGCAGGAGGTCGCGTAAGCGATGGGTTCCTGGACTTCGGTCGTCGGGGTCGGTCTCAAGGCCTATCTGTCCCGCCGCGCGCGGCTGTTGAGCGATCGCGCGTACTGGGCCCACAACGCCGGCGACATCCAGCGGGCCGAACTCCGCTCGTTGATGCTCCGCGCGAAGGGCACGAAGTTCGGCCGCCGTCACGGCTTCGAGCGCATCAACGCGATCACCAACGACGACGGGATGCTCGAAGCGTTCCGAAGCGCCGTGCCCGTCAGCGAGTACCTCGCGCTGCGCGACGAATGGCTCGAGCCGATGCGCACCGGCGCCCTCCCCGATCACTGCTGGCCCGGCGTCGTGCGCGACTGGGCGCAGACGAGCGGCACCACCGCGGGCGACAAGTATGTCCCCGTCAGCAAGGACCTGCT
This sequence comes from uncultured Phycisphaeraceae bacterium, assembly GCA_964350875.1. Lineage (GTDB taxonomy): Bacteria > Planctomycetota > Phycisphaerae > Phycisphaerales > UBA1924 > JAHBXC01. Next base: position 18,857 of record CAYGLT010000026.1, on the reverse strand, counting down.
CAGGCACAACCTCCGCTCCGCGCTCGACATTTACGCCCACGCGCTGCGCAGGGGGATGTCGCTCCCCTCGCTCTTCGGCGGGAAGATCATGTTCTTAGGCGGCTCGACCGACCTGCAGGAGAACGACCTGGGCGTGCGCACGGGCGACCTCTCGGGCATCGTGACACAACTCATCCGCTGGCCGCTCTCGAGCGTGTACCTGCCCGGCAAGAAGGTCGCGCTGATGAGCGACTGGACGCAGAAGATCGAGGCGATGGCGCAGGGCGCCGTGGACGCCGATGTTCGCGCGCTCAGCGGCATGCCGTCATGGACCACCGTGCTGTTCGAGCGCGTGATCGAACTCGCGAACGAGCGCGGCCGCAAGGTCGAGACGATCCGCGAGGTGTGGCCGAACTTCGGGCTGCTGATCCACGGCGGCACGCGCTACGCGCCGTTCGACGCGAAGGTGCGCTCGCTCTGGAGCGGCGCAACGAACGGCGAGGACATCCCCAACCGGCTCGAGGTGTACGCGGCGAGCGAGGCGTTCGTCGCCGTGCAGGACGAGGCCGGCGAGCCGGCGATGCGCCTGAACATCGACAGCGGCGTGGTGTACGAGTTCGTGCCGCTCGAAGAGATCGGCAGCGCCCAGCCGCGCGCGTTCCTGTGCGACGAGGTCGAGAAGGGCCAGCGGTATGTCGTGGTGCTCTCGACCTGCGCAGGGTTGTGGCGGTATGTGCTGGGCGATGTCGTCGAGTTCGACTCGGTCCCGCCCGACGGCCCGCCGCGCGTGCGGATCGTGGGACGCCACAAGCACTTCATCAACGCCTTCGGCGAGAACCTGATCGTCGAGCACATCGAGACGGCCGTGAGCAAGGCCGCGCAGTCCACGGGAGCGCGCATCGGCGAGTTCACCGCGGCGCCGGTCTACCCGGATCCCTCGACCGGGCGGCGCGCGGGGCTCGAACTGGCTATCGAATGGGAATCGGACCGCGACGCGCTGGAACGCTTTTCGCGGGAGTTCGATGCGACGCTCAAGGCGCAGAATGTGGATTACACCACGAAGCGCAAGGACGATCTGGGGATGGCGCCCCCGACCGTTACGGCGCTGCCTTCGGGATCGTTCCACGACTGGCTGGCGAAGAAGGGCAAACTCGGGGGTCAGCACAAGTGCCCCCGGTGCGCGAATCATCGGGACATCATCGACGAGGTGCGGGCCGCGGCGGGGGTGACCGCCGACCTCGCGGGGAATCTGGCGGAATGACACGGCCCGCGCGGGCATTTCCCGTTGAAAGCGGTCCCCACGGATCACGAACGATTTGAGGGCGATAAGGTAGTGAAGGCCCCCGACGGCCCGAACGAAGCGCAAGGACGAGCACCACGATGACCACGGCACAGGCAACGACACCGTCGATCACCGAAGCGAAGCCCATTGACAACGACCTGCGCCGCATCGCCGCGTGCGCGGACTCGCTGCTCGCTCAGGCCCGCGCTTTCGTTGAGCAGTCACGCGACCGGTTCACCGTTCCCTGCGCGGCCATGATGAACGGGACGATCGGGGCGCACCTGCGTCACAACCTCGATCACTTCGGCGCCGCGATCAACGCCGCCGACGACGCCTCCCCCATCGACTACGACCACCGCGCACGCGGCACGCCCGTCGAGACCGATCCCGACGCTGCCATCGCCGTGATCGACGAACTCCGCGAGCGGCTCGGCGTGATCCGAGCCGACGGGTGCAACGATCGCCCCGTGTCGGTGCGGATGATGCTCTCCGCGGGCGGCGACGAGGCGGAACTGCGCAGCACGCTGGCTCGCGAACTCGCGTTCGCCGCCCACCACGCGCTCCATCACCACGCGATGATGGCGGCCATCGCCTTCGCGCACGGGCTGACCGTCCCTCAGGGGTTCGGCAAAGCGCCATCAACGCTCAACCACGAGTCCACCACCGGATCGAAGGCCTGACCACGCGCGATGTGCACCGTCACGATCATCCAGACGCGTGAGGGGTTCCGCCTCGCGACCAACCGCGACGAGCAGCGATCGCGCCCCGCGGCGATTGCGCCGAGCGTTCGCGAATTCGGTGATCGCCGCGCCGTCGCGCCGACCGACCCGCTCGCGGGCGGAACCTGGGTCGCCGCGACCGACGCGGGACTGGCGTTCACGGTGCTCAACGGCAACCCGAGGCCGATGCCCGCGATGCCCCCTCGCGACCGGCTCGTCTCGCGCGGGATGATCATCCCCACGATCGCCACGGCCCCGACTCTCTCCGGCGCGCTCTCGCTGACCGAGAACCTCCCGCTCGAACGCCTTGCTCCGTTCCGCCTGGTGATGTGCGACGGCCGCACGATCATCGAGGCGTGGTGGGCCCGCGAGGAACTGTCGCTCCAGCGTCGCCCGATCGCGCCGAGTTGCTGGGTGTCCAGCGGGCTGGGCGACGAGATCGTCGAGCGGCGTCACCCGCTCTTTGCCGAACTTGTTGTTGAAGCCGGCGCGACTCCCGAGTCGCAGGACGCGTTTCACACGCACCGCTGGACCGACGACCTTCGCGCGAGCGTCATGATGGACCGCGAGGACGCGCGCACGGTGTCGAGAACCGTGGTTGATGTCCACGCGGGCAAGCACGCGACGATGCGCTACTTCGGCGACGAGTGCGAGACGGTCACGCGGCTCGCGCTCGATCCGGTCCACGAATCGCTCATCGAGCAGGCGGCGCGGAGGACCCAGTGAGCCGGATGCAACGGCTGCGCGCGCTCGCGCGGCAGCGGCGGGAGGCCCGCAAGGCCGGACTCGAGTTCAAGCCGCCCAGGCGGCTCCGGTTCTGGCACAAGTTCCTCATCGGCTGGGCGATCCTCCTCTGCATTTCCTGGGCGGTGCGTCTGACCACCAGCCCGCCGTATGTCGCGCCGTCGGTGTTCGACGGCGGCACGCGGCAATTCGTGCTCGTCCCCGAGTTCGACCACCGCGGCGAGCGCGTCGCGGAAGATCCGATCCGCCTGTCGTACTTCCACTGGCCCGCGAAAGAGGGTTTCACCGGCGCGCCGGTGGTCCTGCTCCACGGCAGCCCGGGCGACGCCGCGGGCATGACGCGCCTGGGCGAGATCCTGAACGAGCAGTCCGGGCGTGAGGTGCTCGCGTTCGACATGCCGGGCATGGGGCGTTCGCAGGGCTGGGTCGAGTCGTTCGGCGCGCGGGCGACGGCGCGCGAACTCGAGTGGGCGCTCGACGCGATCGGCATCGAGCGTGCGCACCTGGTCGGGTGGTCGTGGTCGGGCGTCGTGGTCGCGTGGATGGCCGACGACGAGCCCGAGAAGGTCGCGTCGATCACGCTGCTCGCGGCCACGGTCACGCAGGAAGCGGAAGGGACGGGCGATCGTTACTTCGAGCGGGCGAAGTACGCGCTCGGGTACGCGGCGGTGGTCGTCGTGCCGGAACTCGTGCCGCACTTCGGCCTGTTCAGCACGCTCGAATCGCGGCACGCGTTCATCCGGAACTTCTGGGACACGGACTTCCGTCCGATGCGCGAGGTGCTCGAGCGGCTCGACACGCCGACGCTGATCCTGCACGGTCGCAACGACATCCTGATGTCGTCGTGGGGCGCCGAGTACCACCACTCGCTCATGCCCGATTCGCGGCTCATCATGACCGAACACGGGCACTTCCTCCCGATGAAGGAGCCCTTCGGGCAGGCCAACGAGACCGCGGCGTACCTCGAACCGTTCTTCGCACGGCACGACGACCCGAACGCTCCGCCGCTCGCGGGCGTCGTGGACTTCGCGCCGGCGACCCAATCGGGCGTCACCGACTTCGGGGCGTTCGAGATCTCCGGCAAACTGCACTGGGCGCTGGTGATCCTGCTCATCATCCTCGCGACCTTCATCAGCGAGGACGCGACGGTGATCGCGGTTGGGCTCGCAATCGCGCACGGGCGCATCGATCCCTTCGTCGGGCTGGTGGGGTGTTTCCTCGGGATCCTGCTCGGCGACGGCGGGCTGTGGCTGCTCGGCCGCGTGGTCGGGCGGCGCGCGATGCGCTGGCCGGTGATCCGCGCGTGGGTTCCCGCGGCGTCGCTTGATCGCTGGGGACGCTGGTTCGATCGCCACTCGATCGCGGCGGTGTTCCTCGCGCGCGCGTTCCCGGGCACGCGTGTGCCGACCTATTTCGCCGCGGGCCTGCTGAGCAAGCGCGCGCACGGCTTCCTGCTCTGGGCCGCGCTCGCGATCCTGATCTGGACTCCGCTGCTGCTCGCGTTCGTGATCGTGCTCGGGCCGAAGGTGCTCGACGCGATCGGGAGCGTCGTGAGCGGGCCGGTCGCGGTGGTCGTGTCGATCGTGCTGCTGCTGATCCTGTACAGGATCGTGACCTACGCGTTTACCTGGACGGGGCGCCGGCGCCTGCTTGCGGATGTGCTGATCATCGGCAAGCCCGAGTTCTGGCCCTCGTGGATCTTCTACATCCCCCTCGTCCCGTGGGTCGCGTATCTCGCGCTCCGGTATCGCGGCCCGATGACCTTCACCTGCGTCAACCCGGGCATCGCGCACGGGGGAGGCGTGGTGGGCGAGTCGAAGATCGAGATCCTGCGCAAACTCGACGCGCCGCACGAGCGGGTTGTCGGGACGGCGTTCATCGCCGCGAGCCGCGCGGCCGACGAACGCGCCGACGAGGTCGAGCGCCTCGCGAACGAGGACCCGACGCTGGCCGGATACCCGCTGATCCTCAAGCCCAACGAGGCGCAGCGCGGGCACGGGTTCAAGGTCGTGCGCAACCGCGAGGAAGCCAAGCGGTACTTCGACACCATGACGCGCGACGCGCTCCTGCAGGAATACCACCCGGGACCGCTGGAGATCGGCGTGCTCTGGAAGCGCGAGCCGTCCGAGCCGAACGGGCGCATCTTCTCGGTGACGCGCAAGGTCTTCCCGGTGATCACGGGCGACGGCAAGCGCACGCTCGAACGGCTCATCTGGTCGCACCCTCGGTACCGCATGCAGGCGGACCTGTTCCTCAAGCGGTACGACTCGGAGCGCGACCGCGTGCTGGCGAAGGGCGAGACGATGCGCCTCGCCATCGCCGGGAACCATTGCCAGGGGACGATGTTCGTGGACGGCGCCGACCTCATCACGCCCGCGTTCGAGAACGCGGTGAACGAGATCGCGTTGTCCTTTGAGGACGGCGGTCTGGACTTCGGTCGCTTCGATCTGCGCTACTCGTCGGACGACGAACTGAAAGCGGGCGGCCCGTTCAAGATCATCGAACTCAACGGGACGATGAGCGAATCGACGAACCTCTACGACCCCGGCAAGCCGGTCTGGTGGGCGTACGGCGTGCTGCTCAGGCAATGGGCGACGCTGTACCGCATCGGGGCGGCGCGGCGGGCGGCGGGCGTCAGGCCCATGTCTCTCAAGGAGTTGGCGGCGGCCACACGGGATCACTACAAGGGGCGGCCGGGATCTCCCGTGGCGGATTGAGCGTCGAACCGGTATACCTGAGTCGGGCGGGACGCCCGCGAGACTGCGCAGAAGGAGCACGACGACCATGGCCGTGGAGATGGCGCTCTCCAGAATCCTGATCCGCGAACTGAATGATTACCAGATCATTGAGTTGCGCGAAGTCGAGGGAGACCGCACCTTCCCGATCGTGATCGGCCTGCCCGAGGCGCAGGCGATCGACCGCCGACTCAAAGGGATCGAGATCAAGCGCCCCCAGACCCACGACCTCATGGCGAACATGATCGAGGAACTGGGCGGAACGCTCGAATCGATCACGATCAACGACCTCTCCGAGCACACTTTCTTCGCCCAGTTGAACATCAGGCAGAACGGGAAGATGCTCACGATCGACTCGCGGCCGAGCGACGCGATCGCGCTGGGCGTGGCCGCGGATGTCCCCATTTTCGTCGCCGATCATGTGCTTGAGTCGGCCGTCAAGGACGGCTGATAGGCCCCGCGCGGTCGCTCCCCTACCCTTCCCGAGTGAGCGACCCGACCGAGAACATCCCCGGAGTTCGATGCGGCTACCTGACGGGCGATGTCGCGCCGATCGGCGGGCGGATCCGCGCGCGGATCGAAGACTTCATCGTCGATGAGGAGCCGCTCTACCAGCCGAGCGGCGAGGGCGAGCACATCTACCTGTTTGTGGAGAAACGCGGGCGTTCGACGCATCAGGCGGCCGATGCGCTCGCGAAGCACTTCGGCGTCGAACGGCGCGCCGTCGGGTACGCGGGTCTGAAGGACACGCGGGCGATCACGCGTCAGGTGTTCAGCGTGCACACGCCCGGGAAGTCGTTCGAGGACTTCCCCGACTTTCGTGACGAGCACATGTCGGTCCTGTGGGCGGACATGCACACGAACAAACTGCGCGTCGGGCACTTGCGCGGCAACCGGTTCTCGATCCGCATCCGCGGCGTGCGGGCGGTCGATGCGCGACCCGCGCTGCGCGTCGTCGAACGGCTGGAGCGTGAAGGCGTGCCAAACCTGCTGGGCGAGCAGCGGTTCGGCGCACGCGCGAACAACCACGAACTGGCGCGGCTCGACGCGCTGAACAAACCCGCCGAACTGCTCGACGCGTTGCTTGGTCCGGGCGCGACGGATGGACCCGACGACCGTCTGCAACCGGCGCGAGAGGCGTACTCGCGCGGCGAATACGCCGAGGCGCTGTCGCTCACTCCCAGACACTTTGAAGCCGAATCGGCCGCGCTGCGTGCGCTGGTGAAGGGCGCGAGCGCGGAGAAAGCCGTCCGCGCGATCCCGTCGCGCGATCGCCAGTTCTGGATGAACGCGTTCCAGTCGTTCGTGTTCAACGCGGTGGTGTCAGAGCGGCTCGCGTCGGGCACGCTTGGGGCGATCGTGCCGGGCGATCTCGCGTGGAAGCATGACAACGGCGCGGTGTTCGCGGTGGACGACGCGACGGCTTCGGACCCGGCGACCGGCGAGCGTGCGGCGACATTCGGGATAAGCCCTTCGGGACCGATCTGGGGGCCGAAGATGACGCGCGCGGGCGGGGCGGTCGATCAGATCGAGGTCGATGCGCTCGCCGCGACGGGCGTGCGCACCGACGACATCGCGGCGTGGGAGAAGCGGAGCCGCGCGGCGGCGCCCGGCGCGAGGAGGCCCCTGCGCATCCCCCTGCTCGACCCGGAGGTCGAAGGCGGCGCGGACGAGCACGGCGAGTATGTGCGTGTCGCGTTCGAACTCCCCGCGGGTTCGTACGCGACGGTCGTCCTGCGCGAGATCATGAAGCCCGAAGCGGCGATCGCCGCGGCGCCGGAGTGATCACTCGATGGTGACGCTCTTGTTGAGCCGCCCTTCGCCGTCGACCTCGATGAGGCCGACGCGGATCCGCTCGCCGCGCAGTCGCTGCACGCCGTCTCTGTAGGTGAAGCGAAGCACCGTGGATTGGCCCGGCCCGAGTTCGCTGACGGGCGCCTGCTCGCGCGCGTATCCGGGCGCGACGGCGAACGCGCGGAGGGTCGTCGCGAGATCCCCCTGATTGATGATCGAGACATTCACCACGATGTCTGCGAGCATGCCCTCGGAATTGCGCACGAACGAATAGGTGGGCGTCATCTGCAGCGTGGAGAGGCCGATCTCGAGCGGCGCTTCGACGCGCAGGACCGGATACTCACGGATCGCGTTGAGTTCGACCTCGGCGACGACGGTGCGCACGCCCGCTTCCTCGGCGAGCCCGAACGAGACCTCGATGGGCAGGCGTTGCTCGCCGCCCGGCGGGATGCTGAACGCGAAGAGGCGGGGCTCGATCTTCCAGCGGTCGAACGACGGCTCCGCGATGCGCAGGCGGCCGCTGATCCCGGCGGGGTACGGGTTGCGGAGCACGACATCGAGTTGATGGACGGTGGCCTCGGCGGGGACGAACTCCGGCTCGACCGCGAAGCCGGCGCGGAAGAGCGCGAGGTCGACATCGACGCCCTCGATGAACACGGGTGTTTCGGTGAGCGGGATGGTGTGTGCGCCGTCGATGAGTTCGACGCGCGCGGTGTTGCCGAAGGGATCGACGACGCGCACCGGCTCGCCGCTGAGGTAGGTTTTGATGACGGCTTGGTCCGCGGGCGCGGAGTCGTTCCACGCGAGCAGCGCGCCCTCGCGAGACCCGGGCGTGGCGCTGCGCAGGATGAGCGCCGTCATGCCCGAGGGGAGCGGCAATTCCGCGACGATGCGCCGGCCGCCGAAACGCTCGACGAGTTGTCGGAGCACGGCGAGGGTGCAGTCGGGAGAGGGCGAGCCGTAGCGTTCGGTCGGCGCCCAGACGGCGTCGATGGCGATGCGCTGCGCGTCGGCGCGCCAGGCTTCGGCGGCGCGCTTGACGAGTTCGATCACCGCGGCGCGGCGGCCGTACACGCTCTGGTCGGGCGTCTCGATGACGACGGTGGACTCGACGCGCGAGGCCCAGTAACGGACATACCCGCCGATGGCGTCGAGCGGGATGGCGGTCGGGAGTGAGACGGTGATGGCGCCCTTCCCTGCGATGCGGTCGTCGATGGCCTGCTCGGCGCGCCATGGGACGGCGACTTCGACGCTCGGGACGAGGCGCGAGAGTTCGCGTTTGACCGTGTCGAGTTCGCTCCCGAGATGCGGGCGCCAGAACGGGTTCGCTTCGCCGGTTCGGCCGACCTGCCAGCGGGAAACACGCTGGCCGAAGCGGTCGAGGATCGCGTTGAGGTAGAGCGTCCAGGGGGGGATCGCGCCGAAGGGCGTCACCCAGCCGAGGAGTTCCATCGGCTCGCGGACATCGATCTGGAGGATCTCGGCGAGTTCGTCGGGGACGCCCGTGACGGTGAAGGTGAGGTCGATGCCTCGGTCGAGGAGCGATTGCACGACAGGGTCGATCCGCCGCGCGAACGAGCGGACCTGCGTGGAGGTGATCTTGGAATCGAGGACGGAGAGTTGGGCCGCGCCGACTCCGGTGCGCTGCATGAGTTCGGGGATCGTGTCGAAGAGGTCGCGCGGCGCGTTCTCGGCGATGAGCGTGAAACGGCGCGACTCGGGCGTGCGGCTCTGGAGGATCGGGGGCGTCCAGATGAAGTCGGTGGCGGACCGCGCGACGAGTTCTCCGTCCGGTGCGCGGAGTTCGAGGACGGCGCGGTTCCAGCCGAACCCCGGGAGTTTCGGCGCCCACTCGATGGTGCGCCCGCCGGGCGGGAGGGTCTCCGCGTGCTGCGCCGTGACCGCGCCGTCGAGGTCATAGATGCGCACCTGCGCGCGGAGCGATTCGCTCGTGAGGTCCCGGATCTTCGCGATGATGCGCGGCGAGTCCGGCGCGGCGACGATGTTGGCGGGTGAGGCCGTCGCGAGTTCGATGCGCGGCAACTGGTACACGACGATGTCGTCGAACCACGCGGCGCCGTCCACATCCTCGAGCCAGACCTTGTTCGAGACGACGGGGTCGTTGGCGTCGGGCGCTTCGTAGCCCAGTTCGATGCGCCGTGCGCGGTCGAGTTCGCGGGGCTGGAGGACTTCGAGATCGATCTGGATCCACGCGGCGCGATCGTGCACGCCGCGGAGTTCGCTGCGCACCTCGATCCATTCGTCGCCCGCGCGGACGATCTGCGAGGAGACCTCGCTCCCGGGGATGGGGTTGCGCCGCGCGTCGAGGAACCTCGCGACCACGCGCGCGCCGGCGCGCGAGAGACCCTCGGTGGTGATCTTCCCGGTGACGACATAGTCGGCGCCGGGGATGGCGGCGATCACACCCGGCGCGAGACGGAGCGAGACGCTTCCCCCCTTGATGGGCGCCTTGACGGAATAGATCCCGCTGACGGCCTTGGCGTCGTCGAAGCCGGCCTTGTTCCATTCGGGATAGCCGGGCCGGTCGCGGTCGGGCAGGTAGTGCTGAGCGCGAACCCAGTACTGAGGGACCTCCTCGGCGTTGTACTCCTGCTCTTCGAAGTCGAAGGCGCGAACCACCCGCTGGGAGGTCATGGTGGGCGCGTCCGCGGACTGCGCGCTGACGACGCCGGTCGACGCGAGGATCGCGGCGAGCAGTGATGCGGGCGCACGGAGACAGCGCGGGAACGAACCCATCCCCAGTGGTATCGACCACACGGGCCGGGTGTGTTGACCGGACAGGGTCGAAGGCGTCAGTCGCTGTCGAGGTCGATCGAGGGTCGATCGCGGAAAATGGCGACGCTGGCGGTGTGGCCGTGGAGGAAGGCCTGGTCGCCGACGGGGCCGATCTCGCCGCCCGCGAAGAAGCCTGCGACGGGCGCGGGCTCGCCGTCGGGCCCCTTGACGGCGTTGGCGAGGGCGCGGGCGTCGTGGTGGACGGTCGGGAAGAGGCGCGTGCCGCGGCCGTTGCACGAGATGAGCAGGGCGCCGTTGGCCGGCCCGTGCAGGTGCTGGGCGCTGAGGAGGAGTTGGAGGTCCTCGCTGGCGGACCGGGCGTCGCGGACATGGAACTGGATGGTCTGCCCGACGCGGACCATGTCGGCGACGGCGACGGCGCCGCGCTCCTGCTCGATGCCCATGACATTGCGGATAAGGAAGTCGCCGCGGCCGAAGCGGGGCTTGTACTCGTTCACGACCCGGCCGACGAAGAGCCCTCGCTCGAGGAGTTGGCGATCGTCGGGAGAAAGGGTCTCGATCGTCTCGTGGATGACTTCCAGCGCCTTGCGGCCGCCGAGGCGGAAGATGATGTTGCGTTTGGCCTCGGTCACGAGCCAAGGCTGGCCGACCGGGCGGCACCCCTGGGAGACGATGAAGTCGATGCCGACATCGCCGCTGATCGTGCATCCGACGGCGCCGGTGCGCGAGAGGCGTTTGTTGATGACCAGCCCGTTGGCGCCCGGGCTGCTTCCGGCGCTGGCGAGCCCGCCCATGATGGGCGCGCGACGAAGGCCGAGCGTTTCGGAAGACATCGTCGAGAGCGCGGGCAAGAGGCGGACCATCGGCACGCTGAACGGGTCGGCGAAGAGCAGCATCCCGCGCAGGGATTCGTCGACGCCCAGCGACTCGGCGAACTGCTCCCCGATGGTCGGGTCGTCCTCGTCGGAGAGCGTGGGGAAGTCTTCGCTGGTGAAGGTCTTGATGGTGGCGTTGGGCATCCGTGCCGCAAGGACGGTGACGCCCGGCTTGCCCTCGAGTTCGGTCTGCCCGCCGATGACGGCCTCGGCGGAACAGGCGAGCATCGCGCCGGGCGCCATGCGCCGGTGGACGACATCGCCGATGGCGCCCATCAACTGCGCGTGGTGCTGGCTCGCGAAGACGAGGACCAGATCGGGGTCGCCCCCGTCGCCCAGTTCGGAACGGACGCGATCGCAGGCGATCTCGGCCGCGGCGACAGCATCGGCGTGGTCTGACAACCCCGACCCGACTGAACGCACACTGGGCACACCTTTCGCCATGTACGGCGAGTATACGAGCCCGGGCCAGTCGGTGTACGCGGTATCAGCCGAGTTCGACGGACCAGTAGGCCTCGTCGAGGAACGCGCGCCACGACTCGTACTTCTGCTGTCCGAGGCGGACGACGATCGCGGGGTTGCGCTTGGGCCGGACCGGCTTGCCGATCAATTTCATGCGCGCCTGCTCGGGGGTTCGGCCGCCCTTGCGGGCGTTGCATCGGACGCAGGCGCAGACGAGGTTCTCCCATGTGTCGAGCCCGCCCTGGGTGCGCGGGTTGACATGATCGATGGAGAGTTCGCTGGTCGGGAACGAGTTGCCGCAATACTGGCAACGGTTGCGGTCACGGGCGAAGAGGTTGCGTCGGTTGAGTTTGACGGTCTGCGCCGGGAGGCGGTCGTACCCGAGCAGGCGGATCACCTTGGGGACCGCGATCTCGAAGTGAACGGTGCGCACCCAGTCGTGCTTGTGGGGTTCGAGGCGGCGCTGGAGGTCGCTGATCTCGGTCCACGAGGAGAACGAGTACGCGTGGTGCCTGCCCTCATCGACATGGATCACTTCGGCGGCGTCGCGCGCGAGCATCGCGAAGGCGCGCTTCGCGGAGATCACGCGGATGGCCATGTAGAACCGGTTGAGGACGAGGACCTTGGCGTCGAGCCCTCCGCCGAGCATGACGGACGCGCCCGAGCCGGAATGGAGGAGACTGCGGTCAACCGCGAGTGCCGGCGTTCCCGGTGTGCCGCCCTCCGGCGAGGGGTGACGACCGCCCCTGGCGTTGGACGCCGCGCGAGAACCGCGTCTACCTCGAGAGGGTCGAGAGGACATACCGTGCTCCGCGCTGCCGCGGGACCCGACGCTTCCTGCGCGGGAACCCGGTGCAGGCAAAGAACCTTACACGAGAAAATCGGTGCAAACAAACCCTCGCCGTGAGAGTTCCGTGAAGGCGCGGGGCTTCGGAACGGGTCTGCAACGCTCCGGGGAGCGGGAAAGCCCGCGTGGCCGCGCCGGGCGGGGCCGGTCCGATACACTCGGGCCATGAGTGTCACTTTTGAGAAAGCCGTGCTTCCCAACGGGCTGACCGTCATCGCCGAGGTCGTGCCCCACGCCCATTCGTCCGCCGTCGGGTTCTTCGTCAGGACCGGCGCGCGGGACGAGGCCCCCCCGCTGATGGGCGTCTCGCACTTCCTCGAGCACATGATGTTCAAGGGCACGGCCAAGCGTTCCGCCGACGATGTGAACCGCGAGTTCGACGAGATCGGCGCGCAGCACAACGCGTACACCTCGACGGAGATGACCTGCTTCTACGCGCAGACACTTCCCGAGCACACGGAGCGCGCGACGGACATCCTGGGCGACATCCTGCGCCCCGCGCTGCGCGAGGAGGACTTCGCGGCCGAGAAGGGCGTGATCCTCGAAGAGATCGCGATGTACAAGGACAATCCGTTCTGGGTGCTGTACGAGCAGGTCGCTGAAGAGCGGTACAAGGGTCACGCGCTGGGGCACAGGGTGCTGGGGACCGACGACACGATCAAGGCGATGCAGGCCGCGCAGATGCGCGAGTACTTCACCTCGCGGTATTCGGCGGACAACACGGTGATCGCGCTGGCGGGACAGGTGGACTTCGACAAGGCGGTCCGGCAGATCGAGGCGCTGTGCGGCGGGTGGCAGAGCACCAAGCCCCTGCGCGACAACGCGGAGCCCAAGACGGAGATCCGCGAGGTCACGGTCGAGGACGACACCGTGAGCCGCGCGTACTACCTGATGCTCTCGCCCGGGCCGGCGTTCGGGGACGATCGCAGGTACGCGGCGTCGATGCTCGCGGAAGTTCTGGGCGGCGCGGACAACAGCCGACTGCACTGGGCGCTGATCGATCCGGGCTTGGCCGAGGAGGCGCAAGTCGCGTACGACCCCCACGACGGTTGCGGCGACTACTTCGTGTACGCGTCGTGCGATCCCGAGCGGCTCGACGAGGTGCGCGGCGTGATCGACCGCGAGATCACCGGGCTTGTGGGGTCGCTCACGCAGAGCGATCTCGACAAACTGCGCAACAAGGTCGCGACGGGCGTGACGCTCGCGGGCGAGCGCCCGGGCGGGCGGATGCAGCGCATCGGCCGGCGCTGGACCTACCTGCGTGAGCACATGACGCTCGAGGACGAACTGGCGCGCATCAACAGCGTGACGCTTGACGATCTTCGCGGTGTGTGGAAGGCCTACCCGTTCACGCCCAGGACGGTCGGGATCCTTACGCCGAAGCGCTGACGGTCGCGGAGAACTTGGTCGAACCCGACGGCGCCGCGTTGGATGACGACGACGCGGAGGCATCGCGCGAAGCGCCGACGGCCTGCGCGATGCGCTGCTGCACTTCGGCGAAGTGTTCGGCGGCGGCGTGCTGGCTCTTGCGCCACATCGAGCGTGCGGCGAACGGCAATGGGATGATCGAGAGCGGCAGGTACCACATCCAGGTCTTGATGACCCATGACGAAGCGCTCGAGAAGTAAGTCTGGATGAGGGAGTCGGTCAGCCACACGCCGGGCCAGACGGTGAGGATCGCGACGACCGCGAAGATCACGGGGAACTTGCGGCGGAGGCGCGTGTGCAGGTTGACGACACTCCCGTTCGCGCTGTCGGAGGCGTCCACGAGCAGGTCGCGGTCGAAGGGCTGGCCGAAGATGCGCGAGGAGCACGAGGTCGGCGCCAGTCGTTTGAATCCGGGCAGTTTTCCGGCGCGGGCGAGGGCTTCGCAGGCGTCGATGGCGGCGCGGGCTGACTTGGGAGAGACGAATGCGACAGCGCCAAGCCCGTAGGGCGCGGCGGAAGCGTCGTTTCGAGTCTCGGTCCCTGTGTCTGCCAACATGTGTCCTTTCGTCGCCCGACGCCCCTGAGTTCGGACGAGTTCCGCTGTGCTGCGAGCCGTCGCCGTGGGGCTGGCCGCCCCGACGATACCCAAAAAGCCGGTCCTGTGGCTTCTTCGGACCTTCCCGGGCCTCGGATGGGCGAGTTTTTCACGATTCGGATGGTGTCTGGTTTCCCAAGATGCACACTTCGCGTAGAACCTCACCAATGACGGCGGCGACACCCCCATTCCGGCCGGTTCTGCGACTGGTGTATCCACCGGGGTATCCCGGCGCGCCCGCCGCCGACCGGGCAGAGCCGTCGCTCTACGAAACCGCGGTGGAAGTCGCCGTTCCGGCGCCCGCCAAACGCGTCCGGGCTGCGGCCCGGGAGATCGTCCGCGAGAACAGGCAGGCGGCGACGCTGACCCCGAGCGAGGCGAGGGAGATCCTCACCGCGCGGGTCACTGAACTGATCCAGGGAGGTCGGGCGGCGATCCTCACGCCCGAGCACCGCGCCCGGGCCGTGCGCATCGCGAGGATGCTCGGCGTTCGCGACTTCGACGCCCAACTGGTCATCGCCGTCGTGCAGGACCGCGCGCGCCGGGGCGAGATCGAAACCGGACAGGCCGGTCTGGCTTCGGCGAGCGTCGCGGCGGCGGATTCGTACTCGCCGCGTCGTTTGATCCCGGAGAACGGGACGATCGCGTTGTTGCAGATCGCCGCGGCGATCATGCTGGCGGCCGCGCTGCTGCTCGGCGCGGTGCGTTGGCTCGGCTAATGCAGACGGGATTTCGCCGGATCAGGTGAATACGCGGCGGATCTGGCCGCGAAGCCATACGAAGCGGGGCTCGAGCCCCGACGCCCACGGGCAGAGCGTTGCGCACACCGGAACCGAGGCCGAGGATGAAGACGCCTCTCGTCATCACCACATGCATCACCCCGGAATGGAGAAGCACCATGCCCTTGGTTGACATTGGCAGGAAGGCCCCCGCGTTCACGCTCGCCGACCAGGACGGCGTGAAACACAGACTCTCGCAATACGCGGGCAAGCCGGTCGTGCTGTACTTCTATCCCAAGGACGACACTTCGGGGTGCACGAAGGAAGCGTGCGGCTTTCGCGATGAGAAGAAGAAGTACGACCGGGCGGGCGCGGTCGTGCTCGGTGTGTCTCCCCAGGAGGTGAAGAGCAAAGCGAAGTTCGCGGCGAAACTTGGCCTGAACTTCCCGATCCTCGCGGATGTGCCGGGCGACGACGGCGTTCCCCCGGTGTGCGAGAAGTACGGGGTATGGCAAGAGAAGAGCATGTACGGGAAGAAGTACATGGGCGCCGCGCGCGTGACCTATCTGATCGGCCCGAACGGGAAGGTCGCGCAGCGCTGGGACAAGGTGAAGGTGGAGACCCACGCCGAGGAGGTTCTCGAGGCGGTGAAGGGGCTGCTCGCCGAGGCGAAATGACGCTGAAGGGCTTGCGTGGCTGTACGCATTCCGGTAGGTTCATGGCTCGGCCGTGAGTCACGGTCGGTATCGCCCCCGCCGGGGGCCCCCGGAGCGAACGGCCATGAGCGAACACCAAGGCGGATCGATGATGCGCCCCCACCGCGGCGTCCTGATCCTTGTTCTCGGCATCCTGAGCATCGTGATCTCGTGCTTCCCGCTGGGCATCGTCGCCTGGGTGATGGGCAACTCGGATCTCAAGGACATGGACGCCGGGCTGATGGATTCGGACGGCCGCGGCATGACGCTGGCCGGGAAGATCCTCGGCATCGTGAGCGTCGCGTTGACGCTGATCGGTCTGGCGATCTGGGTTCTCATGGTGCTTGTCCTCGGCGCGGCGGCGGCCGCCGGCGCGGCGGGCGCGAACCCCTGAACCCGGTTCTCCGTCCGTCCGTACGCTGACGGATGGACAGAACACTCATTGATCGTTTCGAGCGCGGCGGCGCTGTCCTGCGCACCGCGATCGAGGGCCTCTCCGAGGATGACCTGCGCGCCAAGCCCGGGCCCGGCGCGTGGAGCATCCGCGAACTGGTCATCCATGTGCTCGACAGCGACCTGGTCGTGCAGGATCGCATGCGCCGCATCGCGGGGATGCACAAGCCGCTGCTGATCGCGTACGACGAGAACGCGTACATCAAGGTCCTGCCCTATGACGCGCTGGACCTGAACCTCGTGTGCGATGTGTTCGAGTCGTCACGCAAACTGGTGGCGCAGTTGCTCCGCGCGCTGCCCGACGAGGCGTTCGCGCGAGAGGGCGTGCACAACGAGAACGGCATCGTCACGCTCGGCAAACTCGTCGAGATGTACTCGTGGCACCTCGAACACCACATGGAGTTCGCGAGGAAGAAGCGGGAGAAACT
>CAYGLT010000026.1:0-2245 GCA_964350875.1 uncultured Phycisphaeraceae bacterium | reverse complement strand
ACTCGTGGCACCTCGAACACCACATGGAGTTCGCGAGGAAGAAGCGGGAGAAACTTGGGAAGCCGGTGCGAGGCTGAACGTTCTGCCCTCACCCGGCGACTTCGTCGCCACCCTCTCCCAGCGGGAGAGGGTGCGGATGAGATGATCACATCTCCGCTCTTCTCCCCCACTCCATCTCGATGGGTTCGAGCGCGGCGACGAGTTCCTCGCGCTCGGCGGTCAGGGCCGCGGACTTCGCGGCGTCCTTCCACACTTCGGGGTCGGCGAGTTTCGCGTCCACCGCGCGGATCTGCGTCTCGTGCTGCTCGATCAGCGCCTCGATCTCCTCCATCGTGATGCGGTCGACGCGGTGCTTGCGGCCCTTGAGCATGACCCAGACCGCCTCGCCGTTGGACTTGGCCTGTGACTTCGCGCGCTGCTGCTTCGCTTCCTCGGCGGCGCGGCGGGCGCGTTCCTGCTTCTCACGCTCTGCCTTCTTCGCGTCGTCCTCGGCCTGCTTCTCCCGCGCGCGTTCGGTCTGCTTGCGCTGCCATTCGGTGTAGTTGCCCGCGAAGATCTCGGCGTTGCCCGCGCCGTCGAGCACGATGAGGTTGTCGCAGGTCGCGTCGATGAGCGCGCGGTCGTGGCTGATGAGAATCAGCGTTCCCTCGTATCCGCCATCGGCGGAGAGCGCTTCTTCGAGTCGTTCGGCGCTGGGGATGTCGAGGTGGTTGGTCGGCTCGTCGAGGATGAGCAGGTTCTTGGCGCTCGCGAGAAGGCCCGCGATGACCGCGCGGGCGCGCTCGCCGCCCGAGAGTTCGCCGAGCGGCCGGTCCTGCTGACCTCCCGAGAAAAGGAAGGCGCCCGCGAGGTCGCGCGCGGCCTGCTCGGACATCTCGCGGCCCTCGTTCTCGTCGCGCACGATCTGCTGGAGATACCGGTAGACCGAGGTCTCCATCGGCAGGTGCGAGTGCTCCTGCTTGAAGTAGCCCGGGCGCAGGTTCGTGCCGAGGCGCACGGCGCCGGCGTCGGGCTTGATCTCGCCGAGCATGGTCTTGACCATCGTCGTCTTGCCCGCGCCGTTGGGGCCGAGGATGGCCCAGCGTTCGCCGCGCGAGATGGTCAGGTCGAAGTCGTGGAAGAGGACCTTCTCGAGGCCTTCGTCGTTGGTGTAGCGCTTCGAGAGGCCGCGCACGGAGAGCACCATGTCGCCCGTGCGCGGGGCGGGCGGGAGTTCGAGCCGGAGCGAACTGATCTCCATGGGGCGCTCGAGCGCGCCTTCTTTCTCGCGGTCGAGGCGCGAGAGTCGGCCCTGCGCCTGCTTGGCGCGCTGGCCCGCCTTGTACTTGCGGATGTATTCCTCTTCCTGCTTGAAACGCGTCTGCTGCTTCTCGTACTCGCGGAGTTGCGTGGTGCGTCGGAAGACGCGCAGTTCGCGGAACTTCTCGTAGTTGCCCGGGTAGTCGATGAGGCGGCCGTGCTCGACCTCGACGATGCGCGTCACGACATGGTCGAGCAGGCGGCGGTCGTGGCTGACGAGCACGACGGCGCCCTTGAACTCGTTGCGCAGGAAGTCTTCGAGCCACAGCCGCGCGCGGATGTCGAGGTGGTTGGTCGGCTCGTCGAGCAGGAGGATGTCCGGCTCTTCGAGGAGCAGTTTCGCGAGGGAGAGGCGGCCCTTCTGACCTCCCGAGAGTTTGCCGACCTTGATGGGAAACTGCGCGTCGTCGAAGCCCACGCCGTGGAGCGCGGCGTCGATCTTGTGGTCGATGGCGTAGCCGCCCAGCGCGTCGATGCGCCGCTCGATGTCGGCCTGCTGCTTCAGCAGTTTGTCGATGTCGGCGCCGGGGGCGCCCATCTGGTCGTAGATGGCGTTGAGCCGGCCGTGCAGGTCGTGGAGTTCGGCGAAGGCGGCCTCGGCGGCGCCGCGGAGCGTTTCCTCGGGGTCGAGTCTGGGGTCCTGGTGGAGGTAGCCCGTGCGGCGGCCCTTCGCGAGCGCGGTGTCGCCCTCGTCGGGCTTATCGACGCCCGCGAGGATGCGCAGGAGCGTGGACTTGCCCTGCCCGTTGCGCCCGACGAGGCCGATGCGTTCGCCGGCTTCGAGGGACATGGAGACCCCGCCCAGGATGACGCGGGTTCCGTAGGACTTCTTGATGTTGGTGCAGGAGAGGAGCGGCACGCGAGAGGGTATGCGTGCCCGCTGGCGAAGCGCTTACCGCCGCGGGGCGGCGTGGGTGTCGCGGAGCGACTCGCGCCAGCGGCCGTG
>CAYGLT010000025.1:0-34765 GCA_964350875.1 uncultured Phycisphaeraceae bacterium | reverse complement strand
GTCCCCGCTATTGAAATTCGCGATCTGTTTGGTAGCCGGCGATCCTCTTGAGGGTCGCCGGTTGTCGTTGAGAACTGTGCCCTTGCGGTCGCGCGGTCGGGTCCTCTCGACGACGTGAGTACGCCATCGGGAGAGTGACCGGGGAACTCGTGCAGGAACGGCCTCCCGGATCGATTCGACCGCACCGTGTTGCCTCGGCTCGACTTCGCGCCGAGCGTGCTTCGGACACAACCGACCCACTTTCTCGCCGCGTATCGTCCAGGCACATGCGGTGACGCCTTTCCGATGCGAGGAGATGACGGTGCCCGAAAGGATTGATCTGCTGCACGGCCGTTGCGGCGTGATCGGCGCCGGGGCGATGGGGCTGAGCCTGACCGCGGCGCTGGGCGAGTCGGGGCCGGTCACCTTGGTCTGCCGCGACCAGTCGCTCTCGGAGCGTATTGGGGTTCACGGTGCGACGGTCAGAGGACTCGGGAACGCGCGCGCGACGCCCGATGTCGTCTCTGCGATTTCCCGGCTGGCCGACCACGGGCCCGTCCACGCGATCTTCGTCGCGACCAAAACCAGCGCGCTCGATCGGGTCGCGAGCGAACTTCGGCCGGTGCTCGCGGGAATGGGGCCGGCCGGGGCCACGCCCTTCGTCGTGAGTTTTCAGAATGGAATCGAAACCGGGCGGCAACTCATCGAACTGCTCAGTGTGCCGCGCGTGCTCAGAATGGTGCTCAACTACGGCGCGCGGATCGCGTCGGATGACGCAATAGAAGTGACGATGACGCGCCCGCCGCACCTGATCGGTCGTCTCGATCGGGATCACGCGCAGGCGTGTCGCGACCTCGCTGGGCGCATGAGCGCCGGCGGGCTTGAGGCAGTCGATGTGGAGGACATCGAGCCGTTTGTCTGGGCGAAGGGCATCGTGAACGCGGCGATGAATCCGGTCGCGGCGCTTACTGACAATTCGGTGGGGGAGACGCTCGACTCGCCCGCGCGCAGCGTCGTCGAATCCTTGCTTGACGAAGGGCTCGCTGTTGCGAGCGCCGATCGGATCGATCTCGGTGTCGGCGCGCGCAAGCGGCTGTGGTCAATGATCGAGTCGGCGCGTCCCCACACACCGAGCATGGTCCAGGACATTCGCGAAGGGCGGACGAGCGAGGTCGGCCAGCTGAATCGCCAGGTAGTTGCTCACGGGGAGCGGACGGGTGTTGCAACGCCCACGCATCGGGTGGTGACCGCGCTGATCGACGCGTTCGACTGGCGGGTCTTTCGCCGAGAGACCGCGCAGAGATCTACCCAGGCATAATCATGGGACTGCGCCGAGCGTGCGGGCGTCCGTGAGACGCAAGACTCTTCCGTCGTGCTGCCGGGCGAATGCTTGCGCGTCCTCATCGGTCTCGAACGCCGCAAGGTGCGAACCCATCGGCGTGCGCAGCGAAGGCGAGAACACGAACCGGGCGGCCTCGGCGTCGATCCATGCGCGAGTTCCGTGGTCGCGAGCCCACCGGCGCACGACGGGGAGATCGAAGCCCTCGCGCTCGTGGTCGAACTGACAGTTGAAGTCGTCGAAGAGCAGGGCCTCGTCGCCGCGTCCGCCGGTGATGATCGTCGCGACGCCGAATCGATCGTCGCTGATGATCATGCCGCATTCGGCGCAGACGGATTCGCCGTACGCGATCGTCGGAGGAGCGTTCGGGTCGGCCTGACGACATCCGCTGATTCCGAGGGTCGCTACGCAAGCGGCAGCGCAGATCGAACGCGTCATGACACCGATCTCCGTGAGAAAATGAAGAGGGCGAACCCGAGAGGAAGGACGGTCCATGCGACGAGGACGCCGGCGAGTATCCAGGGGAGTACGCCGGCGTAGGTCTGGGTCGAATACACGCCGACTGGGCCGAGCACATCCAGGGAGCCGTTCATCGCGACGACAACGCTCATCTTGAACGCTTGAAGCGGGTTGGCGATGGCGATCGCGAAGACCTCCTGGACGCGCAGTTTGAAGATGAGCGTGCTGGCCATCAGACCAAGATCACTGACGAAGACGAGCACGAGCCAGACGAAGAGCGAGATCCCGGTCGCGACGCCCACCCTTCGGGAGAGCACAGAGACGAGCATCCCGACGGCGAGCATTGCGCTTGCGAGCGAGCAGGCGACTCCGACGAGCACTGCGAACGCGCCGACGCCAACGGCGCCGGTCCGGATCGCGAGCGCGACGGCGCTGAGCCCGAAGCCGAAGAGCAGCGCACACCAGAGCGCGACGGCGAGCCCGATGAACTTGCCGATCAGGATCTCGGCGCGCGAGACGGGCTGCGCAACGAGGTACAGGAGTGTGCCCCGTTCGCGCTCACCGGCGATCGATCCGGCGCCGGCGGTCATCGCCATTAACGGCACGACGAGCATGATCAGATTCAGCAGCCCGGCGGCGGTCTTGCCGAAGCCGGCGAACCCGAAGGAACCCGTCCCGGCGAGCGAGAGAAACGAGACGGCGACCGCGAGGGCAGCGAACGCGACGGAGTAAAGAATGAACCAACGGCTTGAGATCGCGTCGCGAAACTCCCGTCGCGCGAAGAGCGCGATGCACGCGTGCGGGCGCCTTGCGCGACTTGTGCGTGGCGGCGGCGCGGCGGCGAGCGCGGTCATGAGTTGTTCTCCTTCCGATCGAAGCCATCGAGGATCTCGAAGTCGCGAACCTCGATCGAAGCGCGAGCGAGAACATGGATCGGCGTCGCCTTGCGGTCGACAAGCGTGGTAACGCACAGCCCGTGCCCGTTGAGGTGCGCGTCGAGCCCGGCGCTGCGCAAAGCCTCGAAAGCGGCGGGCTCCGCTTCCGTCGCGACTCGGAGACGCATGCGCCGATTGCGGGCGAGGTCGCCCCACATCTCGCGCGGCTCACGCTCGGCGATCACACGCCCCTTCTCCATGACGAGCACCCGGTCGGCGAGAAGCGCGACTTCTTCGTGCCTGTGCGAGGCGAAAATGATCGTCTTGCCGCTCGCTTTGAGATCGCGGAGGGTGTCCATCACCTCGGCGCGGCCGGACGCGTCGAGGTTGGATGTCGGCTCGTCGAGCACGATGACGGGGGGATCGGACACGAGCGCAATCGCAAGAGCGAGACGCTGCTTCATGCCTCCCGACAGGTCTCGGACTCGCTTTCGTTCGTGCCCGGCGAGGTTGACGGTCCGGATCGCGTCGCGCGCTCGATCAACGCCGACGCCCCTGAGTTGAGCGAAGAAAGCGATCGCGCTCCCGAGCCGGGTGTCGTCGTGGAACGAGAGTTCCTGGGGAACATACCCGACGAGCATGCGAGCGGTGCGTCCGCGCGTGCGAACATCTATCCCACCGATCATGATGTCGCCGTGAAATCGGAACACGCCGAGGACACACCGGATGAGCGTGGTCTTGCCGGCGCCGTTGGTTCCCCAGAGCGCGAGCGCGCCTCCGGTCTGCAGTTCGAATGAAGCGTTGCTCACGGCGAGCGTGCGGCGGAATCGTTTGGTGACCTTGCGTGCGGAGATCATGCGTGGTGTCTCCCTCGAACGCCGTTCGTTGCACCATCGCGCGCGAGGGCGATCGCCGCGCCGCCCGCGATGGTGAGGAATGAGGCGCCGAGCGCGAGCATCGGCCCAGGCGCCTGAGGTGTTCCCAAGTCGTCGAAACCAAGATCGGGAGCGCATACGAGCGGCGCGGCGTCGATGAGTTTGGGCTCGGGCCTGACCTCCGGCAGCATGCGTGCGGTGAACTCCACGGTCTGCTGCGCCGGACTGTGCTGCAGGATCCTGAGGTTGGGCTCTCGCGCAAGGAGTGACTCGAACAGGCTGCGCGGCTCATAGGGGAGATCCCCGACGCCGTCGTTGTCGGCGTCGAAGCCTGCGTAGTCAGACCAGAAGTTGCCAACGCCGTCTGCGGAGAAGCGGTTGAGCGTGAGCGAGCCACGCCCATGGACTGAGACCTGTTCTTCGTTGTCTAGGAAGGCATTGGCGCTGAAGATGTTGTCGTGCGTGATCGGGGTGGCGACGACTCCCGACTCGTTGAACGCGATGAGATTCTCGCGGATCAAGCCCGTCGAGTCGATCGACGATGGGCTGTTGTCGATGTAGATGCCGACACGGTTGGCGAGCAGCGCGTTGTGCTCAAGGACGATGTCGTCACAGTCTTTGAGGCCGATGCCGTAGCCGCTCGCGCCTCGGTTGTTGGTGATCCGATTGTCGGTGAGAGTGATCCCCTTGCTGTACATCAGGTAGATGCCGACGGAGTTGCGTTCGAGGGTGTTCCCTATGAGGGCGGTGTCGTGGCTGTACATGAAGTGCAGGCCGTAGCGGCTGCTCGACACGGTGTTGCGCGCGACGACGAGGTTTTCGGAATACCAGAAGACCAAGTCGCGGGAGTCGTTGACGGTGTTGTCCTCGACGACCGAGTCGATGCACCACCAGAGGCGGATGGCGTCGCCGCGGCGCTCGGCCTCGAGGGCTTTGCCGCGAATGGTGTTGCGCCGGACAGTCGCGCCCGGCGAGGATCGAAGATCGATCCCAAACAGCGCGTCGTCGATGACATTGTCCTCAATCACCACGGACTCCGCTTCCGCCCGCACGGCCGCCGCCTCACGATCGATGCTGGTCGAGGTGTTGCGCACGGTGAATCCGCGAAAGATCGTTCCGGGCGCGTAGATGTCGACTATGACATCGACTCCCTGGCCGTCAATAGTCACGGCGTTCTGCCCATCGAGCACAACCCGTTTGAGGATTCGGAGCGAACCCTCGTAAACACCGGGCGGCACGAGGACGATGTCGCCTTCACCGGCCGCGTCGATGAGCGCAGCGATGTCGGACGTCTGTCGGCATGCGGGTTCCGATTGCGAAAGCAGCGTCAGTGTTATGAAGAGGCAGCAAGGATTCATGACGCGAGCATCGCTTTGACGTGCGGGAGGTACGCCCGACGATGGAAGACGAGAGCGACGACGATCAGTATCGATGCAGCGGTTGCGAGGAGCAGGCCGACGCCCGGGGTGGCGACGGTCTTGAACTGCCCAACAACGCCTGTTCCGAGAATCGGGGGGACAAAGGGATCGATGGCGGAAGACAGCGGTGCGTCGGGATCGAGGTTCGTTCCGAAGTGCTTCATCCAGAGATGGAGGTCGATGAGGAACACCGCCGGGAACAGGATGACCGGGGCGGCGAAGAGCACGGTCCAGCGGTTGTGGATGTAGCCGGCCAGTTCGAGCATCACCACCATCGCGATCATGACGAACACTCCGATGCTGCGCTCAAACTGCGCTGCTTCTTCGAGCGACCGCATCCCGATGTAGTGGTTCAGCCCGTCAATCTCGGCGACATCGCCGGAGAGATAGTTGAGGTGCGCTGTGAGATGAAGATTGTCGGGGTACTGGGGCGCGTGGAGCTCCATGTGCCAGTAGGGGATGAACAACGAGACGAGCAGGAGCACGCGCGCGATGAGAAGGAACAACCCCGGCGCACCGTAGCGCAGGCTGTGGGCCGCTCGTTCACGCGGATCGATCCGTGGTCCCAGGACTCTGTCGCAGAAGGTCGGTTTCATCGAGCGATTCCTTCCGGACTCGCGTGGTGGATCGGTGTGAGGGTCGCGTAACGCGGTGACAAATCCGTCCCGTCGCGTTTCCGCGGCGGGAGAGGCGGAGCTGGGATCAGCGGGGTTCGACCATGAAATAGCCCATCATCTCGAGATGGAGCGCCGAGCAGAACTCGGAGCAATAGAACGGGAATGTTCCCGGGGTGTCGGCGACGAACTCGATCTTGACGGTCTCTCCCGGCTCGATGCTCGCGGCGACGTTGTAGCCGGGCACCGCGAAACCATGCACGGCGTCGACGGCGCGTTCGATGTTGGTGACACGCCACACGACTTTGTCACCCTGTCTGACGGTCACATGCTCTGGGTCGAAATGGCTGCGCACCGCGGTCATGAAGACCTCGACTGTGTCGCCGTTGCGCACGATGCGCTCCGTGCCCTTCTTCGGCGCCATCGGGTCGAGCGTCTGAGTGTGCGGATCCCATCCGATCTCGGGATACACGCTCCAGGGTTTGAGGAGGTCGGCCTTGATGATCTGCGCGTAATGAGGTTCGCCGAATCCGACGGGCATGTCGTAGATCACCGGCATCGACGCGCCCTTGCCCGAGATGTCGATGAGTTGGAAGTTCTGCGCGAGCAGCGGGCCGGGGTGGAGGAAGCGATCGACCGACCATTTGTTGAACGCGATCAGGTAGTTGCCATGCGGATTCACGGTGTCGCCGTGGACCGCGCCGATGTGCCCGACGTTGTAGTGAACGGGGGTCTTGTGCACGAGCGTCCAGTCGGGTTCCGGCGTTCCCTTGCCGTAGTCCCCGCCCATCGACCACCGGGCGACGGCGGAGTCGAGGAAGAGCGATGTGTAGGCATATCCGTCGTTGCCGAACTGCGTGTGCAGCGGTCCGAGTCCCACTTCGATGCGCGCTTCGACGACCGAATCGAAATCAAGGATTGGGATGCCGAACGCGTCCGATCCCGAGAATTTCTTCGACGCGATGGCGTTCTTGATCTTGTTGAACGAGTAGACGGTGACATGGGGGTCGAGTTTGCCCGAGACGACGATGTAGTCACCCTTGGGGGCGACATCAACGCCGTGGGGGCTGCGCGGCTCGGGAGTCAGGTGCAGGATGCCCTCGTCGACGGCGGTCTGCATCGAGAGAACGGGGAATCCGTGCTTCATTTCCGCCTTGCCTGCCTTGAACGAGGCCTCGGCCTTGCGCCAGTCGATGATGTGCAGGTAATCGGTCGCGTTGCGGCTGGCGCCGGCTTCGAACGGAGGCTTCTTGTCCTGGATGCCTCCGGTCGCCAACTCGGTGTTCAGCGAGTTGATGAAGAGGTACCCGTCGCTGGCCAGTTTGCCGGCGTCCACGAGGTCCTGCCAATATGGAGGCAGTTCGATCGCGAACGATTGCGACTCGTCGATGCGTCCCTTCTTGCGGTCAAACCTCCAGAAGATCACGGCGCCGCGGTGGGTGTCCTTGTACTTGTCGAGTGTGGCGAACTCGAAACCCAGCGGCACGCCGTACTGTGAACTCTCGACGACATACTCGGTGTCGGGAGTGACGCACAGGCCGTGGTTGCTGACGGTGAGCGGGTTCTTGAGGATCTGCTTGGTCTCGAAGTCGCGCAGATCGATGGCGGCAACGCGCGCGTTGATCTTGTCGTTGATGAACAGCCATTCGCCGTCATAGTCGCCGTTCGTTTCCGAGAGTGACGGGTGGTGAGTGTCGCCCCAGAGATTGGGTTTCCCGGCGACATTGCCCTTCTCGAGGATGTCGTTGCCGACGCCGTATCCCCATCCCTGCCAAGGCTCGGGAGTGAAGACTGCGATCGTGCGCAGGAGCCTCATCGATGGCGCGCCGATGACATGCACCTGGCCGCTGTGACCTCCCGATGCAAAGATGACGAACGGGTCCTTCGTTCCGCTGGGCGTGTAGGTCTTCGCCGCCGCGAGGAGATCGGCGGTCGACAGCCCACGCTCCTTCGCGATGCGCTGCACATCGTTCATCGATTGTGCGCCGGCGACCTGCGCCGCGCCCATGACGATGGCAGCCGACGCGATCCAACGAATCGATCCGTTCCAGTTCCGTTTCATGGGTTCCATCCTTTGGAGGAGATCACAGCGAGCGCGGCGGTTCAGTTGGTCGCGTCGCTGGGATGAAGCGTGCGGATGTATCTGATGATGGTCTGAATCTGCTCGTCGTTGAGCGCCGGGTTGCCACCCTTGGGAGGCATGTCGAGCCCCGTGGTGTTGTCCGCGTCCCAGATGGGGCGACCGGTCTTGATAAAGGCGAGGAGTTCCTCGTCGGACTTGCTGTCGATGAAGTCACTCGCGACGAGGGGCTTTCCGAGCCCTTCGAGACCTTGTCCTTGCGCTCCATGACATGCTGAGCACGAAGCGACAAAGACATCGTGCCCGACGCCGCCAGCCTGGCCGACGATGCCCGCCACTTGCTCGCCGCCGGCGTCGGTGCTCGTTGACACGATCCAGTCGTCGAGCGAAACGGGCTCCACATCGGGTTCTTGAAGCGTGCGGAGATAGAACACGACGCTCTGCATCTGCGCGTCGGAGAGCTGTCGTGCGCCTCGGGCCGGCATGGCTGCGCCGGTGGTATTGAGCGGGTCGCTGGGCAGGCGGCCATCGGCGATGAGCGAGAAGAGCTCTGGGTCTGTGTGTTCTTGTACGAAGGCGCTGTTCCGGAGGGGTTTGCCCAAGCGAGGGACGCCCTGTGCGTCCTTCCCATGACACAGAGCGCACGAGGTCGCGAAGACCGAGCGTCCCTCGTGGATAGCGATCGGCGGGACGCCGAGCGACTTCGCCCACACGAGCGTCGGATCGGGAGGGGGCGAGGGCATCACGACGACCATCGTGGTGAGGATCGTGGGGAGTGTGAGAGTGAGCATCACGCCCATCCCGATCGCGCGACGGAAGTAGGGGTCCTGACGCGGATCCGTGTTTGCTCCACGGTCGGGCTCCGACCGGGCGTCGATGTGCTTCGAATCGTTCATGGCTGCGTCCTGTTCTCGCTCGCCTAAATAATGGCATCCGTGCATCCATGCCTTAATACACTTTATCTATTTCGGGCGATGCGTCAAGCGGGATCACGCTCCGTGACCAAATTCGGTATCTGTCTGGTTGTTGTCGCTTGTGTGCCCCCGGGCGGTGGTCTGGCTCAAGCGTCTGACATGGCGGCAGTTAGGGCGCTCTTCTCTGCCGTGCACGGTGACAGAACGGGCAACTCGCGCCCGGCCAATTCGGGTCCATACATTGAAATTCGCGATCTGTTTGGTAGCCAGCGGGCTTTAGAAGGATGCCCGCTTGCCGTTCCTCTCGCCCTCGGGCGGTCGGGTGGCAGATCGGTCTGAGGCCTCAGCGTCTTTGCGCAGGGGAAGTTCCAGATCGACAACGCATCCCTCGCCGCGACGGGACCGAATCGTGGCGGCGCCCCCGAGGTCGACCATTCGCTCGGTGACGCTGAACAGCCCGAAACCGCCAGTGTCTCTGGCCTTCCCGTTCGGGGCGACCGGATCGAAACCCACGCCGTCGTCTTCGACCGTGATGCGGATCGCGTCGGCGTCGTTGCTGAGCCGGACGGTGACCCTTGCCGCGTTCGCGTGCTTGATCACATTGGTGAGGAGCTCGCGCACATTCCGAAAGAGGATCGATCGCGCGCTCTCGTCGAGCGATTCGATGCTCGTTGAATCGCACTCGTCGATGACTTCCATCGAGAGGTTCGCCGATCTCGCGATGCGGTCGTCGAGCCAATCCTCGATGGCCGCGGCGAGTCCGAGCGGCCCCATGGACGGCGTCGAGAGGTCAGCGATGAGCCTTCGCGTCTCTTGCGACGCAACGAGGAGCGTCTCGGATACATCCTTCATGGCGAGTGCGCGACTTTTGTCATCACCGCTCTGTGCGGCGAGTTGAATCCGCGCAAGCGCGAGCGGTTGTCCAACCTGGTCGTGAAGTTCGCCCGCGAGTCGGCGCCGCTCCCGTTCTTCGACGACGGTGAGATCGGAGGCAAGCGATCGGAGTCGCTCACTCGCCGACGCCAGTTCGGCGGTCCGGATCTTCACGCGCCGGGCGAGTTGCCTGTTCCACATCACCGCCAGAAGCACCACGAGCAGCGCGGCCCCGCCGATGAGCGCGGTCCAGCGGAGGAAGTCGGCGGGGGTGATGCCGTGCTCGTAGCGGACTCCGAGATTCTTCGTGCGAATCGCGGCGTGCTCCGCGGTGGAGAGCGACGCCAGCGACTTGTCGATGATGCTGCGCAGTTCGGGCCAATCGGGGCGTATACCGAAGGAGAACGCCCTGCGCTCGAACGGGCTTGGCGCAGCGACCTTGACGTTCGCGAGACCAAGTTTCTGGATCACATCCGACCCGATGAGCAGATCGCCTATGTATGCGTCGACCTGTCCCCGAGCGAGCGATCGGAGCCCGTCGCCGTCCTGCTCGACGGTGACAAGTTCGAACTCGTGGTCGGCGGCGGCCCGCGTCAGATATGCCGCCAGGCCTTTCTGGGCCGCGACCACACGCCCGTGCAGATCCTCGACACCGCCAACGAATGGGGCGTTGGTCTGTGTGAAGATCACGAGTTCGGTCGAGATGTACGGCGTGGAAAACTCGAGCGGGCGGATCGTGTTGCGCAGCGTGCAGGGCATGAGATCCGGCCCTTGGCTTGCCAACATCGAGTCGAGCGCCTCCGGGTACGAGACGAGGCGCCTTTCGAACACGAATTCGATCCCCGTGCGAGCGCTGATCTCTCGCAGATAGTCGATGGAGATGCCGCTCGCCACGCCTTCTCGTGAGATGGACACATACGGCGGGAAGGGGCCTAGCGCTACGACGACCGGATGTTCGGCGGCCAGCCACGCTTGCTCTGCGTCGGTGAGTTGGAACGCCGGGGACGCTCCCGCGGGGATTGCGGGCCAGGCCGGGACGAGCCGCTCGGCCCCGGCTTGCGAGGAGAGCAGCGCGGCGGTGATCAACGCGGCAATCAGCCCGAAGTTTGCAACGCGCTCGATCATCGAGGTTTCAAGGCGCCCTCGGCGAATGATGTGAGCTCATCGACATTCTCGACCCCCAGTCGATCGATCAACTCTTCGATGGTTCTCTCGACAGCGATCCGTGTCGTCCGCAACTCATCGGCGAGATCCTGCGCGGTAAAGCCCTCGGCCAGCAGCCTGAGCAGCGTGCGCTGATCCTCGGAGAGCGGCGCTGGCCTTTCCGCTTTCGCCGACTCCGCGACGAACCGCGAAACAACGCTCTTCGTCACGCTCGGGCTCAGGTATATGTCCCCGTTCGCCACCGCTCGGATGGCGGTGACAAGTTCTTCCGGCGCGGACTCCTTCAGCACATAGCCACGCGCCCCGGCGCGGAGCATGTCTCCGACGAATCTCTGCCCTGCGTGAACGGACAGCGCGACGACTCTCGTGTCGGGGAATTCGGATCCGAGCCGTCCCGTCGCCTCGATGCCGTTCGTACCCGGCATGCTGATGTCCATGACAACGATGTCGGGTTTGAGCGTGCGGACGAGATCGGGCAGGCCGGCGCCATCGTCGGACTCGCCGATCACCCGAAAGCCCGGCTCCGCATCGAGCAGCACGCGGAGGCCGCGACGCAGCATGATGTGGTCATCCACGAGAACTATCGTGATGGAAGAGCGAGCTCCGGGAGGGCTCGCTCCTGACTGTGTGTCGGTTCGGGGATCGGCGCTTTCGAAGCGAGGAACATAGCTCCCCTTCGGCAGGACAATCCGGACCGAATCGCCGACGCCTTCGGTCAGCGCATACATTTCGAGCGCGCGGCGAAGCCGTCCCGCCACGACCCGCACGACGGGATCAATCCGCGGGTCAAAGTCCTCGTCTCGCCCGAGCGCTTCAACGGCGATCGACGATTCGCAGATTCCGGACTCATTCCCGGCAAGCGTCTGCTCCACCACGAAAGTCAGAAAGCGGGCAAGATGCCCCGAGCGCCGGATCTGCTCGAACACGAGGCACTGGCCAAGGATCTGTCTGACCTGATCGGCGTTCATGGATTGCTCGCAGACGCGCTCTCACCCGGGAGAGCGGAGCGCAAGTTTAGCAGTGCCGCGACTGCCCCGGGGCGGATGAGGCCGTCCTGGCGGACGTAAAGAACGTCGGTAATGCACTTGTGAGCGGCCCGGGCGGCGTGGACACTGGACGCCATCGGCCGCGGTGTCGCGGCCAGAATCACAAAGGCGACCCAGTTGATCCAAGAAAGCCAAGTCCGCGAGGAACTGGCCGCGCGCATCGCAGCCCGGCTGTCGCTCACCAGCCAGGAGGTGACGCGGATGCTCTCAAGAGACTCCATCCTCGGCGACATCTGGGGAGACTACTTGCTGTGCCGCGAGACGATCGACCGTTTCCGCACGGCGCAGAGCACGGGTGGCGCAAGGGTTGCCGAGTACGAGTCGCACGCGGCATCGCTCGAGGAAGAGCTCATGCGGCGAGTTCAGGAGATTCGGTGATGAGCAGGCATGGGATTCCGCAGAACGGGTTGAGCGCGCGAGCGGAAGCGAGGGGCGGGCGGCGTCACGCCCTTGGTCGCTTCCGCGCCGGAATCATTGCCTGTCTCGCGTGGTCGATGATCCTCCTGCCGTTCGCGGGCCCGCCGAGCGCTGCGGCCGAGATCGAGACGGCGAGCCTCGCGGAAATCGCGGAGGAGGCGTACCTCTACGGGTTCCCGATGATCGTCGGCTACAAGGTCATGTACGACTACAACATCGACCGCGACTCGGGGCAGTTCAAGGCGCCGTTCAATGTCATCGCCAACGAGGCCCGTGTCTACACCCCGGCCGACACCGCCATCAGCACCCCCAACAGCGACACGCCATACTCGATGGCGCAGCTCGATCTGCGCGCTGAGCCGGTGGTGCTCTGCGTCCCCGAGATCGAAGCGAGTCGGTATTACGATGTCCAACTCGTAGACCTGTACACCAATAACTACGCCTATCTCGGCAGCCGGACGACGGGCAACAGCGCTGGCTGTTACATGGTCGCCGGTCCGGATTGGAACGGCGTCGCGCCAGGCGGCGTCAACAAAGTGATCCGCTGCGAAACCCAGTTCAGTTTCGCGATCTTCCGCACGCAGTTGTTCGATCCCGACGACATCGACAATGTCAAGCGGATTCAGGCGGGCTACAAGGTGCAGACGCTCTCGGCGTTCCTGGGCCAGCCCGCCCCCGCGCCGGCGCCCGCCATCGATTGGCCTAAGTTCGACAACGCGGCATTCGGGACGCGTTTCCCCGAGTTCCTCGGGTTTCTGCTCGAATACTGCCCGCCCGTCGGGACCGCAGCGGTGGAGAAGCCGATGCGCGAGCGGTTCGCCAGACTCGGTATCGGGGCCGACGCGCATGTCGAGTCCAGCCCCGAACTCGCGCAGGCCATCGGTGCGGGAATCCAGCGCGCCACGGCGAAGATCCAGGAGACCTGTGATCATGTGGGCACAGTGGTCAACGGGTGGCAGATCGGCGCCGCCGCGGGGAGTCGCGAGTTCTACGACGGCGACTGGGCGTTGCGGGCCGCCGCCGCGAAACTCGGCATCTACGGGAACAGCGAAGCGGAGGCTGTGTACCCGTTCACGCGCAACGATGTCCACGGGATCCCCGTCGACGGCAGCAAGCACGCGTACTCGATGACCTTCCCCGCTGACAGGCTTCCCCCCGTGAACGCGTTCTGGTCGATCACGATGTACGACGGGCGCACTCAATTGCTCATCGACAACCCGATCGATCGCTACCTGATCAACAGCCCGATGTTGCCCGGGCTTCGCAAGAACTCGGACGGCTCGCTCACGATCTACATCCAGCGGGATTCACCCGGGAAAGAGCGCGAATCGAACTGGCTGCCCGCGCCGGACGGGCCCGCGTTCATCGTCATGCGTCTCTACTGGCCCAGGACCGAGGAACCCTCGGTGTACCCGCTCGGGAAGGGCGAGTGGCAACCGCCGCCGATCGTCCCGACCAGAAACCTGCACGCCATCGGCATGAAGCGCGCCGGCGACAAATCGGTCGAGAACATCGTTCGAACGGATGAGCGCTATGGGCACGACGGCCTGTTTCAGGGGCCGCGGGGTTGGGCGTACTGGAATCATCTGGAATACCCACGGCCGATCCAGAACCCGAATCTCTGGCCAGACACGCAGTCCACATACTTCATCGGCAGGTTCGCGATGCCCGCGGGCGCAAGCCTGACGCTTCATTTCAAGTATCCGAAAGCGAGATA
This sequence comes from uncultured Phycisphaeraceae bacterium, assembly GCA_964350875.1. Taxonomy (GTDB): domain Bacteria; phylum Planctomycetota; class Phycisphaerae; order Phycisphaerales; family UBA1924; genus JAHBXC01. The sequence goes on along the minus strand of CAYGLT010000025.1, from coordinate 20,995 downwards.
CTTTCAGTTCGCGCTCTACAAAGCGGAGAAGGGCACCTTCGTCTCGATCGGCGAGGCCCTGGCCGGCGCGAGCATCGAGCCCGATCCGGGGTCGATCAACCCCTTCCGTGTCGGGGCCGATCGCCTGTCGGACAACCGGGACTTCACGCTGCGCGTGCTTGCGAAAGATGCCCCGTCCGATCCCTCGCGACGCGAACAGAACGCGCTCTATGTCGGTGCGGACGGCGCCGAACTCGAGGGCGTGATCCGCATCTATCTCGCTGACCGGGGAAGCGACGGGACCGGATGGGGGCCCGACTCCCAGCCCGCCCGAGAAAGCGGGATGGTCACCTATGAAGGGACGCTTGCCGACGGGACGCGACTCTCCCAGGACGAGGTGATCGCTCAGTTTGCCCGCCCCTTCGGCGGCGCCACAAAGCAACCGATCAGTGCGGAGCAATGGGATCATCTGGTGCACGCCAAGGACAATGACCCGGCGCTCGACCCCGCGACGGCGCCCGCGCGCGCCAAGCCCGAATGGCAGAAGTATTGGAACTTCCGATACTCGATCGTCGGCGACTTCAAGTCGCCCGAGGAACGCGCCAAGATTCCGTACGCCGGCGCCATCGACGGCGGCGGCGATCCGACGACACAGTATTTCTACACGGTGCTCTCGCGACACTACGGCCCGGTGTATGTCATGCGGGGAAAGATGCCGATATACCCGGACACCTACGAGGGCGCGGGGGGCCGTGGGCTTGAGGTAAAGCCCGATGCGCAGACGCAGTACTGGTCGCTCGTGAGTTGCGAGGCGGCGCCGTCCGGTCAGATCGTCGACGGCCTGACCGACATGCAGGTGCCTCTCGATCAGGACGGCAATTACACCATCGTGTACAGCCGGGCGGAGGACCGCCCGACGAACGCGACGGCCGAGAACGGCGTCGCGTGGATCGAGTGGAGCCCCCGCGGCGAGGGGATTGACGGCCCTCGCAATCGCAGGGATTTCGGGATGCTCATGCTGCGCATCATGGCGACGAACCCGAGTTGGGCGCAGCGTCCCGACAAGGTCACCAAGCCCGGAATGGAGGAGGCTGTCATGGGGCCGTACCTCCCGCGGGGGCACTACACGACCAAGGAAGCGTTCGAGACACAAGGCCCACGCGCGCGCTGAGCGCCGTCGCGAGTCTCTGAAGGGAGCCAGAATGATCGATGCAATGAAGATCGCCGCAACCTGCATGACCCTCCTCGGAACGGCGGGGTTGACGAACGCGCAGACCGACAACGAGAAGGCCGCCAACGGTCCGTTCCCGGGCGATGTGAGCCTGTACGCGCAGGAATTGGCGACCGCAACGGCGCACACCTCTCCGGGCTATTACCCCTCGCTGAACGCCGCGGAGATAGCCGACTCGGAACGCAGCGGGTTCTTTCCTGCCGCGTCATTCACGGGATCGTTCGACGGGCCGAACAGGGTCTTCGCCTGGCGCAGCGCTGACAAGTATCAGGGGTTGACGTACATCTGCAATCGCCGACCCGGCGAACTCTACCTCGTAGGCGGGGATTACCCGCCGAACAGCGGGCCGATGCCGCCCGGCCCGTACATCGCCAAGGCCGACGCCACCACCGGCGAACAGATCTGGCGCACCTATGTTGACAACGCCAATGTCTCGGGGCGTTGGATCGGCAACGCCAATCTCAACATCCTTCCCAACGGCAACATCCCATTCGCGTGGTCGAACCAGATCGTGCTTCTCGACGGGGACACCGGAGAGATCATGAAGCACGGCACGCTCCCGGCAGGAGAGGCGCCGGTGTCCGATGTGAACTACAAGCACCTCACGATCGCTCCGGATGGCACGCTCATCCTCAAGTGCCAGACGCGACCCGTCGGCGAGACATCGCAAGGAACAATGGCGATCTTCAAAGGTCTGGCGAAAGGGTTGAAGCAGCCGAACTCGCACCTGTGCGCGGTGGACCCTGACACGCTCGAAGTGCTCCACGACATTCCCCTTCCAGAACCGGCATCGGCGCCGCACATCATCACCGAGCATCACGGGCGCATCGCGATCTACATCCCGGTTGACAGCGGGCTCATCCGGTGCTTCTGGGACCCGACCGCGAAGCGGCTCACGATCGACAAGGACTGGCAGGTCAGCCCGATGAAGCGCGGGCAATCCGCGGCCACGGCTGCAACGGTCGTGGGGGAGTGGATCGCGGTTCAGACAAACGGCGCCGGCAGCGACACCGTCGCGTCGAGCATCGTCGTAGCCCACCGCGACGACTCGAGCCGAATGCAGGTGATCTTCCCCTTCGGTGAACTGAAGGCGGGCGAGTGGAGTTTCGCGCCGCCCAAAGCCGGCGCAGACCCCGAAAACAACATGATCTACTCGGCCGACATGGGAGTAGGGAAGGTCGCGGGAATCACGATCGACCCGAGCACGGGGGACCTCAAGGTCGCCTTCGTCATCGACAACGCGACGACAACCTTCCAACCGGTGATCGGTCCCAAGGACAAGCGCGTGCTGCTTCTCACCAATGCGAGAAAGAAGACGCCGAATCAGCCAATGAAGCAGGTCGTATTCAGCGGCAACTACACCGAGCAGATGACATGGCGTGACGCCGCGACGGGACGCGTGCTCGCGGCGTCTGATTTCTTTGAGCCGCTCACGATCAACTCGCTGACTACGCCGGGCTTTGGCGGCCGGGTCTACTTCCCAACCATCGAAGATTTCATCGTGCTCCAGCCGCTGCCGTCTCACGACTGACCGCGCTCCCTCGAACGGACCATGCCATGAATCGCCCGAGGTATCCACGCCGTGTCGGCCCATGCGTGCACGCGCACCCCCGATCACGCCACGCACGCCCGCTCGGATTCATCATCCTGGGCCTCGCGCTGGCGCTCATGGTCGGCTGTTCGTCGAAGACCTACCTGATGCCCACGCCGAATATCTACGCCGATGCAGGCTGGGACCCGTTCGCGGATGTGCCGGCTTCCCTGCAAGGTGACGAGGTCTCGGTCCTGTACATCACCGACCGGGCGCCGACTTCGGAGGCCGAGAACGCGTGGGAGTACGGGCACGGCCGGTCACGCTCCGCGGCGTTCGGCGAAGCGGTGGTGCGCATCGGCGATGATCTGTCGTGGGGCGAGGTCGTTCGGATCAGTCGTGACATGGATCGCGATGAGAAGGTCGAGATCACGCTGGCCGCGACGAACGAGACCGCGCGATTCGCCCAGACGCCCGCGCGGCTGGTGATCTCCGATGCGCAGTTCGCGGCCGCGGGAGGATCGTCGGTCGATCCCGCGGAGGCCGAGACCGAGCGACTGTTCAAGGAAGAACTGGCGAGACGCCTCGCGGAGACGCCGCGAAAGGAAGTGTTCATCTATGTACACGGTTTCAACAATTCATTCGAGAACGCGGCTCTGACCACGGCGGAGTTGTGGCACTTCCTCGGCCGCGAGGGCGTCCCGATCTGCTACACATGGCCGGCCGGGCAGGGGATGGTCCGCGCGTACGAGTACACGCTGGCTTCGACGCAGTTCACGATCTACCACTTCAAGCAGGCTCTCCGGCTCATCGCGTCGTGCCCGGATGTCGAACGGATCAACATCCTTGCGCACAGCCGGGGCACCGAGGTGACCGCCGACACGGTGCGCGAACTCTACCTCGAAATGCGATCGAGCGGCGACGCCCGGCAGGCTCTGAAACTCGGGACGGTGATCCTTGCCGCGGCGGACATCGATCTTGATGTCGCCATTGCGCGAAACGCGACCGAGCGCATCGGCCGCGCCGTGGAGCGCAGCGCGCTCTTCATCTCGAATCAAGACGGGGCGCTCGGTTTCTCCGGCTGGCTCTTCGGCGGCACGGAGCGCGTTGGCAACTTCGACCCCACGCTGTTCGACGAGGCCGAACTCGAGACGCTTCGCCGCTCGGAGCGCTTCCAGATCATCGACGCCCGGGTCAAGAACCGTGGCGCGTTCGGTCACGGCTACTTCCACGCGAATCCCGCGGTCAGTTCGGACCTGATTCTTCTGATGAGGTACAGCCTTCCTCCCGGCGCAGATCACGGACGACCCCTCGGTGTCTCGGACACCGGTCTGTGGATGGTTGACGACCAGTATCCGGGATCGGAATGGGCGCCCCCCGAGAGCGTGAAAGGGAACTAGAGCATGGTCGCCGAGCAACCCGACGCACCAGGAGGCTACGGTCTGCCCCGGCGCGCCGTGAAAGCGCTGGGTGTCATGGCAATCGGGCTGTCCGTGGCGGGCATGACCGTATGGGGGACGCTCTTCCTGTGGCTATCGAACATTCCGTTCGCGCCCGTCCGGGCCGCGTTGGCCGGGCTGTTCGCGATCGGGACGCTTGCTGCGTTCGCGTTCGCGAAGCGTCGTCTGCGCACGCTCGCGGTGTTTCTGGCGGTCTTTGCCGCGCTCGTGGGTTGGTACCACATGATCCGCCCGTCAAACGATCGGGTCTGGGCGCCCGAGGTCGCGGTGCTTTCCGAGGCGACAATCGACGGCAACCTCGTCGAGATCAGGAACATCCGCAATTTCGACTATCGCGCGGCGAACGACTTCACGCCGCGGTACTACGACAAAGTGTTCGACCTCGACAAGCTGCGTTCGGGCGATCTCGTCAGCGTGCACTGGGGCAGTCCGGCCATCGCGCATGTCTTTGTCAGTTTCGGTTTCGAGGGCGACGACTTCGTGGCGTTCTCCATCGAGATGCGCAAGGAGCGGGGAGAGGCCGGCTCCATGCTGCGGAGTTTCTTCCGCAAGTACGAACTGATCTACATCGCCGCGGACGAGCGGGATGTGATCCGCGTGCGCACAAACTACCGCCAGCCCCGCGAGCAGGTGTACATCTATCGCACGCGAGTGCCGACCGAGGACTTGAGGAAGCTCTTCATCAGTTACGCCGTCAAGATCGACGAACTGACCCGTCATCCGGAGTGGTACAACACGATCGAGGACAACTGCACCACGGGCGTGCTCACGCGAGCCCGCGCGGCGTACAAGGGACGGGGACGCTACAACTGGAAGGTGCTCTTCAGCGGGTACGCGGCCGAGTACGCCTATGGGCTGGATATGTTCGACACGAGCCTGTCGTTCGATGAACTCCGCGAGCGGGGTCATGTCAACGCCCGGGCGGAAGGCGCCGATCAGGCGGACGAGTTCTCGCTGCTGATCCGGGAGGGGATTCCTCTCCCCGCTCCCCACACGATTGAGGAGTTCGAGAGCCGCCCGCGGGGAGGCGATCGATGAGCAGCCGCGCCACAAGGCCTACGGCCGCTCGACCCAAGAAAGTCGCGTTTGTACGATGAACGAATCAGTATTACGGAGCGACATGATGAAGACCTTTCGATCGATGTTGATGTGTGTGCTGGTGGCTGTTGTTGGATGTGTGTGGGCGCCGACCGCCGCGGCGCAGGCAGCGCACTCACAGCCGAGCGTGCAGGACTTGGACACGCTGCTGGCCCCGATCGCGCTGTACCCCGACGCGCTTGTCGTGCAGATCTTGCAATGCGCGACAAGCCCGTACCAGGTCAAGCAGGTCAACGAGTGGCTCCAGCAGAACCCGGGACTCAAGGGCACCGCCGCCCAGGAGGCGGCGCAGAAGCAGGGCTTCGACGCCAGTTTCGTCGCCATCGTCATCTTCCCGGATGTGCTCAAGATGCTCGCGGATAAGCCGGACTGGACCAGGCAACTCGGCCAGGCGTTCACGACCAATCGCGACGATGTTCTCAGCACGGTGCAACGACTCCGCAAGGAGGCGATGGCGGCCGGCAACCTGAAGACCACCCAGCAGCAGACCGTGCAGACCGTCACCACCGATGGCCAGCAGGTGATCGTCATCGAGCCCGCGAATCCGCAGGTGGTCTATGTGCCTCAATACAACCCGCAGACTGTCTACACGCAGCCCGCGTCATCGACCGACAACTCGGCCGCGGCGGCGGTCATTGGCTTTGCTGCGGGCGTGATCGTCGGCGCCGCCGCTGACAACGACGATGACCACTACTACTACGCCTCCGGCGGATGGGGCTACGCGAGGCCGATCTGCTACCCGGGCGGGTACAACGACTGGTACGACCATCGCGAGAACATGGCGAACGACTACTACGACTACCGCACAGACATGGCCAACCAGCGAGGCGAGAATCAGCAGGCCCGTCGAGACGACTGGAATCAGGGGCAGGACGACCGTCAGACGAACAGATCCGACGCCCAGTCGAACCGACAGGATCAACGCGGCCAGAACCAGTCCACTCGACAGGACACAAGGTCTCAGGGACAACAGTCGCGACAGGATGCGCGTTCGAACTCGCAGCAGAACTGGCAATCGCGCGGCTCCACATCCTCTCGCGGGGCGCAGCAGTCCGCGAACTTTCAGGGCGGCAATCGGACCGGCACGAATTCTGGGGCGTTCTCCGGCTATCAGCGCGGTTCGACCGAGCGCGCGTCGAGCCAGCGTGGCCGCAGCAGTCTTGCTGGCCGCGGTGGCGGGCGAAGCAGGGGCGGTCGCCGCAGGTAATCACATCCATTCGATGCCGAACACGCAACACGCCTACGGAGCGCTCACATGATTCGATCGCACGCACGCTTCACGCAGATAGCACTCGTCGTCGCCGCCGCGACGCTCGGCGGCTGCGCTTCTCAGCCCACCGCCGATCGGGGGCAAGCGGTATTCCAGACCCCCGAACGCGCCGCCGAGGCGCTCGCCACCGCGGCCCGGACGGACGATGTCCCGCGACTTCAGGAGATCTTCGGTCCGCAAGGGGCGGAGGTGCTCGCTTCCGGAGATCGCGTCGCTGACGAGAACAACCGCGAGGTCTTCGCCGTCGCGATGGCGCAGGGATGGACGATCGATCGCGTCGACAGCGTCACTCGTGAACTGATTGTCGGCGACGAATCGTGGCCGTTCCCGATCCCGCTCGTGAAGGACAGCGGCGGGTGGCGGTTCGACACCGAGGCGGGCAAGTTCGAGATCCTCGCCAGGCGGATCGGCAGGAACGAACTCGCCGCTATCGGCGTTCTCCGAACCTATGTGTTGGCTCAGCGGGAATACGCGAGTGTGGGCCACGACGGCCGTCCGTCGGGGATCTTTGCGCAGCAGGTCAGGAGCGACCCGGGGCGACAGAACGGTCTCTACTGGCCAATCGACAATCCGGCGGACCCGCCCAGTCCGCTCGGCGAGTTCGCGGCGGACGCGGCGAAGGAGGGATACACCGGCGAAGCAGAGGCGGGCAGTCGTCCCTACCACGGGTACTACTACCGCATCCTCAAGGGGCAAGGACCCTCAGCGCCGGGCGGCTCGATGAGTTATGTCGCCGCGGGCCGGATGACCGAAGGATTCGCGATGATCGCGTATCCGGCCGAGTACATGAACAGCGGCGTGATGACATTCCTCGTCGGTCCCGACGGCGTCGTGTACGAGACGGATCTCGGTCCGGACACACTCACCATCGCAAGCACGATCTCGACCTACGATCCGGACACCTCGTGGCGTGTCGTCGAATAGGCCGTTGCTCGGCGAGCCGTATTGTCGCGTGTGATTGGCCCGCTCCGTGCGGCAGCGTTCTTGGCGCCTGAAGATGAAGCATACTCATGTCGCTTTCCGGAACAGCCTGCGCGGGCGACTGCTCGTCTTTCTCGCACTTCCGGCCGCGTTCATTTTCCTCGGCACGGGGACCTATTGGGCGATCACTTCGTTCTCCGCGCTCAGGGAACAGGCGCTCAGCCGCATCGCGAATCTCGCGGATCAGGTCGCGCTCGAGGTGGAACGCGGGAACACGCGTGCGGTCTCCGTCGCGAAGACGATGGCTCTGGTTCAGGAAGGGTCGCTCTTTGGTGAGCGGGCCGCCTCGATCGATCTCGCGCGTCGCATTCTGACTGAACACCCGGAGTTCACCGGGGCGTACTTCGGGTACGAGCCTCAGGAAAGCGACGGGGCAGGGGTGACCGACGGTGTTCCCAAGGAGGCGTTGAACGAAGACGGCAGGTTCATCCCATACTGGTTCCGCGATGAAGCCGCTGGCGGCGCGATCACTCTCACGCCGCTCGTGGATATGGAGACCAGCCTCTATTACGACGGGGCGAGAAGACGCCTGTCCGAGACCGGGCGTTCGTCGCCCATGGTCACCGAGCCCTATGTGTACCAGGGCAAGATGATCGTTGAGCAGACATACCCGATTGTCATTGATGGGCAGTTCAAGGGTGTTGCAGGGGTGGACCGGTCGTTGGCCGACATTTCCGCCTTCCTTGAGGAGGTCGCGCTCCGTTACGGCGTGGATCTCTTCCTGATCAGCAGCAGGGGTCGCTTCATCGCGTCAACCACGCCCGGCGGGGACCTTCTCACGAAGGAGATCGAGGAGACGCCGTACGCGGAGTTGTTTGCGCCGCTGTACCAAAGCCGCCGGCGCAACGAAGCCGCGGCGCGCACCGATCCGGTGGACTTCGAACGCTGCTACTTCGCCACCGCGCATGTGCCAACCGGCGACTGGCTGGTGGTCGTGCGGAAACCGGAGCGCGCCGTCATGGGTCCGCTGAGAGCGGACGCGTTTCGGACGGGCGCGATCGGCCTGGCCGCGCTGCTGGCGCTCGCCGGAATCGCGTGGTGGTGGTCGTCCTCCGCTTCGAATCGCATCCGATCGGCGATGGACGCAGCGGACCGGCTGGCGTCGGGAGACCTCGCGGTTCGTCTCGACGCGGGGGAGCAGCGGAACGACGAGATCGGCGTCATGTTTCAGAGTTTCAACCGCGTCGCGGAGTCCTATCGCACGGTCGCGCAGGTCTGCGGCGCCATCGCCCGGGGCGATTTTTCTCAGCGCGTGCCGGTTCGAGGCGAGGACGACGAGTTGGCCGGAGCCATCAATCTGATGGCCGAACGCCGCGAGGAGGCCGAGAGAGAAGTTCGTGAGCACAACACTCGGCTCGAGACCCAGGCCGAGGAACTGCAGCGCGTGAGCGAGGACCTTCGCGAACGGGCCGCCGTTGAGTCCGCGTTGTCGGCGCTGAACGCTCATCTGCAAGGCGACCAGGGCGTGGCCGAAGCCGCGACGCGAGGACTGACCGATGTCCTTGAGTTCCTTGGTGCGCCGGCCGGGGCGGTGTTTCTCAAAGGCGAGGACAAACGCTTGCGTCGCATCGCCGCCCAGGCGTATCCGGAGAGTGATGACGCGCGGCGATCCTTCCGGATGGGCGAAGGTGTGGTCGGACGGGCGGCGATGAACGCGTCGATCGTCGAGAGTGAGCCCGGCGCATCGGCGCTCCGTGTGCTGTTTGGATTTGGCGACGTCGTGCCCGAGCGCGTGGTCGCCTATCCGCTGGTTGCAGGTGGTGATCTCGTGGGTGTGCTCGAGCTGTGCCTCCACAGTGCGCTCTCTCCGAAGCAGCTCGCGTGGCTGGAGGGCGCCGCTGAGCCGCTCGCCAACGCTCTGAGATTCGCGGTCGAGAGCGAGGAGCGACTCAACGCCGAGCGTGCGCTTCGGGAGAGTCAGCAACAACTCCAGACGCTCGTGGACAGCATCCGCTCTGTGATCTTCATGAAGGATCGCGAAGGGCGGCACCTCATGGTGAACGCGTTCTACGAGGAGGCCACGGGCATCAAGCGTGACGCGATCGTGGGGAAGACCGACCACGAGATGATGCCGGACGATGTCGCCGACGCTATCGTCGCGCAAGACCGCAAAGTCATGGAGACGGCGGAGCCGATCACCTTTGAAGAGACCGTTCCCAAGGGGGACGAGCCCCCCCGACACTACCTGACAACGAAGGTTCCCCTGTTCGATTCTGCGGGGCGCGTCTACGGGATCTGCGGCGTCGCGACCGACATCACCGAGCGGAAACAGGCCGAGGTCGAGATCCTCGAAGCGAAGAAGAAAGCGGAGGAGGCCACGGTCGCGAAGAGCGCATTCCTGGCGAATATGAGCCACGAGATCCGGACGCCCATGAACGGCATCATGGGCATGACGGAATTGGCGCTGGACACGGATCTGACGGCGGAACAGCGCGATTACCTGACGACGGTCAAGTCCTCGGCCGATGCGCTCCTGTCCCTGATCAACGACATCCTCGATTTCTCCAAGATCGAGGCGGGTCGGATCGAGCTGGATCCTGTGGAGTTCCTGCTGCGCGACTCGATCAGCGACACGCTCAGCCCGCTCGCGCTGCGAGCGGCTACGAAGGGTGTCGAACTCGCCTACGACATCGAGCCGCAAGTGCCCGACGCGCTGATCGGCGATGTGTACCGGTTGCGCCAGATCGTGGTGAATCTCGTCGGCAACGCGATCAAGTTCACGGAGAAGGGCGAGGTCGTCGTCGGGGTCGGCCTTCGATCGCGGGATGAGAAGTCCGTCGAACTCCGGGTCTTCGTCCGCGACACAGGCATCGGTATTTCTGCAGAGGCCGCAGCGCGACTCTTCCAGGCTTTCGAACAGGCGGAGGCGTCGACAACGCGCAAGTACGGCGGGACCGGGCTTGGCCTCGCAATCTCGAAGCAACTTGTCGAACTCATGGGAGGAGAGATCGGTCTCGACAGCACGCCCGGTGTCGGAAGCACCTTCCACTTCACCGTTCGGTTCGGCATCGGCACGGCGAGGCCGTCGGTGAGTCCTGATGACGCGGCCCGTGTGCTCAGCGGGAAAACCGTGCTGATCGTGGACGACAACGAGACCAATCTCAGGATTCTCGGCACAATGGTCGGTCACTGGGGCCTGCAGGTGATCAAGGCCGACTCCGGACCCGCCGCGCTCGCGGCGCTCGACCGGGCGGCCAGCGCAGGGAAGTCGGTGTCGCTCGTGATCACGGACCTTCACATGCCGCGCATGGACGGGTTCGAATTGGCCGGCAAGATTCGCGCGCACCCTTCCTTCGGGTCGTTGCCCGTGATGCTGCTCACATCGTCGGCTTCGAAGGGCGATCAGGCACGCGCGGAAGAACTCGGTGTGGCCGCGCGCCTGCTCAAGCCCGCCAAGCAGTCGCTGCTTCTCGACAACATCATGCGCGTGCTCGGGTCGGCTGATCGCAGCCGATCGGCGACCGCGGCGCCGATCCCGGGCGACGAACAACCGGCGAAGGAACTCGCGGCGCTGCGCGTTCTGCTCGCCGAGGATAATCCCGTGAATCAGAAGTTCGCCGTCCGCGTGCTCGAAGGTGCAGGCCACACCGTTGTCGTCGCGAACAACGGGCGTGAGGCGGTGGATCGCTCGGAGCCGGGCGGCTTCGACCTGATTCTCATGGACGTGCAGATGCCCGAGTTGGACGGTCTTGACGCGACGCGAGAGATCCGCCGGCGTGAGGCCGATGGACAAGGGCGAATCCCCATTATCGCGATGACCGCCAACGCGATGGCCGGGGATCGCGAAATGTGCCTCGGAGCGGGTATGGACGGCTATGTCCCGAAGCCGGTGAAGCGGGCAGTGCTCTTTGCGGAGATCGAGCGCATCCTTTCGGAGACGAACCGTGGCGACAATGTTTGACGAAACCGCGTTGGTGGAACAGGTCGACGGGGACATGGAGTTTCTCGCCGACACCGTCGGGATGCTCGCCGATGACGGGCCGGACCTGATCGAACAACTCCGAGTCGCTATCGATACTCTGGATGGTCCGAGCGTCGGACGCATCGCTCATACGCTGAAGGGCATGGTCTCGAACTTCTGTGCGCCAGAGACGCAGTCGATCGCGTTCGAGATCGAGAAGGCCGGCAAGGCGGATGACCTGAGCACGGCGGCCGGGTTGATCGACCGGATGGCGGAACAACTCAACGCCTTGATCACCGAACTCACAGACTTCATCAGGACGCGTGCGTGATGCGTGTGTTGATCGCCGAGGATGAGCGGATCACGCGAACCACGCTGGCGCGTCAACTCGCGCGGTGGGGACACGATGTTGTCGTGGCCGAGAACGGTCAGGAAGCCTGGAAGTCGTTTTGTGACGGACGATTCGACATCGTTCTCACAGACTGGGAGATGCCCGAGTTGTCGGGCGTAGAACTGGTCCGACGGATCAGGGATCGGGAAGCGCCGGAATATGTCTATGTGATCCTGCTCACGAGCCGCAGCGACAAGAGCGATGTCATCAGCGGGATTGAGGCGGGCGCCGACGATTTCGTTTCAAAGCCCTTCGATCACGGAGAGTTGCGGGTGCGTTTGCTGGCGGGCGAACGGGTTGTGCGTCTGGAGCGAGCCCTCAAGCAGCAGAACGCTGAGTTGCGCGAGTCTGAGGAGCGTCTTCGCCGTGACCTTCAGGCGGCGTCTCGAGTGCAGCGTGCGATGCTTCCCCAGGAGAATTTCTCAGGCGATTCGGCACGCGCGTGCTTCGAGTATGTTCCGACTGATGAACTTGCGGGCGACGGTCTCGGCTTTCACGCGATCGAGAATCGATTCTTGGTCTCGTATGTTGTCGATGTGACGGGGCATGGCGTCCCCGCGGCGTTGCTGGCGGTCACCGCGATGCACGCGCTCTCGCCCGCGGCGGGGGGGCTTGTGTCTGAGCATGTGCTCCGCGATGGATGGTTGGATCCCGCCGTCATCCTCACGGCGCTGAACCGTCGCTTCAGCGCCGGCGGGAACGACGGCCGCTTTCTCACGATGATCCTTTGCGTTCTCGACATGCGGAACGGGCGCTTCCGGTTCGCGCGGGCCGGTCACCCGCTGCCGATCATCTCGCGGCGCGGCCGCGCCGTCGATGTTGGTGAGGAGGGCGGACTTCCGCTCGGAATCACGCCCGACGAAACCTTCGATTCGGTGGAGATGACCCTCGAACCCGGAGACCGCATCTTTCTCTACTCTGACGGCTTCGCGGAGCAGATGGAAAGCAGCGCCGGAGCGCAGTTCGGAGATGGGCGTCTCCGCGAGACGGTGCTGGGCAATCCCGATATGCCGGTCGGCGCGGCTGCCGCACATGCGGTCGCCACGCTGGCCGATTGGGCCGGATCGCGACGATTCGGGGACGATGTCTCGCTTGTCGCACAGGAATGGCTCGGGCCGTAATACGCGCGATCAGCCGCGCAGGCGGCCGCACGCTGCCTCGGAGACCGAGTTGGTGAGCCGACGCCGCGTCAGCGCTCACTGGAAGGCGCGCGTGCGCTCTGGTTCGATGTCACACCCCTGACCGGCTCGACAGGCAGATCGTCGGTGCTGGGCGCGTCGGGAGCACGCAGGCGCAACGCCAGCGTCTGCGCCTGACGGCTGTAGTCGATCGATTCTCCGAGGATACGCGCCGCTTCCTGATCGGCGTGGAATCCCTTCGAGTTCTCGCTGCTGATGTAGTCCAGACGCCACATCGCCTTGCGCTGCAGTTTGAATACCTCGGCGAGTTGGGCGTCGGTCACGCCCGCGGCCTTCGCTTCCATGATCGCGTCGAGCATGTCGGTCATCGCCGCGGCGGCGCGGCCCATGAGCGCGACAGTGCGTTGCTGGATGTCTTCAACACGCTGTCGCAGGTCGCCTTCGCTGACGCTGTGGCACTGCTGGCAGGCGTTGTTGATGTTCTCCATCGGGCTGCGCACATTGTGGTTGCTGACCTTCATCGCGCCTTGGCGCTCGTAGGGCATGTGGCAGTCGGAGCAACTCACGCCGCTTCGCGCGTGGATGCCCTGGCTCCACAGTTCGAACTCGGGGTGCTGAACCTTGAACACCTTCGCGCCGGTCTCGCCGTGGACATAGTCGTAGAAGGGTTCGCCATCGTCGGGGAAGGTGAATTCCTCCCAGAACTCCTCGGCGTCGTCCGCGCGCAGGCCGTTGCCCCACGGGAAGGTGAGCGTGGCCTTGTTGGCGCAGTAGTACTCGACATGGCACTGGCCGCACACGAACGATCGCATCTCCTGACGGCTCGCGAGCACATTGGGGTCGTACGGTTGCTTGCGATCGCCCCGTCGCCAGCGTTCGATGCTGGGCAGGTGCGGCGCGGGCGCGTCCGAATTCGCGAGGGCTGCGATCCCGATCATGAAACCGGGGCGGGTCACGCGCACGGCCATCGAACCGGGGTCGTGGCAATCGATGCAGGTCACGGGGTGCGCTTCGCCGAGGAGTGCGTGATCGGCGGGGACATCCTCTCCCGCGACGGTCCCGTCGAACCCGCCGTAGGGCGCGACGGGAAACACGGGCGTGTTTTCGCCGGGCGTGCCGTCCGGCGTGTCGTAGAGCATCGTCAGGACTTCGTGGTAGGGCTTGCGGCTGAGTTCCTCGAACCCGCGCACGACCGCGGGCATGTTGAACTCGCTCGAGAGCGTCTCCTCGTTGACGGGTTCCCCCATGGCTTCGAGCCCGACGCGGCGATACAGCACGCTGGTGGACGCGTGGCAATGCAGGCACGCGCCGGCCTGCGGCTTCTGCGTGACGCGCTCCGTCACGCTCTGGTCGTAGAGCATGTACGCGTGGCCGCGCGCCTCGCGATAGTCGATGCTGAACGCGTAGCCGGCGTAGAGGCGCTTGAGCCAGGGATTGGTTTCGAGCTTGCTTTGCGTGAGTGCGCTGCTCCCGCCGTAGAAGTCGTCGCCGGCGGTGGATTTCCAACCGTCGAACTGGTTGGGCCAGTTCCGGCTCCACGGCTCGGGGTCGGTGGTCGACTCGGTGACTTCGACGACGCGGACGAATGGCGTGCGCGCTTCCTGCTTGTGCCCGAACATCACGATGAGCACCCAGGTCACCAGCGCGGCGCTCACGGCGGCGACGAGGAAGACAAGGAGGAACAGCATCGCGTTGGCGCGGCGGCTGCCTGATCGAACGCGTCGAAGGATTCGGGGGTTAGTCATAGGAGGCTTCCAGGGTGGTTCCCTTGGCGCGTTGCGCGTGACCGACATCGGCGTGGCACTGCACACACAGGAGCATCTCGCCGCCGGTCTCGGTCGGGAGCATGTGATTCACAAAGTCTGAATGGCAATGCAGGCAGGCGTTCTGTGTGACATTGCGGTTCCGTCGCTTGATGCGGATCGGTTCATGAAAGTTGTTCGTCGTAAACGCGAGGGAGTGGAAGAACCCGTTGTCCGCTTTGGTGATCCACTTCCCGGCAAAGTTGTGCGGCAGATGGCAATCGTTGCAGGTCGCCACATCGGCGTGGCTCGACTTCACCCAGGCGTCGAAGTGCCCCTGCATGACATGGCATGTCGCGCAGGCCTCGGGGTTGTTGGTCAGATACGCCGCGCCTTCGCCGTAACCGAATGTGAAGGCGCCGAGGCCCCCGAGTGTCCCGAGCATGGCGGCGGCGAGCATCGGGAGCGCGGCGAGGCGGGTCCGCCTTCGACGGGCGGTGCTCTCGGTCGCGTCCTGATGTGCAGATTGGTCCGAGCCGTCCATGGTGCGCATCGCTGCGAGAGTGAGGTGACTCCGCCCAATATACCAACTTCCTGCGCCGAGCCGGGCGGTTATTCGGCTTCGGGGGAAGTCGACGCTCGCGACCGCCGCGCGGGCAGGAGGGCCATCGAGGCGATGAACGCCTGACTGGCGACGAAGATCCACGCCCAACGCGCCGCGGAATCCATGAAGCCGTAGGCGTGGAGCCCGACGCCCAGCATGTTCGTCCCGAACCAACTCCACGCGGTGACCACATTGCCAGCGACGGCGAGCACCGCGATCCCTCGCTGCTTCACCATCCCGCCCCATCGGGCGTGGAGGATCACGGCGTTGATCAGCACGACGAGCGCGGCGCCGTTCTCTTTCGGGTCCCAGCCCCAGAAGCGTCCCCAGGACTGATCCGCCCAGATCCCGCCCAGCACGGTGCCGACGAAACTCAGGAGCAATGCGAAGCACACGACGCCGTAGGTCATGCGGGTGAGGGTCGCTGCGCGGTCCTTGTCGAGCCAGGTGGTTGTGGCGCGGGCGATGAGGTACATCGCGCCCAGCGCGCCGGCGAGGAAGGTCGCGGAATACCCCAGCGTGATCGCGACGACGTGGGTGGCGAGCCAGAAGTTGGTGTCGAGGACGGCCTGCATCATCTGCATGGTGTCGCCGTCGTTGCCGAGGTTATGAGCGATGACGAGCGTGGTGAATCCGACCACCGACGAGGCGAGCGCTGCAATCCCGAGCGGGTGAACTCGCTCGATGTAGATGCCGAAGAGCGCCGCCGCCCAGCCGACGAAGATGGCGGATGAGTAGAGGTTCGTGACCGGCGGGCGGCCTTGGAGCCACATGCGCAGCGCGATGGCGACCGTGTGCACGAGCAGGGCGGCGACGATGAGCCAGACCCCGGACACGCGGAGCCGCTCGCTCCAGACCGCGGTCCCCGGTCCGGTCCGAGCACGGAGCAGGAACGACGCGATGATCGCGAGCGACGCGAGCAGATAGGTTGCCGCGGCGCCGGTGAACAGCGAGGCGCGGTTATAGAGGATCTCGATGCGCATCCGGCGCATGACATCCGGAAGATCCCGCTTGAGCAGCGCCGTGTAGTCGCGCGTCGCCTTCTCGAAGGCTGCGGCGTCGCCTTCGTGCTGTGCGCCGAGCATGGTCGCGAGATGCGCGACCGCGGGGTGTGGTTCGCCCCCCAGCCGTGCTTCGAACACTTCGCGGAACCCGCGCCATTGCTCGCCCTCGCGGAGCGGCGGGATGACATACGGCTCGTGCATCTGCTGGTGCGAGAGCAGCGTGCTCACGCGGTTGTACAGCGTGATCGCCTCGCGCTGGAAGCCGTCCCGCTCTCGCGCGGGGATGGCGTCTGCTCGCGCGGCCTGATCGGTGATCTCGGCCCAATGGGGCTCGATGACCCGCAGACTGACGCGAGGACCGTCGTCCGGCGATCGGCCGAGCAGCGCGTGGAGTCCCGGATGATCCACCCGCACAACAGGGAGATCCGCGACGCTCTCGGGTCGCGCGATCAATTCCAGCAGGAACTTGGTCGCGGAGACTTGTTGCCCGTCGTCGTCCCGGACTGATTGCCGCCCGCCGGCGACCATGAGCAGGTTTCGCGCGGCGGAGTCCATCGGTTTGACCCGCCCGCCCGCGGAGACGGGGATCGTCGCAAATTCGCGCAGCCCGGGAACGCCCGTGTCGGATGGTGTGAACACCGCGCTGAGCGCGAGCACGAGTCCGACAGCGAACGCGCCGGCGCGCAGCGCCGCGCCTCGCGGGCCATGACGCGCTGGAACGGACGAATGTGCCCGGTCACGCTTCGTCTGGCGACGCAGGAAGGCGGTGAGCGATTGGATGAAGTGCCACGCCATTCCACCGCCGACGAGCGCGCACGCCGCGTAGGGGAGCAGCCATCCCGGGTTGCGCACGACCTGCAGAACGGTTCCGGATCCGTCCGGCTTGTACGAAGCCTGGTAGAAGGTCTCGCCGCGGTAGCGGAGCGGGTTGTTCATCCAGATGAGTGTTTCGCGATCGACGCCGCGCTCCGGATCGACAATGCGCACGCGGCTCGAGAAGTTCTTGGGGATCGTGGTGCCGACGAAGACATCGTGCCGGAAGTCGATCAGATGGATCTCGTAGGGCTTGTAGGTGCGCGCGAAGCGCAGTCCGATGCCAAAGGTCTGTCCGTCGATCTCGACCGGCTGGAGCGAGCGGAACGCGGCGGAAACTAGCCATGTGCCCAGCGGGCGCCCCTCGCGCACAAGCGTGACATACGCGGCGGGAAGGTCGGTCTGACCACCATCGACTCCGGCGACCTGCGCGACCAGATGGGCGGCGAAGTCGAGCCCGAGCCCGCGCGTCGCGGGGGTTTCCGAGGCGGACGGGACCGTCTCGGCGTTGGGCATCCACTGTTCGACGCGGATCTCGAACGGGAGCCGCGAATCCGAGATCGGGAGCTGGCCCTTGGCGGCGTGGGCGATCCGCGACGCCGGTACAGACACAACGCGGTCGAACGACGGGTCGCTCGGATCGACGACGACAAACTCCGCAGCGCGGATGTCCTCGATGTGCCGCGCACTGGCGCCTTCATCGATGCGCATCAGCCCCTCGGTCGCGAACCATCCGGTCACGAACTCTCCCGCGAGGAGCACGATCAGGCCGGCGTGGAGGACGATCACCCCAACGCGCTTCCTGGTCATGCGGAAGCGCAGCGCGTGGGCGGCGAGCAGGTTGACGATCATGAGCCCGGCGATCAGCGAACCGCCGGGGAGCGGGAGAACCACGCCCGAACCGGGGCTGATTCCCGGGACCACCAGGCCGACATCGACCGGCGCGATGACTGACCGGAAGTATTGATCAACGACCTGCCAGACACCGAGTCGCGTTTGCGCGAGCGTGCCGACGAAGATCAGGACCATCGCCGCGACGAGCAACGCGACAGTGAGCCGGAGCGAAGCGAGGGCCTTGATCGCGGAGCGAAACATGCTCAGTCACTCTCCGGCGCAGCGCGGAACGATCGCACGAACTCAACGACTGATTCACGGATCGAGTCCAGAGAACCCTCCGACGATGTGGCCTTCACGAACCAGGTGCGCGAGTGTGCGGGTTGTTCGAGGCCCGCCGCGACGACGCCGCGACCTTCGTTGCTCGCGACGAAGAGGTAGGCGTCGAAGCCGTGGAGGGCGAGACGCTCGATGTGCGAGTCGAGTGACTCGGCGCTCACCGGGGCGAGGCCGATCTGCGTCCGCCAGCGATTCACATTGGCGAGGACGCCTCCCACATCACCGGGGAACCGGGTCACGACGACCTCGGCGTCCGGCGCATCGTCGAGACGGAAGACCGCGATTCGCGTGGGATTGTCGCTCGGGACTTCGCGCCAGCCGGTGGGGGTTTCCCATTCCACGCCGCTCGCGACGGCATGGCGGTGCGCGTGTTCGTGCGCCTCGGGCTGATCATCCGCGAGTATCACCTCGACGCCTTTGGGCGCTCGGCGTTCAACGATCGCGTCGTCCCGGTCGCACCCGGTCAGGGAGATGGCGAGCACGCCCATGAGCAGCGCGAGTCGGCGGATCGGCGGTCGTGCAAGGGCGCGCATGGGTGATGGGTCGAGGTCGGCGGCTCACGAGTCCTTCGGGGCGTTGTCGACGGACTTGCCGACGGTGAGCGCCGTGCACAAGGGCTTCGACGGCGACGGATCCGTCATGAGTTCGTGGATGGTGGAGTTCGCGAAACTTTCCTCGATCATGGCCATCGCGTCGTCGATCCGTCTGTGCATGGGGCACAGGACCGACCCGTGCGCCTCGATACCGAGAGGGCAGGTTCGGATGCGTTCGATCGGGTCGATCGCGTTGATGATTTCGAGAACGGTGAGCGTCTTGGGATCACGCTCGAGCGTGAAGCCTCCGTGCGCGCCGCGCTGCGCGGAGAGGATTCCGACCTTCGCGAGGGACTGGAGCACTTTCACGAGATACCCGGGCGATGACTTCGTCGCTTCGGCGATCTCGCGCACCTTCATCGCAGAGCCCGGACGCTGGGCGAGCCAGAGCACGGCGCGGAGCGCGTATTCAGATGCGTCGGAGAGCAATCGCAAGGCTCATCGGGCTCCATCTCGGGGACCTGCAAGCATACTCGACGCGTCGTCTTGATTTCAGGCCGGCGAGGGCGTGAATGAGTCGCTGTGGATGGCGCCCATCGAAGCGCCGGCGAGAAAGACGGACTTCCGGGCCGCTCGCACGAATTCCGGGTCGCCGCACACAAAGACTCGACAGCCCGCCAGGGACGGGATGCGTGCACGGACGACGGCGTCGATCGGCCCGCTATGCACGCCCTCCCGGGGTTCGCCAGAAAGCGCGCTCGGGACATATTCGAAGGCCCGGTTGACCCGCGCGATCTCGCGGAGTTCGTCGACCAGATACAACCCGTCCGGGTCCCGGGCGCCGTGGAAGAGCGTGATCTGTCCTGTGTGGCGGCGAGCGATCGCGTCGCGGACGACACCCAGGAGCGGAGCGAGCCCGGTCCCGACGCCGATCAGGACGAGTGGTTCGGCCGGGTCCGATGATTGGTAATGGCAGTCGCCGAACGGGCCGCGCACCTCGACGGCGTCACCCGGACCCGCGTCATCGGTGAGCCATGAACTCATGCGACCTCCGGGGACCTTCCGCACATGGAACTCGAGCGTGTTGTCGATGGAGGGGGCGTTGGCCAGTGAGTAACTTCGCGCCAGCCCGTCTGCGCGCACGAGGTTGATGAACTGTCCCGGGCGGAACTCGAGCGTGGAGTCCGTGCGGACAAACACGCGCACCACATCGCGGCCGACGCTTTCCACCAGACGGATACGCCCGGTCGCGGTCGCGATCGCGTCCGTGGGTTTGGCGACGACCATGTCGCTCGTCGCGCGGCAGACGCACGGGAGGAAGAATCCGTTTTCGCGCAGCGTCGGGGAGAGTCCGGCCTGTGATGCGGCCTCCGGGGTTCCGGAGATCGCGCGCATCATGCAGCACCTGCAGATGCCTGAACGGCACGAGTGGGCGACCTGCTCGCCCGCGCGGAGCATCGCGTCGAGAACGGTCTCATCGGACTCGGGCTGGATTGCGCGCCCTTCGTAGGTAATGGTCGGCATGGTGTTGATCCGGTGCGGAGGTTTCGTCAGCGGTTCAGCACATCGTCACGAACGGAATTGGCGACGGCGGCGACTTCGGCGATCTGATCCTCTTTCGCGCCGAGCTCGCGCAGCGTCTGGCCGAGGTGCTCAAGCACGACATCAACATGGGTGTCGTTCAGGCCGCGCTCAAGAAGGTGCTTGTGACCGTCGCGCATGCTCTTCCCGGTGTAGGAGTGGGGCCCGCCCAGCACCATGGTGAGGAAGCCCTTCTGCTTCGCCGCCTGTCGCTCCATGTCGACATCGTCGAAGAACCGGGCGACCCGGTCATCGGAGAGCATCTTGCGGTAGAAGATGTCAACGGCGTGGTCGATGGCCGGTGCGCCGCCTAACTGCTCGTACAGACTGGACATGGGTGCTTCTCCTTCGTTGGCCCGACTCGGAGCCGTCGGGGGCACGACGCTAGAGAGCGGCATAAAAGAAGTCAAGAAGGCATCCATGCACTCAATGGTTCTTTTGCCTTTCGGGTTCGGGCCAGGGCAGCGAGCCGCCCGGGCCGCATCGTGGAAGCGTCGGTCGGATGCTTCGGATTCCAGCGCCCCGAGCGAGCCGGGCATCAGAATGCCTCGCGCGGCGTCGATG